>NZ_JAMPNV010000015.1:0-200649 GCF_028479565.1 Providencia sp. PROV202 | reverse complement strand
AGTCAGAAAAATCTGGCAACCCTTTTTTTGATGTTTTTTTTCGTTCGCTCAGCTTTTCAACGAATTTAGTTTAAATTGCCAGTTTTTGCAGCGATTTGAAGCCTTCCGCCTCAAGAACAGGGCGTAATTCTTGTAAACTCTCATTCATTAATAAGCAGTAAGCGAAGTCTTCTTCATTTGAATCCGTAACTTCAGCCTGATTATTGATGAGCCAAACGGTTCTTCTGGCAATCGCGGCGCCGGAATCAATAAATCGCGTTCCACTTGGTAGCACTTTTTCTAACTCTTCTACTATAAGAGGGAAGTGGGTACACCCAAGAATCACCGTATCTGGGGCTTCTTTCATTTTGATCCACGGTTTGACGGCTTGAGCCACTTCATCCAGCGGCAGTATTTCACCATGCAACTTTCTCTCTGCCAGTTGCACGAGTTCTGCTGAACCTAAAGAGATCACTTTGCAGTCTGTCGCAAAACGCTCAATCAGCTCTTTTGTGTATTCACGATTTACCGTACCCCGAGTTGCCAATAAACCAACAACACCGTTACGCGTCAGTTTGGTTGCGGGCTTAATCGCCGGAACGACGCCGACAATTGGGAAAGTAAAATTCGCTCTTAAGTTAGGTAAGCTCACCGTGCTTGCAGTATTACACGCAATGACGGCAATGGTGAGAGGATGCTTTTTCGCGATGGCATTAACGATTTGATAAACCCTATCAATAATGAACTCTTCACTTTTCTCCCCATAAGGGAAAGCTTCATTATCGAATGCATATATATAGTGCGCATTTGGGATCAGTTTTTTGACTTCACGATAGACAGATAACCCGCCCACTCCGGAGTCAAACACCAGAATGGTCGGGCGAACAGATAGGTTGTTATCAGAAGTTGTAGCTTCCTGTGAGGAAATATTCTCTTCCAGCGGTGCGATAACCATACGCGGTCTCATAGTCTTTATCGAACATATTAGCTATTTTACCACGAATTGTGAGATGTGAAGTGATTGGATATGCAGCAGTGATATCCCAAAGACTAACACCACCAAGTTTTAATCTTTTATAGTCACCAGTACTAGTATCATATTGACCGAAGTCTTTATCATATCTAGAGCCAATATATTGATAAGTTAGCCCCCAATCTACATTGGCAACATTCCAATCTAGTTGATATTTGATTTGTTGCTTAGCTCGACGAATTAAGACTTTATTCGTTTTATCGTCCCTAGGATCGGTATATTGATATGTAAGCTGATGGTGGAATATGCCTGTATCCATATCTCCGTTCCACTCGATACCTTTTATTGTCGCCTCACCGACATTTTGCCATCCCCAATTAGTTTCGGCTTTCGCATCAATAAGATTGGTAATTTCATTCTTATATGCAACTAATTGCCAATTTAAAGGACCTGTGAGCCCTTTCACTCCACCTTCCCATTGCTTGCTTTCTTCTGGCTTTAGGTCTGGATTGCCATATGGCGCTGAAGCATATAGTTGGCTAATGTTTGGTGCTTTATAAGCCGTAGCATAAGAGCCTATTAGCTGATATCCATCAATGAATTCCCATCCAGCGCCTGCTTGCCATGTTGTATGCCAGCCAAACTCTGAGTGTTTTTCAGACCTTACAGCGCCTTCAATAGTAAAAGCCGAGATTGCTTGCTGAGACGTTAAATAGATTCCGGTATTATTGATTGATTCATTGTTTGGTAACGAAGATGTTCCCGCTTCAATGGTTTGCTTTTGATAATCAACGCCAGCCGAAACTGTACCATTTTCAAATTGGTAATTATTTCCCCATTGAACGTTATACTGTTTCGAATCATCAGCACGAGAACCTTTACCGTATTTTCCATATCTTGGGTCATAGTTATAATCTTTAACGTGACTATAGCTGCCCATTAATGAAGTAGAGTATTTCTCCTGATGATATTTAACACCAGTTTCATAGGTACGGCTATATAGCTTGCGGGTATCAGCCAAAATACCAGCAAATTCAGAGGCATCATAATTTGTTCGATTATCGTACCCATAAGCTCTGGCATAAGCTAAAACATCTGGGGTAAATTGATGTTCCACACCTAGCCATAATGTTTTATTAAGAAAACCATCTTTGTCTGGTTGGGGATGCCCTCCTGTATTTCCTCTCGCCTCCACATCAAATCCTGTTGTATGTGTATAAGCAGCAGCTCCCGTAACGGTTGTATTCTCACCAATTTTTTGCTGCATTGAACCGTTATAGTTTTGATAACCATAAGAACCAATGCCCGCATTTAAGGTGGTTCCATCATTATCGCGACGTGTAATAATATTGATAACGCCACCTACCGCATCAGAGCCATAAACTGCTGAACGGGCGCCACGAATATATTCAATACGCTGCACTAACGAGATTGGAATTTGGCTCATATCCGAAGAACCAGAAATTCCCGCTTGATTAAGGCGGACACCATCAATCAAAACCAGAACATGGCGTGATTCTGTTCCTCTAATAAAGAGAGAACTTTGTTGTCCCATTCCACCATTCTGAGCAACATCCACTCCCGGCAGGCGTCTCAATACATCAATCACGGTATTTGACTGCCAGTGATCAATATCTTCACGGGTCACGACAGTGACTGGCGCTAATATAGAAGAGATTGGTTGCTCGAAACGGTTAGCAGACACTACCATTTCATCAGACGAGTTTGAGTTTGCACTTGCCAAAGAGGAAATACCGCACAACACTGCCAGAGCTGCCACCGATAGCGGTAGCGACTTGTTATTATTCATTATATTTACACTCGGAAAATCAATTAAATTAACATTCCGCGACGCCGAAAATCAGATCCGCGCTGAAATTCAACAAAGCGATAAGAAGTGTGGTAGGTATCGGACTTATAAAGTGACAAGTTGGGTTTCTATATATGAAGCGATATATAAAATGAAAATTCGACCTGTTATATCCCCTAAATAATTCACGCTGCATGTAGGCGACAAGCGAAGATATTCCTAGGAGCATACTGAAGTATGTGACTAGGATAGCTGAGCGATGCCAACACCCATGTAGCTTGAAGAATGACGGGAATACCTTAATTACCGTTGCGCGTCAGTTCTGGACTCTCACCAAATTCCCTCAACCACAGCACATAATCCTAAATTGAATAACTATCAGTGTCCATGAATCGATAATGAAAACTGGACATCTTCGCTGCTTGCCCTACAATTTCGCCCCTGATGTGAATTTTGACTGTTTTATGGGGCCATATGATGCAAAACACCTTGCACACCGAAGATTACGAACTGCAACTTGCAGAGAAAGTTGACCGTCTGAAGAGTTTGATGGCCCCTTATGCTGCGCCTGAACCTGAAATTTATTCATCTCCAACCTCCCATTATCGGATGCGTGCAGAATTTAGAATTTGGCACGAAGGTGATGACCTATTTCATATTATGTTTGATAAAGAGACCAAAGAACGCATTCGAATTGAGTCATTTCCAGTTGCTAGCCAGCTCATTAACGACATGATGGCTGAACTTCTGCCTTTATTAAAACGCTCTGAGTTACTGCGCCACAAATTATTCCAGATAGATTACTTATCGACGCTAAGCAATAAGCTAATTGTTTCTCTGCTTTATCATAAAAAATTAGGTGATGAATGGACGGAACAAGCCAAACAATTGAAAGCCGATTTAACGGCCAAAGGCTTTGATGTTCAAATTATTGGTCGCGCCTCTAAAACTAAAATTATGCTCGACCACGATTATGTCGATGAAGTTTTACCTGTAAAAGGGAAAAACATGATTTATCGCCAAGTGGAAAATAGCTTCACACAACCAAACGCACAGGTGAATATTAAAATGTTAGAGTGGGCGATTGATGCGACTCAACATTCAACTGGTGACTTATTAGAGTTGTATTGTGGTAACGGCAACTTTTCACTGGCGCTAGCTCAAAACTTCAATCGTGTTTTAGCGACTGAAATTGCCAAGCCTTCAGTGCATGCGGCGCAATACAATATAGAAGCGAACAAAATAGATAATGTGCAGATTATCCGAATGTCTGCGGAAGATTTTACTCAAGCCATGAATGGTGTTCGTGAATTTAATCGTTTAGAAGGGATTAATTTAGCAGACTACCAGTGCAATACGATTTTTGTCGACCCGCCACGCAGCGGCTTGGATGACAAAACGGTTCAGCTGGTACAAGAATATGACCATATTCTGTATATCTCCTGTAACCCTGAAACGCTGTGCGATAATTTAGCGGAACTCACCAAAACTCATAAAGTCGAAAAACTGGCTTTATTTGACCAATTCCCATACACCCATCATATGGAAAGTGGTGTGTTACTCACTCGACGCTAATTATTCTCTATATATTACCCATAAAAAACGCCGCACTATTATGTTGCGGCGTTTTTTATATTCAAAATCGATATTTTTATTCAAAACTGATATTAATGTTCAGTGTCACTTTCGAGAGCTTGTTCTTGCAGCTCTTTTTTACGCGCTTTCCAGCTGGTATACATCCACAGTGCAATAATCACAATCACGGTTGCTGGGATAAAGTTAGAACCGACATCAGGATGTTGGACGCGTAAAATCGCCGCGTAGCCAAACATACCTAAGAAAAAGCTGCCGGCGACAAATTTTGGTAATCCCATTGGCATAGCTTGATTTAAATAGCGCTGGTGTAAACAGTAAACAGCCAAAATTAATGTGACGATTGGGAAAATAGAAAATTCCACAAGGGAATTAAACAGGGTAGAGAACGTTCCATGAGTCGATAAGCCGATTACTAAAGATAGCAGTAACGTGCTTCTCTCATAATTTTTGTGTTCCGTCATTGTCTCTCCTTTACTCTTTGGTTAAGTCAGGGTCTGTATCATTTTGTTTTTCTTGCTCGCGGCGGTACCAGTAATATGCGCCTTTCGCTATCATACGTAGCTGTAATACTAACCGCTCTTCGAGGCGTCGACGTTTTTCTTCATCAATATCAAGCGCTTCAGCACCTGCACTAAACACGATAGTGACCATGGCTTCGGCTTGCATTTCAGTGAAATACCGCGGCGTACGATTTTCTAATTCAAGATAATCCGCTAATTCTGCAATAAAATGTTGGATTTCTCGTGCGACCGCAGCACGAAACTCAGCAGAAGTTCCTGAGCGCTCACGCAATAGTAACCTAAACGCGTTAGGGTTATTACCAATAAACTCCATAAAAGTGGAGACTGACGTGCGGATCACACTCCCGCCTTTTGCGATACGTTGACGCGCTTGTCTCATAAGTTGGCGTAGCATCAAACCGCTCTCATCAACCATGGTTAACCCAAGCTCATCAACATCTTTGAAGTGACGGTAAAACGAAGTTGGTGCGATGCCCGCTTCACGAGCGACTTCCCGTAAGCTGAGGCTAGTAAAACTACGTTCTGCACTTAATTGGCTAAATGCCGCTTCCACGAGCGAACGACGAGTTTTTTCTTTCTGTTTTGCTCTAACGCCAATAGTGTTGCTCACGATTTTCCTAGTTTTCTACAATTAAAACGCCGCGAATAGATCAAAATATCACTTTTGAATGCGCCCATCCGTTAAGCATACCTGAAAATTATTAATCTAGTTTAATGAAAAGATGACTCTCCCATCAATTTCGCCATTTTCAGAATTTCACCCAGCTTCATTTTTTTCTAGGCTGTGTCTTTTATCGACTTTTTTCTATAAATTTTTTATATACTTTGCACGCCTTTATTTTTATTTGATTTCTATACTTATTTGTCTTTAGGATTTCGAATTGAGACAAGATGGCAAACGAATGTTACTATCACAACGTCCCTAGAATTAAAACAGGCTTACCTCATGCAACAACATACCCATTTTGATGCAATTGTCATTGGTTCCGGTCCTGGTGGTGAAGGTGCCGCTATGGGCCTAGTTAAACAAGGAAAAAACGTTGCTGTTATAGAACGTTATAACAGTGTCGGCGGCGGCTGTACCCACTGGGGTACTATTCCCTCTAAAGCCCTTCGTCATGCTGTTAGTCGAATTATCGAATTTAATCAAAACCCTCTATATAGTGATAATTCCCGCAGTTTACGCTCCTCTTTTTCTGAAATTCTTACTCATGCCGAAACCGTTATAAGTCAACAAACTCGTATGCGTGAAGGATTTTATGAACGCAATGGTTGCCAAATGTTTTCTGGTGAAGCAACTTTTGTTGATGATCAACATGTTAGCGTACGCTATGCAGATGGGAGTTGTGATGTCCTTAGCGCAGATAAAATTATTATTGCGACTGGCTCACGACCTTATTGCCCGCCTGATGTTGATTTTACCCACTCCCGAATTTATAACAGCGATACCATTCTCAGCCTTTCCCACGAACCTCGCCATGTGATTATTTATGGTGCGGGTGTGATTGGTTGTGAGTACGCATCCATATTTCGTGGGTTAGGTGTCAAAGTCGATTTGATCAACACTCGCGATCACTTACTCGCATTCCTTGATCAAGAAATGTCTGATGCATTGTCTTATCATTTCTGGAACAGTGGCGTGGTTATCCGTCACAACGAAGAGTATGAAAAGATTGAAGGTTTAGATGATGGCGTTATTGTTCATCTTAAATCAGGCAAAAAAGTGAAAGCGGATTGCTTACTGTTCGCGAACGGTCGTACTGGTAATACTGATAATATCGGTCTGGCGAATGTGGGAATCGAAGCGGATGGTCGCGGCTTAGTCAAAGTTGACCATGCTTATCGCACCAGTAATGAGCATATCTATGCTGTTGGCGATGTGATTGGCTATCCAAGCCTAGCTTCTGCTGCTTATGATCAAGGGCGAATTGCGGCTCGTGCAATTACCTCTGGCTTAGGTAATGCCCATTTAGTTGAAGATATTCCGACGGGCATTTATACCATTCCAGAAATTAGTTCCGTGGGTAAAACAGAACAAGAATTGACGGCAATGAAAGTCCCTTATGAAGTCGGTCGTGCTCAGTTTAAACATTTAGCACGAGCACAGATTGCCGGCATGAATGTGGGTAGTTTGAAAATTCTCTTCCATAGAGAAACTCTTCAAATTTTAGGTATTCACTGTTTCGGTGAGAGAGCGGCTGAAATTATTCATATCGGCCAAGCGATTATGGAACAAAAAGGTGAAGGGAATACCATCGAATACTTCATTAATACCACATTTAACTATCCAACCATGGCTGAAGCGTTCCGAGTTGCGGCATTGAATGGTCTAAATCGACTGTTTTAGCGGTTCTCTACGCTTTACACTGAACGATTGGCTTTAGAATAAGTGATTGCAGGTTTATTCCCGCAATCACTTTTTTTGTTTTTATCGCTTACTTTTTATTTCTGTAGTACTTATCCATCGAGCTGTAAATTGTCTCAGCAAGCTGCTCATAACGTCCACGCAATGGAGACCCTGGACGATAAACTAATACAATGCGGCGTTTTGGCTCAGGTTCAATACAGTTCAAGTAACAAACGCCATCACGACAAGCCTCATGAGGTACAGCCAAATCTGGCAGCAATGTAATTCCGCTACCCGCTGCTACCATGTTTCTCAGCGTTTCTAAGCTCGTCGCTCTGAAATGGGTATCTTCTTTTGCCCCGGCTTGGAAACAGAACCCCATCGCTTGATCACGTAAACAGTGACCATCTTCTAGCATCAATAATTTCTCACCCGCTAATTCGCCCATTTCAACCGTATCACGGTCATGCCATGGGTGATTTTCATAAATCGCGAGTTTCATTGGCTCTTCAAATAATGGCACCACAATAAAGGGTTCGGTTTCTTTGACTTCTGCCAGAATAGCGCAATCCAACTTACCACTATCTAACTGAGCTAATAATTGCTGAGTCTGCGCTTCGTGTAAGTAAATTTCTAGTTTAGGGTGCACACGGTGTAATTCAGGAATAATGTGCGGAAGCAAATAAGGTGCAACAGTTGGGATCAGTCCTATATGTAAAGGCCCTGACATGCTTTCACCTTGTAAAGCGGCCATTTCTTGTAGAACTTTTATCTCCCTTAAGATCGTTCTTGCTTGCTCAACGAGCAATAAACCTTGTTGAGTAAAAAGCACTTTTCGGCTGGTTCTTTCTAATAGCATCACGCCGAGCTCTTCTTCAAGCTTACGAATTTGACCGCTCAGCGTAGGCTGACTTACATGGCAAGAATCCGCAGCACGTCTAAAGTGCTTGTGCTCAGCAAGTGCAACTAGGTACTCCAGATCACGAATATTCATCCGCCTTTTTCCTCTCGTTATGCCTGACTATATAGATAATACCAATCATTATAGAGAATATATAACGTTTCATCTATTGATAAAAATAAAAAGCAATATTTAAATTTTTTTAGGAAAAATCCCATTTGAATATGAAACAAACTGTAATACCTAGAAAATAAATGTATCAGTCTTTTTCCGAATAAAAAATGATTTCAATATGCAATAATCAACCATTTTTACTCTATAAAAGAGTAATAATTGCGTATTAAAAAATATTCAGGTAGCTATTCCAATAAACTTCTTAATATATCTTTCTTCTTATCATTGTACTTACGAACTAGTTTAATGGATCACCAATAGCATCCACTAAATCTATCAACCTCACTATACTTTCCCCATCGAGTAATATCAGAAGAAAAAATGAATAATTTTATTAAAAATAATAACATACAAAATTAATTGTTTGTTTTTTTTGACATACTTTTAAATATTTTTAACGTTGAAGTTAATCACCTTAATGTCAATAATATAACCACTTGAACGCAATGATCACAATTTAGAAATTACTTTGATAAGAGTCATGAATTGATACAGAGCTATCAATAACCTCATAAAAACCATTAAAATAAATAATCATTTATTCAAATTAGTTGAATCCATTGGCCTATGATGACTTTTGGATGATTGAATAATACTCAATGACAGTGATGCTAAATATTAAATACATATTACCTATTATTGGAGTAATTATATTAAAACTTAGCCATCTAGATAATTAATCTTATATTTCTATATAGAATGATTATCAAGAACTCTCTAGAGAAATGATAATAGCGAATAGCTCCCAAACAAGCTAATGGAACTTAATACCCCAAAATAAGGTAATAGCGGGATCAAGGGCGTAGCATTATAAGTATTGGCCTCTCAGTAATGAAACATTTTGTTATATTTTCTTTCATATTTAATTAAAGTTTGTAAATACATATAAAAGAATATATTAAAGTGATCAGCATAGATTTTACTATCTATTAGCGCTCACCCAACGAATGAGTGCGCTCAACTCTTAACATACAATATTTTTATTTGACAATATCGGATAGATGGGATTTTTATATCCTAAATATAATTAAATTTGTTCTTAACTAGTTTTTTATGGGTATGCGTTTTTACTTATACTATATTTAACTTATCCCATATTGTTTAATTTAATTTTAAAATTTCCATACATTTGATTTTCAATGTTTACACCTTAGTAGAGTTATTTGAATTATTATACGCTCCATCAAATAGCACGAGGTAATTGAAAAAAGAAAAGCAGCCAATATATACCTTACGCAATACCGAATTTATTAAATTAATACATTTAAACAAATTGATTAAACACAAATCAGTTAGGGGATACTATTATGAAAAATTTAACATCAATCGCTAAAAAAACCTTCTCTCGCGCAGTCATGGCATTATTATTCGTTCCTACTTTTAGCGCTGTTAATGCCTACGCAGAAAACAGCGAGCATAACGGTACCATCCAATTTACTGGCTCAATTGTCTATGCGTCTTGCTTGAATGAAGTAAATAATAACAACGTCACTGTAAATTGTTTAAACGACAATGACGATATGGTTGCCAATAGCATTGACCTGACAAAACTAGTAAAAACTCAAGGTTGGAAAGTCCTGAATGGCGGTCGAAGTGTCTATTCTTATGATTGGGTGAATGAAGACAAACAGATGGGTATGTTAACAATTAAATATAGTTAAGATTAAACGTTATGGAAATTGGGGTAGCCATGCTACCCCCCATTTTTTCTACATTTCCTTTATTGACATCTTCAAGCGAGTTCTCGCATCTACAATGGCTTTTGCCACCTGCTTTTGAGATACCCCACCTTTTGCTAATCGCTTATCAAGACAAGACTGTAGAGATAAAATCTCATACACATCCAATTGGATAGTTGCACTGAATTTTTGCAAATCACTTAATGCCATCTCTTCTAATGCTTTCCCCTGCGCTATCGCAGCCACAACGGCTTCCCCCACAATATGGTGAGCTTCACGGAATGGAACGCCTTTCGCCACTAGATAATCCGCCAGCTCAGTCGCATTTGCATAACCTTGTTTTGCTGCATCTTCACAGCGAGGACGACGAATTTGGATACCATCCAGAACGAGTACCGCCATGTGCATACAATCTAACCATGTATCGAGGGCATCGAATAACCCTTCTTTGTCTTCTTGCATATCTTTGTTGTAAGCAAGCGGCAACCCTTTCAGGGTCATCATCATGCCGGTCAATGCACCTTGAACACGGCCACATTTACCACGAATTAGCTCCAATGCATCAGGATTTTTCTTTTGCGGCATCAGCGACGAGCCTGAAGTCACTTTATCGGATAACTCCACAAACCCTGCTTCGCCACTGTTGAAGAAAATCAGATCTTCAGCAAAGCGAGATAAATGCACCATACCGATGCTGGCGTCAGATAAAAGTTCTAACACATGGTCTCTATCAGAAACGGTATCTAAACTGTTACGCGTTGCGGATGAAAAGCCTAACCATGATGCTAATTGCTCACGGTCAATATCATAGGCTGTACCCGCCAGCGCCCCACAACCTAATGGGCTGACATCTAAACGCTTTAAAGTATCTTGCAAACGGCTTTCATCACGAGACAACATTTCGCTATACGCTAAACACCAATGGGCGAATGTCACTGGCTGAGCACGTTGTAAGTGGGTATAGCCTGGCATCACTGCATCTTGGTTATTTTCAGCGGTGATGACCAACGCTTTTTGTAACTCAGTCACAGCGTCTAATAACAGCGCCACTTGGTCTTTACACCACAGTTTTAAATCTGTCGCGACTTGGTCATTACGGCTACGACCTGTGTGTAGTTTTTTTCCTAAATCACCGACTTTATCAATCAGTTTACCTTCAACCCAGCTATGAATATCTTCGGCGTCGCTTTGCAAGATAATTTCAGGATCGGCTTGCACTTCCGCCAATAGCGCATTGAGTGCTTGCTCGAGAGATTTTTGCTCGCTATCAGACAGCACGCCAACCGTGACCAACGCTTTTGACCATGCCACAGAGCCAATAATATCCTGCTCAGCTAAGCGATAATCAAAACGCAGTGAATCATTGAATTGTTTAAACCGCTGATCTGCCTGCTGACTAAAACGTCCACCCCAAAGTGCCATAACGAGTCCCTACCTGATTGATAAAATAAGTGTCTGCCCGACAGCCCTATCTGGCTGTCGGGGTCATACTGATAAAACTATTTTGCTTTGTTCTGTTCTTTCAGCGCACGAATACGTGAAGAGAGTGAGTAGAGACGGATAAACCCACCAGCATGGCTGTGATCGTAAACTTCATCTTCACCAAATGTTGCAAACTCTTCAGAGTACAGGCTCTTATCCGCTTTCTTCTGGATAGCCGTCACTTGCCCTTTATACAATTTCAGAACCACTTCACCGGTCACATCCTGAGCCAGGGATTCTGCTGCTGCTTGTAAAGAATGACGAAGTGGCGCAAACCAGCGACCGTCATACACCACATAAGACATTTCCAGACCTAGCTGTTCACGCCATTTATAGCTATCGCGGTCTAATACTAATTGCTCAACACCGCGCAGTGCTGCCATCATGATCGTGCCCCCTGGGGTTTCATAGCAACCACGGGATTTCATACCCACTAAACGGTTTTCCACGATATCAATACGACCCACGCCATGTTTTGCACCCAGCGTATTTAATGTTTCTAAACAGCCTAATGGAGACAACGCTTTCCCGTTTACAGAAACCACTTCACCGTGTTTCACGCCAACCGTCACCAGCTCAGCTTCATCTGGTGCATCTTTCGGATCAACCGTCCACACCCAGCAATCTTGGTTAGCGGCATTCCAAGTGCTTTCCAATACGCCGCCTTCAGTAGAAATGTGCCATGCGTTTTCATCACGGCTGTAGATTTTCTCTAAGCTCGCTGTCGTTGGAATATTACGCTCTTTCAGGTAATCCAGCAGGGCTTCACGGGAACGTAAGTCCCACTCACGCCATGGCGCAACCACTTTCAATTGTGGTGCTAATGCGGTGTAAGTGCTTTCAAAACGCACTTGGTCATTACCTTTACCGGTTGCGCCGTGCGCGACGGCATCTGCGCCAACTTTCAGTGCGATTTCAACTTGCGCTTTAGCGATAATTGGACGCGCCATTGATGTACCCAGTAAATAGCTACCTTCATACAGCGCACCTGTTTTCAGCACTGGGTAGATATATTCTTTGATAAATTCTTCACGCAGGTCAACTACGTAGCATTCAGAAGCACCTGATTGCAGGGCCTTTTTCTCAACACCGACTAAGTCTTCTCTGTCTTGACCCACATCAGCAACGAATGCCACGACTTCACAGTCATCGTAGTTTTCTTTTAACCATGGAATGATAGCCGACGTGTCTAATCCACCGGAGTACGCTAATACAATCTTCTTAATGCCCTTTTTCATAAATTACCTGTCCCAATTCTGTTTAAAATTAAATGTCTTTAAAATAAATGTCTGATTTGTCTGTTTGCTTGCTCAGTTATTCACTCAAGAAGCAAGAATTCGTGTGCCAATCGCGGTGCCATTAAATAGTGATGGCAACTGTTCCGCATGACGCCAGCTCGCAATATCTACTGGACGTTGCAATGTGGACGCCGCTTCTAACGCCGCATTCACTTTGACTATCATTCCATCCGTGATGATGCCTTGATCGATCAGTTTCTGCGCTTTGGCGGTCGTCATTTCATCAATCTTTTGGCCTTTACCATCCAAAATACCGCTTACATCAGAAAGCAGGACTAAATCGGCATTCAGTGCTTGGGCAATTGCTGTCGCCGCTTGGTCTGCATTGACGTTCATAAGTTGCCCCTCTTCGGTGATCCCGATAGAACTAATGATGGGTAAATATCCCGCAGACAGTAATAATTTCAGTAAATTCGCATCACCCGCTTTCGCGCTACCCACATGACCTAATTCATCATTAATTTGCGTAACCACTGCGCTGTGTCCATCCCCAAGGGATAAACCCACCGCTTGCAATTGATGTTTAATCGCCCATGCCAACAAGGTTTTATTCGCTGTTCCGGCTAGCGCTCCGGTAATAATGTCGATTTGATCTGCTGGCGTGACACGCAATCCTTGCTTTTTCACAACGGGTAATTGCAGTTTTTGCATTAATTCATCGACTAAACACCCACCACCGTGAACAATCACCAGCTCACGTTGATGAGCCTGACGGTAGGTTTGGATCGCCGTAAATAATCTTTCTAGGGCTTCTTCGCTATCGAGTAACACACCACCCAATTTAATGACTAAAGGTTGCATGGGGATTTATCCTTAATAAATTGCCATAAGAGCATTAAAGTAATGATTGCGTTTCGTTAAAACCAAACCGAATATTCATGCACTGAACGGCTTGCGCTGCGGCACCTTTTAATAGGTTATCTTCTGTACCCACTAAAATCAGGTGCTCACCTTTCAATACAAAGCCGATATCACAAAATGGCGTGCCAACCACCGATTTCAGTGCAGGAACGCCTTTATCATATAAACGGACTAACGGTTTATCGTGATACGCATCTTTAAATGTTTGGCTAATTTGCTCCGCTGTAACGCCGGCTTTCACTTTGCAAGTGATGGTCGCCAGTATGCCCCGTGCAAAATTGCCTAAATGTGGCGTGAAAATCACGTCTCTGCCTAAATGCGTCGCAATTTCCGGTTGATGACGGTGAGTGAAAATGCCGTAAGGCTGTAAGCTTACCTCGCAAAAGCTGTTCGTCATGGAGGCTTTACGCCCTGCCCCTGAAACGCCGCTGGTGGCATTAATCACCGGCCACATGTTTTCATCGAGTAAATCCGCTTCAATCAACGGCTTCAATGAAAGTTGAGAAACCGTGGGATAACACCCCGGCACCGCAATCAGTTGAGCTTGACGGATTTTATCTGCCTGCCATTCCGCTAAACCGTAAACTGCTTGCATTAACCACTGGGTATTTGTATGTTCGAAACCGTAGTATTGCGGATAAAACGCCGCATCTTGAACACGATAAGCACCCGAAAGGTCAAACACCACGCAACCCGCTTCAAGAAACTGGGGTGCAATGTCATGACTAACTTCATGGGCGGTCGCGAGGAAAACAACATCAACCCCTTTTGGCGCCTCAGCCACATCGGTAAGCGGCTGAACCGGAAGGTCGATAATGCCTTTATACTGGGGATGTAAATCAGAAAAGCATTTACCCGCATCCGCACTTTGTGCAGAAACCATCAGCCCAGAAAGATGAATATCAGGATGACGTTGTAAGTAAGCGGCTAATTCTGCTCCAGTATAACCACTGGCCCCGACAATGAGTGTGTTCAACATGTGTTTTCTACCTTGTACTCGTGACCCAAACAGTTTAATGTGTATTTTTATTCAAATAAAGTGCATGAATATTGATACTATTATGGATAAAGGCTGTCAACAGTGAATATTAAATTACCTGCATTTATTGAGATTTATCGTCAATTAATCGCCACACCGTCGATTAGTGCGACCGATTCGCAACTCGATCAGAGTAACCGAGCGCTGGTGGAGCTATTAGGTGGATGGTTAGAAACCTTAGGCTTTAATGTGAATATTCAACCGGTCCCTGATACCCGAGATAAATATAACCTGTTAGCCTCGATTGGCGAGGGTAACGGAGGGTTGATGCTATGCGGTCATACGGATACCGTGCCATTTGATGAGGGTCGTTGGAGTAAAGATCCGTTCAAGCTCACCGAACATAATGGCAAACTGTATGGGCTAGGCACCGCAGATATGAAAGGCTTTTTTGCCTTTATTATTGATGCACTGCGTGATGTTGACCTCAGCACCTTAAAGCGCCCTCTGCATATTCTTGCCACGGCAGATGAAGAAACCTCGATGGCTGGTGCTCGCTTTTTTGCTGCCAGCACGCAATTACGCCCCGATTTCGCCATCATTGGTGAACCGACGTCATTACAGCCTATTCGCGCGCATAAAGGACACCTTTCCAATGCCATTCGTATTACAGGTCAATCTGGGCATTCCAGTGATCCAGATAGAGGCGTTAATGCCATTGAATTAATGCATGAATCTATCTCTCACTTAATGACTTTAAGAAATACATTGAAAGAGCGCTATAACAACCCTGCGTTTGTGATCCCGTATCCAACCATGAACTTTGGTCATATTCATGGTGGTGATGCCGCGAACCGAATTTGTGGTTGCTGTGAATTACATATGGATATTCGCCCACTGCCAGGTTTAACGTTGCAAGATCTGGACGAGCTACTCAATGAAACTCTCGAACCCGTTCGTGCAAAATGGCCGGGTCGCTTAGCCATTGAAGAGATGCACCCACCGATCCCCGGCTATGAATGCCCGACAGATCATAAAATGGTAGCAGTCATTGAGCAGTTATTAGGTAAAAAAGCGGAAACCGTAAACTACTGTACGGAAGCGCCATTTATCCAAGAACTTTGCCCGACACTGGTGCTGGGTCCCGGCTCTATTGAACAAGCCCACCAGCCTGATGAGTTCATCGATATGAGCTTTATTGAACCAACCCGCCAACTCATCAGCCAAATGGTCGAGCACTTCTGTTTTACTGAATAGTGTTTTACTGAATAGTATTTTACTAAGTAATGTTGTACCGCATGCGGAGTCAGTCGGCTCCGCATTTCCCCATCATGAATTTTTCTCTTGTTGCCTCTGAAAAAACATCAATTCCAAATTTGATTTAGGAGTTGACTCTCTCTCTCAATATCGCGTAATCTCTATTTAGACGTCTAAACGTATAGAAGTACAAACGAATGCATATAATCAAATAACGAAAATAATCATTAAATAATGAGTTTCTTGAGGCGAGGTCACAGGGTATGAGTTTCTTTCACGCAAATCAGCGCGAGGCGTTGAACCAGAATTTAGCTGAATTAGATGGGCAGATTAATGTCTCATTTGAATTTTTCCCACCTCGCTCAGCAGAAATGGAACAGACATTGTGGAAATCTATCGATAGGCTCAAGGTCTTAAAACCGAATTTTGTCTCTGTCACCTACGGCGCTAACTCCGGTGAGCGAGATAGAACCCATAGCATCATTAAAGATATCAAAGACAAAACAGGATTAGTGGCCGCACCACACTTAACCTGCATCGATGCCAGCCCTGATGAACTAAAAACCATCGCTCGAGATTATTGGAACAACGGCATTCGCCATATTGTGGCATTACGGGGAGACCTTCCTGATAACAGCCGCAAGCCCGATATGTATGCAGAGCACTTGGTTGAATTACTGAAAACTGAAGCTGACTTTGATATTTCCGTCGCAGCTTACCCTGAAGTACACCCTGAGGCCAAAAGTGCTCAGGCTGACTTAATCAATTTGAAGAAAAAGATTGAAGCCGGAGCCAACCGCGCCATTACCCAATTTTTCTTTGATGTTGAAAGCTACCTACGTTTTCGTGACCGCTGCGTAGCAACGGGTATTGATGTGGAAATCGTACCGGGAATTTTGCCTGTTTCTAACTTCCGCCAGCTAGAACGTTTTGCCAAAATCACCAATGTGCGTATCCCAAGTTGGATGAATAGAATGTACGAAGGCTTAGATGATGACCCTGAAAGCCGCAATCTTGTTGGCGCGTCAATTGCCATGGACATGGTGAAAATTTTAAGTCGTGAAGGTGTAAAAGATTTCCATTTTTACACCTTAAACCGCTCTGAACTAACTTACGCCATTTGCCATACATTAGGCGTTAGACCAAAATAATTGGGTGTTAGGTGAAGCAACCACTTTATTCCATATCACTTATCGGGTTAATTCATTTATCGTGAATTAACCCAATCATATTTCCCTTCTTTCTATTCTATTTACCGCTATTCTCTATAACTCCGTTCCCCATAATTAATGCAGACTAAAACCAGTCATTATTAGACTAGAAATTAAAGTTATAACAAAAATAATTCATCAAATATGTCTAAATAGAATTAAAATACAGTAAATATTTAATTAAAAAACTGATATTAGATCAATCCAAAACAAATAGTCTTTTAAAGATGCACTGATTAATATCATTAAAAACCACATAAAACGCTATTTTATCCTTATTCATCATTATTCCTCTAGCAATAGAAATATTGTTTTTCAATAGCTTACACACCCAGCGAAAACTCATAGCCCATTGATGCAACTCATTTTTTCACATTGAATCACTTAGCGAAAATTCAGATTAACAATGTTGATAAATTGTTATATCTGATTAACTTCGAATTTAAATCATATTTACCATGAAAACAAATAATCAAAACAACCACCACCAAAATCAGACTTTCTTTTAAAGAACTTTATTCCAATTTATTTTTATGCTTATATGAAAATATAAGATTATTGATCCTTCCTAGTAATAACATCTCAATTATTGAGGAGATTCGTTGTATGAATAATAAATCAGTATCTTCAAAATATAGTGAATTAGATGATGTTTATGCTTCATTTGATTTATCCCAATCCTTACCAAAAACGAAATTTCCAATCAAAGAAAGCGACCCGAGAAATGTATTTAGCGCAGTACGTGATGAGCTAATGCTAGATGGTAATTCCCGACAAAACTTAGCAACATTTTGCCAAACATGGGTAGATGACGAAATTCGCAGTTTGATGGATCTCTCTATCGACAAAAACATGATTGATAAAGATGAATATCCGCAAACCGCCGAAATTGAAAACCGCTGCGTGCATATGCTCGCTGATTTATGGCACTCTCCTGACGCACTCAATACATTAGGCTGCTCAACGATTGGCTCTTCAGAAGCCGCAATGTTAGGGGGGCTGGCGTTAAAATGGCAATGGCGTAAAAAACAAGCTGCCAAAGGAAAACCAACCGATAAACCTAACTTAATCTGTGGCCCTGTCCAGATTTGTTGGCATAAATTTGCCCGTTATTTTGATGTCGAACTGCGTGAAATTCCGCTTGAAGGCGACCGCCTGATCATGAGCCCAGAAGAAGTTATCAAACGCGTTGATGAAAATACTATCGGTGTCGTTCCAACTCTAGGCGTGACGTTCACTTGCCAATATGAGCCAGTGAAAGCTGTTCATGATGCATTGGATAAACTGCAAAAAGAAACGGGCTTAGACATTCCTATTCACGTGGATGGTGCAAGTGGTGGTTTCCTCGCGCCTTTCTGTGCGCCTACACTGGAATGGGATTTCCGCTTACCTCGCGTTAAATCCATCAACGCATCTGGACACAAATTTGGTTTAGCACCATTAGGTGCTGGTTGGGTAATTTGGCGTGAAGCAAAAGATCTCCCAGAAGAGCTCATTTTCAATGTGAACTACCTTGGCGGTAACATGCCAACCTTCGCATTAAACTTCTCTCGTCCGGGTGGACAAATCATTGCACAGTATTACAACTTCCTACGTCTTGGTCGCGAAGGCTACGCGAAAATTCATAATGCCTGCTATGCCACCGCTCAATACCTTGCCCGTGAAATTGAAAAACTGGGCCCATTTGAGATGATTTTTGATGGCGATAGTGCCAAAGGTATCCCAGCATTGGCATGGAAATTAAAAGACGGTGCGAAAACCAGTAACTACTCTTTATATGATATTGCAGACAAATTACGTAGCCGCGGCTGGCAAGTCCCTGCTTACTCAATGCCTGCAAACCGTGAAGATCTGGTGATCCAGCGTATTCTAGTCCGTCATGGTGTCAGCCTTGACCTCGCCTCACTGCTCATCGAAGATTTCAAACGCACCCTCGAATATTTCGAGAAACACCCTGTCAGTAAACCACTTTCTGAAGAAGAAAGCGGCGGTTTCAATCACAGCTAATCCTTAGTCGTTTATCCAGTCGGCGTATTCATTTATGCGCCGACTGACTTTGTAAAACATATGACAGGAGAATAGGCATGGCGACGTCAACAACAGCTCCAGCCGCAAAACAACTCACCTTGTTAGGTTTTTTTGCGATCACCGCGTCTATGGTGATGGCGGTCTATGAATATCCGACATTCGCCACATCGGGTTTCAGTTTAGTTTTCTTTTTACTCTTAGGGGGATTGCTATGGTTTATCCCCGTAGCCTTATGTGCTGCCGAAATGGCGACTGTTGAAGGCTGGGAAGAAGGGGGGATTTTCGCGTGGGTTTCCAACACATTGGGAGAGCGTTGGGGATTTGCGGCGATTTCATTTGGTTATCTACAAATTGCGATAGGCTTTATTCCGATGCTGTACTTTGTACTCGGCGCCCTATCCTACATATTAAATTGGCCAGAACTCAATACCGATCCCGTCACCAAAACCATCGGCGCTCTGGTGATTTTATGGGTTCTCGCTTTCACCCAATTTGGTGGAACCAAATATACAGCAAGTATCGCAAAAGTCGGTTTCTTTGCTGGGATTTTATTACCGGCTCTAATTCTCGTTGGGCTAGCGATTAGTTACTTGGCAAGCGGCGCCCCTTTAGCTATCGAGATGAGCACAAAAACCTTTATTCCTGACTTCACACAAATCGGCACATTAGTGGTCTTTGTTGCCTTTATTCTCAGTTACATGGGTGTTGAAGCCTCAGCAACCCACGTCAACGAAATGAAAAACCCTGGTCGAGATTATCCTGCGGCAATGTTCTTACTAATGATTGCGGCGATTTGCTTAAGCTCTATTGGTGGTTTATCGGTTGCAGCCGTGATCCCTAACAGCGAAATCAACCTGTCTGCGGGTGTGGTACAAACCTTTGAAGTTCTCGTTAGCCACTTTAATTCCACCTTAGAGTGGGCAGTACGGATTATTGCTGCGTTACTGTTACTCGGCGTATTAGCAGAAATTGCCTCTTGGATTGTGGGACCTTCCCGTGGGATGTATGTCGCTGCACAAAAAGGAATTTTGCCGAAAAGCTTTGCCAAAGTGAATAAAAATGGCGTGCCAGTCACGTTAGTCATTTCCCAATTACTGATCACCACGGTGGCGATTATTGTCCTCACCAACACAGGCGGCGGCGGGAATATGTCCTTCCTGATAGCGCTGGCATTAACTGTTGTTATTTATCTGTGTAGCTACTTTATGCTGTTCCTCGGTTATATGCATTTAGTCTGCAAACAATCTGATAAAAAACGGGCATTCAACGTGCCGGGTGGTAAAAGCTTTAAATTGTTAATCGCGTTTGTTGGGTTAGTGATCTCAATTCTGGCATTTGTGGTGTCATTCTTCCCGCCAAGTTCATTGCCGGGAGGAGCAGATGATACGACTTACGTCACGCTGCTAGCGGTGAGTTTTGTGATTATCTTCCTACTGCCTTTTGTGATTTATGCATTCCACAATAAAGTCGGAAAATCCACCAACGTCTCCATGGTGCATATCAAAACTCACAATGCCCCAACTAACCATTTCTTTATCCATCCACGGGCGCGTTCGCCTTATCATCTGATTCATAATGATCAGAACAAAAAATAACGTTCGACCATAAACGAAAAAGGCTGCCAATTGGCAGCCTTTTTACTGACAGAAACTCATCGTTAGCCGGTATTACGCATACCCGCCGCAACACCCGCAATGGTCACCATCAACGCTTGCTCCACACGCGGGTCTGGATGCTCTTGTTGGCGAGAGCGATGTAATAGCTCAGCCTGCAATACGTTCAGTGGGTCAGTATAGACGTTACGTAGCGCGATAGATTCCGCAATCCACGGTAAATCCGCCATCAACGCTTCATCTTTAGAGACAGCTAAAACACTCTTAATATCTTCGGATAACTGGTCACGCAACTTTTGTCCCAGTGGCCATAGACGTTTTTCAACGAGGCAATGGTCATAGTATTCCGCCAACCATAAATCGGCTTTCGCGTACACCATTTCCAGCATCGCAATACGGGTTTTGAAGAATGTCCACTCTTGCCACATTTCATCCAGTACCGCTTGCTTGCCTTCTTTTTCGATAACATGTTTTAGCGCCGCACCTGCCCCTAACCACGCGGGTAACATCAAGCGGTTTTGTGTCCACGCAAAAATCCAAGGGATAGCACGAAGGGTTTCAACGCCCCCAGTAGGGCGGCGTTTTGCAGGGCGAGAACCTAATGGCAATTTACCCAGCTCTAACTCTGGGGTTGCTGCACGGAAATACGGGACAAAGTCAGGCTGTTCACGCACATAATCGCGATACATCGCACAAGACACATCAGACAGCGAATTCATCACCGCCTTCCACTCTTCTTTTGGCTCTGGCGGTGGCAGTAAGTTAGCTTCAAGGATAGCGCTCGCGTACATAGCCAAGCTGCTAATCGTCACTTGCGGCAGACCAAACTTAAAGCGGATCATCTCGCCTTGTTCCGTCACACGCAGTCCGCCTTTTAAACTTCCTGGTGGTTGGGAAAGTAGTGCGGAGTGCGCTGGTGCACCGCCACGACCAATAGTGCCGCCACGGCCGTGGAACAGTGTCAGTTTCACACCTTCTTTATCACACAGCTTAATTAGGGCATCTTGTGCACGATATTGCGCCCATGATGCCGCCATCACACCCGCATCTTTTGCAGAGTCCGAGTAACCAATCATCACCATTTGGCGATCATCAATCAGCTCACGATACCACTCAATGCTGAGCAACTTAGTCATCACACTTTCGGCGTTATTTAAGTCTTCAAGGGTTTCGAACAGTGGAGCAACTGGCAATTTAATCGAAGCACCCGCCTCTTTTAGCAGAAGCTTAACGGCTAAAACGTCGGATGGCACTTTCGCCATTGAGATCACGTAAGCAGCGATAGAATCATTTTTCGCTTTGGCGATAACGCGGCAAGTTTCGAATACTTCTTGCGTTTCTGCTGTCGGTTGCCAGTCTTGTGGGATCAGCGGACGACGAGATTGCAGCTCAGTCAGTAAGAAATCTTGTTTCTCTTGTTCCGACCAATTGCCATAGTTGCCCAGCCCCAAATATTCTGTCAGTTCAGACAGCGCTTCAGTATGGCGAGTACTCTCTTGGCGCACATCGATACGTACCAATTGCAGACCAAAGCTGCGAATACGGCGCAGCGTATCTAACAGTGAGCCATTGGCAATAATGCTCATATTGCAAGCAACGAGCGATTGATAGCAGGTGTAGAGCGGATCCCACAGTTGTGCGTTATCCGTCAGTAAATCCGCTGGTGGCAAAACTTGCTCGCCTTTCACTCGGCGCTCTAAATATTCCAACGTAGAGAACAGTTGGCTACGCAGATTTTTGGCGATTTGGCGATAAGGCTCATCCACATCATCGCCGCCCGCCAGCGCACGCAGTGCTGGCGTTGCTTCCGTCATAGAAAGCTCCGACACCAAGACCTGAATATCTTTCAAGAATAAATCGGCAGCTTTCCAGCGGCTTAATAACAGAACGTGGCGAGTCACTTCCGCGGTCACATTCGGGTTACCATCACGGTCGCCCCCCATCCATGACGTAAAGCGGATTGGGTTTGCTTCGACAGGTAATTCAGCCCCAATGGACTCTTCGAGCTGTTCATTGAATTCCCGTAAAAATGCCGGAACCCCTTCCCACAATGAGTTTTCAACAACCGCAAAACCCCATTTCGCTTCATCGATTGGCGTAGGGCGAATTTTACGAATTTCATCGGTATGCCAAGATTGCGCCACCAACTGGCGTAAACGGCGCATAATATTGTTGCGTTCGTAATCCGCTAAATCATCATGATCGAGCTGGGATAAACAGGTGTTCACCTCAACCAATTTGTGAATTAAGGTGCGGCGGGCGATTTCGGTTGGATGGGCTGTCAGCACCAGCTCAATGGAAAGCTCTTCAACGGCTTTTTGAATATCACAGTGGCTAAAATCGTGCTCTTTTAAACGCCCAAATAATTTCTGTAAGGCAACAGGGTTACTGGCCGCTTCGCCATGAGGAGAAATACTGTGGTACTGCTCCGCCACGTTGGTTAAGTTTAAGAATTGGTTGAATGCCCTCGCAACGGGTAATAGCTCATCGTTGGTGAGTGTTTGCAAGGTCATTAATAATTTTTGGCGCTGAACTTCATTACCTGCGCGGGAGGATTTGGATAACTTGCGAATAGATTCGACTTTATCGAGGATATCTTCACCAAGAGCGTCTTTGATGGTATCACCGAGTAGCTTACCCAACATACTGACATTACTGCGCATTGCGGAATATTGCTGATTCATGGGACTCCTGATCTTGTGCTGTTGGCAGGATGCCACCCCGCTTCTCGTGAACGGTTAACAAACTGCGCTGGATTTCCTGTAATAAAATTTCAGTCGGCTAGAATTATGTTTTGTGATGCAGACCGCGA
The DNA here is from genome assembly GCF_028479565.1 of Providencia sp. PROV202. Classification (NCBI taxonomy): domain Bacteria; kingdom Pseudomonadati; phylum Pseudomonadota; class Gammaproteobacteria; order Enterobacterales; family Morganellaceae; genus Providencia; species Providencia sp. PROV202. Next base: position 177,128 of record NZ_JAMPNV010000015.1, on the reverse strand, counting down.
ATTTCACCCTGTACCCTATATTCATATCAGAAAAAAAGCGCTTTGGGTGATTTTTCTGAAATTTAATTACAGCGCTATTTTTATTAATTTTTCTTATTTAAGTATTGTTTCAGCGCAATCTATCGTCGATTCAGCACTTTTAAGTCATGAATCTTATTTAAGAATAAAATAGGAATGGGAAAATTTGAGAAATGAAGAGAACGCACGAGTTTATCTACCCCGTGCGTTGCTGATTTTATAAAAGCTGAGAAAGTCGATTCAAGTCAGATTGGATAGCGCCGGCTGTCACATCGCGACCCGCACCGGGTCCGCGGATCACCAATGGGTTATCACGATACCAACGGCTTTCAATGGCAAAAACGTTATCCCCCGGTAATAAAGAGGCTAACGGATGCTCAGGTTTAACTGCCTCGACACCCACTTTTGCTTTACCTTTCACCGCATCAAACCGCGCGACATAACGTAGCACTAATCCTAGCTCCTTCGCGGCTTCTAAGCGCTGCTGCATCTGATCGTTAATCACGGCGCTATTTTCAAAGAACTCATCCAGTGAGCCCGTTTCCGCTTGCGCTGGCACTAATGATTCCACGCGCACATCATCCGGTTCGATATCATAGCCCGCTTCTCGCGCCAGAATAATGAGCTTGCGCATCACATCTTGCCCAGATAAATCGATGCGAGGATCCGGTTCTGTTAATCCTTGCTGCCAAGCTTGCTCGACAAGCTCACTGAAAGGCACAGAGCCATCAAATTGCAAGAATAGCCACGATAATGTGCCGGAGAAGATCCCACTGATCGCCAGAATCGCGTCACCACTTTCTTTGAGATCGCGCACTGCATAGTTGATCGGCAACCCCGCGCCGACGGTCGCGTTGTAGAGCCAATGGCGCCCCGTCTTCGCAAACGCATCACGAATATCACGATATTGCGAAGTAGGCGCCGCCCCTGCAATTTTGTTTGCACTGATAACATGGAAACCGTAGCTCGCAAAATCCACATAACTATTGGCGAGCTCGCCGCTGGCGGTGACATCCAACACAATCAAGTCATCATAAGGGTGCGCTCGCATCCATAAAAACAGATTATCGTCTTGGTGTTCAACTGCTTCGTCATCAAAGAAGGCTAATGCGCGGCTTGGGTCGATACCTTGATAATTCAATAAACTGCGGCGGCTATCTACTACACCCGCCAAGACAAAATCAAAGTCACTGCGAGCAGAAATATTTTGCTGCTCGACCGAAAACAGTTCTAACCAACGGGCGCCAATATTACCTTTACCAAACAGCACTAAGCCAATGCGCTTTTCAGCGCGGAATAAGCTTTGGTGCATGCCTTGAATAATATGCTCAGTTTGATTGGTGCGCAGTACCGCAACTAAGCTAATGCCATCTTCTGAATGCCAAATAAACTCAACTGGCTGCCCTTTGAGTTCTTCATAAAAACGGTGGCTGTGCAGCGGTTTTTTACACACGCCAGCACCGACCAGAGCCACCAGAGAAAAACCTTCACGTAATGAAAGAGACCCAGGCAATGCCGCTTCTTCCAACACATTCAATGCACTTTCGACCACTTCCGAGGTGTAGCACAGTTGTAAGATAGCGCGATCATGGTGAATACCTCGCGCCAGAGGGCGAAGTTGTACGCGTTTTAATAATAAATCTACATCCTTGCAGATTTGGTTAAAGTCGCGCCCTGCGGCAATTCGCAGCTCAATTAAGCACACATCGTTATGGCTGGTGACAATTTTTGCCCCCGTACCCGACGCTAATACACGCTCAATTTTGGTGGAGCCTTGTTCCGGTTGGTAGCTACAACGCAGCTGCAAATCAATATTGCTGACAGAAACTGGCTGCAAAGTACGCGTATGTAAGACAGGTGCGGCAAGGCGTGCCAATTCGCTGGCTTCATCTAACCGTAATAATGGTAGCAGGCAAGCATCTTTTACTTTGCGAGGATCCGCGCTGTATACCCCTGCCACGTCACTCCAAATGGTGACTTTGCCGACATCTGCTAATGCCCCAACTTGGGTAGCCGAATAGTCACTACCGTTACGCCCCAAGAGGACGGTTTCACCTTTTTGGTTGCGGGAAATAAACCCTGTGACCACAAGACGTTGCTGTGGATGTTGCACCAATAATTGCTGTAAGAGATGGCGGGATTGAACCTCATCCACCTGTGGTTGTGCGGCTCTTTCTGCGCGCAAAAATGCACGTGCATCTAACCAAGCACTCGCCATATCAAACTGTTCAAGTACTGCGGACATTAAACGTGCTGACCAGATTTCACCGTGCCCCACGACTTCTGCATAAGTGGCATCATTGATAGGTTTATCCAGTAGCCCGCTGAGGCGTTCTAAATCCGCAACAAATAGCTGATTGAGCTCATCGGCCTTCTCTTCAGGCAGTAATCCACTAATCAAATCTTGCTGGTACCGGCGTAGCGCTTGCTGTACTTGATGGGCAGAAATACGGTCACTCTGGCTCAGTTTAAGCCAACTTATCAGCTGGTTTGTGGTACTCCCTGCCGCAGAAACAACCATTAAATCGCCAGGTTGGCTGTAGTTCGCCATAATGGTGGCGACACGCTGATAACATTTCACATCAGCTAAACTACTTCCCCCAAACTTATGTAACTGTCGGTGACAAGGGATCACCTCAAATGCTGTTATTGCACTCATCAAAAACTCCGCTAACGTTATGACGCAACCTTAAATGCGTGGCTTAAATCTGCGATAAGATCCTGACTATCTTCAAGACCAACTGAAATGCGCAGTAAACTATCAGTAATACCTGCTGCGGCTCGCGCTTCAGGAGACATGCCTGCATGGGTCATGGTCGCCGTATGGGAAATCAAGGTTTCTACACCACCGAGAGATTCCGCTAATGTAAACAAGCTCAGCGCCTGTAAAAACTGACGAAGTTGCGCTTCATCGCCTGCAAATTCAAAACTTAACATTGCGCCAAAGCCAGATTGTTGCGCGGCAGCAATGTGATGTCCCGGATGATCACTCAAGGCAGGATAATATATTTTCTTCACCAGCGGCTGAGTTTTAAGATATTTTACGATTTCACCTGCATTATGCTGCTGCTGTTTTATGCGAGGCAACAATGTTCTCATACCTCTGAGTAACAGGTAACTATCAAATGCACCGCCAGTGACACCGATATTATTCGCCCACCACGCTAATTCTAGAGCCCATTTCTCTTCTTTTGCAATCACTGCACCCGCAATAATATCTGAATGACCATTGAGATATTTTGTACAAGAATGAACAACAAAATCAGCGCCTAACGCTAATGGTTGCTGTAATGCAGGGCTTAAAAATGTGTTATCCACCACCACTAAAGCCCCTGCGTGATGTGCAAGTGTCGAAATATGTTGAATATCGTAAATTCTCAGTAACGGGTTACTTGGCGTTTCGATGAGTACCAGTTTGGGTTTTCTCGCTAATGCAACTTGCAACGCAGATTCGTCGCCTTGGTCAACAAATTCAACCTGATAAGCGCCTTTTTGGCTCAAGCTGTTAAATAAGCGGTAACTGCCGCCGTAACAATCGTGAGGGGCTACGAGTAGATCACCCGGTTGTAATAATACGGTACATAATAGATGGAGAGCCGACATCCCACTGTTAGTCATCACGGCACCACTTCCGCCTTCTAGCTGTGCCAGTGTTCGCTGCACAATATCTCGCCCAGGATTGCCACGACGGGAGTAGTCATGGGTTCTCGGCTCATTGAAATCCGTAAAATTATAGGTGCTAGATAAATAGATGGGAGGAACAACGCAACCAAATTGCGAGTCTTCATTGAGTCCATTATGTATCGCGATAGTGGATGCTTTGTATGTCATGAGTGTCTCTCCAAGTATGGGATAGCTCAAATCATACTCAAAGCAAATTTAGCCGTCAACATGTCCAGACGTCTAAACCTCTTTACGTTTATAACAACTAATGGAATAATCAGCCATAATAATTATGTGCCAATGGATAGTTAGACCACATTACCGGCATATAAAAAGACTTAATTTATTGATTTTAATATGTATTAAATAATAACTTAAGCCCTTTATTCTTAACCCGTATGCTGAGTGTATCTTGAAAAAAATTCATCTTCAGGATCAGGAAACTGACACTCGTATATTATTTTATTATCAATGAATATATCCAAGGTATCTCATGGCTGAATGGAACGGTGAATATGTCAGTCCGTATGCTGAACATGGCAAAAAAAGCGAGCAAGTCAAAAAAATTACAGTATCGATTCCTTTAAAAGTACTGAAAATTTTAACTGATGAACGTACTCGTCGTCAGATCAATAACTTGCGCCACGCGACTAACAGTGAATTACTGTGCGAAGCCTTTTTGCATGCGTTTACTGGTCAACCGCTGCCGGATGATGATGATTTGCGTAAAGAACGTAATGATGAGATCCCTGAAGCAGCAAAAGAAATCATGCGCGAGCTAGGTATTGACCCAGAAACTTGGGAATATTAATCCCTCTGCGTCTTTCTTTAACACTCGGCTTACTGATGTGGGTCGAGTGTGACTTATCTTAGTCACCTATTTCACCTAAATAGCACTCTTACCCGCTGAACCCCCCATCATTTATTTTCATTATCTTCATGCTGTTAAGCAATTTCAATTGTTGCCGATAACCAATGTACGCCTTTTGCCATGGATTAATCTTTTGGGCACTTAATCCGTCAGATAAAGCGCGATTTTTCTTTCCTCTAAAGACTATTTTTACAGCTAAATGCTTAATTATATTAAAAAACAATAAAGCCTGCTGTATATCAAGTTTTATAGGGATCCTGCATAGATAAATTAAATAGTTATCTATACTCATATTGCGTGATCCGAATACATAGCTAAATGGAATTTATAATGAAAAAAATTATTGCCGTATCTCTACTCAGTTTGGTGTCTAGTACAGCCTTTGCAGGGGCAGAAAGCCTGTATGTCTCAGGTAAAATCGGGGCTTCAATCGTTCAAATTTCCAATCAAAAATGGGAAACCAGTGATAACGAATTTGAAAAAACCAATCTCGGAAATACCAATGATTCTGTTTTCGGTGGCAACATTGCCGTCGGTTACGACTTTTCTAAAAGCACCACGTTACCTCTACGCACTGAACTTGAATTTGGGATGAGAGAAAAAGCCTCCACAAGCCACAATCTCGAATCATCCAATGACCCAGGTGTTTTCAGCAGCTCTGATGATGTCAAAACCGATATCACTTTAAACACTGTAATGCTCAATACTTATTATGATTTCAAAAATGATACTAAATTTACCCCATACGTAAGCGTCGGATTAGGTATGGCAAGCATTAACCACAAAATGCGTTATGACTATAATGAGCATATTGTCGCTTTAAACCAGTTCACCCACGAGAAATACACTAAATCCAAAACAACCACTAACTTTGCGTGGAGCGTCGGTTTAGGTTCACAATACAGAGTGAATAATCACGTTTCATTAGATATGGGATACCGCTTCTTAGATGCAGGAAAATCTGAAGCGAGTTACTACGCAGATAGCCAAGAAAACACCTCAAAAGTGAAAGTCAGAAGCCATGACATTATGTTTGGTGTAACTTACCGTTTCTAAGGATTTTCAGTGAGCACCTTAATAAATATTATTGAGGCGCTCACACCAAAACCAAATATTAAATCTAGATATTCATATTAAGATAAATATTTAGCCTTTAATGCAAGACATTTTCAGCATTAAAAACCAAAAAATATTCGTTTTATTCTCACTTTTTAGCTCAATACCTCAAAGTTTCTTACACTGATTATAGCCCTTCCCGTATCACTTATACTCCAGTTAGGTTTCTGTCTGAAATAATTAACTGGTGCTTAATAATGAAAAATTTACTTTTAACCTTGAGTTGCTTGTTGTTTGCTAATTTAGCAATGGCATCCAGTAATAACGGCGTATATATATCAAGTAAAATTGGTGTATCAGTTTTGAATATATATGATTCTAAATTCGAATACAGTAATGAAAAACAATCTGATTTCAGAACACTAAAATTCAATGATAAAAGTCACCCTGCTTTTGGAAATTTTATTGGTGTTGGCTACGATTTTTATCATCAATTCACTGTGCCTATCCGTACAGAGTTAGAAGTGGGTATGCGAGGGAAAGTTAGCGATACTCATAACCTTAATGCACTTTCTAATTCAGCCAGTAATTCTGGCTCTTCTGATATGGAAAACGAAGCAACGCTAACGACAGTCATGTTAAATAGCTACTATGATATGAAAAACCAAACCGCATTCACGCCCTATATTTCTTTTGGGCTCGGATTGGCAAGTACGCGGTATGAAAATACACAACGTTCAGAATTTGAAATTTCTGGTGTTAAACAAAGTTCGAATCAATCAAAGTCAGATAGAATCAATAAGCTAGCATGGAGTTTAGGGCTAGGTAGCCGATATGCTTTCAATGACAACCTCTCATTTGACTTGGGCTATCGATTTACTGATGCAGGTAAATACAAAATTTCCATGCCGAACTCTTTCAATAAAGATGCGACTGAAACATCGACCATCAACCTAGCCAGCCATGATTTTATGTTTGGAGTTGCTTACCGCTTTTAACTTCCAGAGATTGGCAAATTTTAGGCAATAAAAAACCTGTTCAATTGAACAGGTTTTCTTACTGAATACGTTAAATCAACTTCAACGTGACAGGTTTTATTACTTTTTAGCACCTGGGATGCTGAAACGCTGGTTGAAGCGATCAACACGACCACCGGTCGCAACATCACGTTGTTTACCAGTATAGAACGGGTGGCAGTTACCACAAACGTCCAGGTTCAGAGAGTGACCAGCTGTTGAGTTAATTTTCATTACGTTGCCGCAAGAACAAGTTGCAGTAACTTCTTCGTATTTAGGGTGAATACCTTTTTTCATGGGAGAACCTCTAATAAGGCCGTGTCGCCATTCCAGCCCTAACGCCGGACACCACACGTCGTGTTGATTAAATTTAGTTTATTGGCAAAACAAAATTAATTGATACCAAAGGCGGCGGATCATACAGAAAATCTGTTTATCGCGCAATGAAAATAGCATGATTTTTGTGGTACTCTAACAGAATACCCTCATCTTTTTGTACAAAAAACAGACGGAAATCCAGCTATGATCGTCGTTCAGGTGGCGTTACCTGTTCCTTTAAATCGCACATTTGATTATCTCTTGGGTGCAAATATGCCAGTCCCCGTTATCGGTGGACGGGTTATGGTGCCTTTTGGCAAACGCCAAGCCCTTGGTGTAGTTGTCAATCTGAGCGATAAAAGCGAGTTTCCCGAAGACCAACTCAAAACCGTGGAGCTGGTATTAGATTCACAAACCCTGTTCCCCGATGATCTCTGGCAACTGCTGCTGTGGTCATCTCAATATTACCATTACCCAATTGGTGAAGTGCTATTTCACGCGATGCCGACCTTACTGCGCCAAGGGAAGCCCGCAGAATTTACGCCGATCTGGCAATGGCAAGTAACTGAAGAGGGTCAGGCGGCGGATCTAAATGAACTAAAACGATCCCCAAAACAGCAGCAAGCGTTAGCGCTATTACGCCGCCGCCCAGTTTATCGCCATCAGGTTGGTGAGCTTGAAATCAGTGAAAGCGCTCTGCAAGCATTGAAGAAAAAACAGTATGCCGAGTTGCACCCTGTTCAACCAGTTGCAGAAAAATGGCAATCACAGTTTGCCGTGAGTGGGGAACGTTTACGACTCAATAGCGAGCAAGCCACCGCTGTAGGCGCAATTCGCGCAGAAGATGATAATTTTTCGCCGTGGTTACTGGCGGGGATCACCGGATCGGGAAAAACCGAAGTCTACCTGAGCGTGTTAGAAAATATTCTGGCTCAAGGTAAGCAGGCGCTAGTATTAGTCCCTGAAATTGGCTTAACGCCTCAAACCATTAATCGCTTCCGTGAACGCTTTAATGTACCTGTCGATGTTTTGCACTCTGCGCTCAATGACAGTGAGCGCTTAGCGGTTTGGTTACGAGCCAAACAGGGTTCTAACGGCATTATCATCGGGACGCGCTCTGCCTTATTCACGCCATTTGCCCGCCTTGGCATCATTATTATCGATGAAGAGCATGACAGTTCGTATAAACAGCAAGATGGCTGGCGCTACCATGCCCGTGATTTAGCGGTTTTCCGTGCAAAAAAAGAAAATATTCCAATTATCATGGGAACAGCGACCCCATCCCTCGAAACACTGAGTAATGTGCAACAGAATAAATATCGCCAATTAAATTTGACGATCCGCGCAGGTAATGCCCGTCCCGCTGAGCAGCATTTGATTGATTTAAAAGGACAGCCACTTAAATTTGGGCTGTCCCATTTACTGATCCAACATATTAAAAATCACCTAGCACAAAATAATCAGGTCATTTTGTTTCTAAATCGCCGAGGTTATTCCCCAGCACTTATCTGCCATGAATGTGGTTGGATAGCGGAATGCCAGCGTTGCGACCATTACTATACGCTGCACCAAAATTTTCATCAGTTACGTTGCCATCACTGTGATAGCCAACGCCCTGTCCCACGCCAATGCCCACAATGTGGATCAACACATTTAGTCCCTGTTGGGATGGGAACCGAGCAACTGGAAGAAGGGATTTCCCAGCTATTTCCGGATGTACCCGTGACTCGTATCGACCGAGATACCACCAGCCGTAAAGGCGAACTGGAGCAACATTTGAACGCTGTGCATGAAGGCGGCGCGCGAATTTTGATCGGCACACAAATGCTGGCGAAAGGACACCACTTTCCAGATGTGACCCTCGTCGCATTGCTGGATGTCGATGGCGCCTTATTTTCGAGTGACTTTAGAGCTGCCGAACGTTTTGCACAATTATATGTACAGGTCTCTGGACGAGCGGGACGAGCAGGCAAGCAAGGTGAAGTGTTCTTACAAACTCACCACCCTGAACACCCTCTTTTGCTCACCTTACTAGAAAGTGGCTATAACGCTTTTTCCGAAGAAGCCCTTGAAGAGCGCCGGGTGGCAATGCTTCCACCGTTTACTAGCCACATTCTTATTCGATCTGAAGATCATAATAATCAGGATTCACGGCAGTTTTTACAGAATGTTCGCCAGTATATTAGCCAACACCCACAAAGTGACTCGCGCTTATGGATTTTAGGTCCTGCACCGTCCATTCAAGCCAAACGAGGCGGACGTTTTCGCTGGCAACTTTTATTGCAGCATCCATCACGCGCCTATCTCCAGCAGTTTACTGCGCAATTATTACCTGAGTTACTAAAACAACCGGAAAGCCGTAAGGTAAAATGGAATATTGATGTGGATCCTACGGACGGTTAATACCACTAACTTACCCGAAAAATAGGTACTGTAACTCACTGACTCCAATAACTAAACCGTCATTTTTTCCATAAACGCATGGATTACGAATTTGGATTAAGTGGTTATCACTATAACTATTTTTAAAATTTGCGAGGCAGCTCTAAAAAATGATGCAAGTCACACTTTTTATGCAAACTAGGTAACAGATATTATTGTGAAACTCTTTAGAATGTCTTTTAATTAGCAAAATGACGTGTTTGCGCCATTCAAAAAAAAGCAATCGATTAAATAGACAAAGGAAGGCGTTGTGGAAAGTAAAAAGCACAATAATACGGCGACCATGAAAGATGTCGCGAACGCAGCAGGTGTATCAACAGCCACCGTTTCTCGGACATTGATGAACCCTGAAAAAGTCTCCCTACAAACACGTCAAAAAGTTGAGCAAGCCGTCTTAGACGTTGGCTATTATCCTCATAACCTCGCCCGCAGCTATAAACGCAATGAATCCAAAACTATTCTCGCGATCGTCCCAGACATTAGCGATCCCTTCTTCAGCGATGTGATCTGCGGCATTGAAGAAGTGGCCGCCCACGAAGGTTACTTTGTGCTGATTGGTGACTGTAAACATCAGCAGAAACAAGAAAATGCCTTTATTAACCTGATCATTACCAAACAGATTGATGGCATGGTTCTGTTGGGGTCTAACTTACCGTTTGATGTTTCAACCGAAGAACAAAAAAACCTACCGCCAATTGTGATGGCCAACGAATTCGCGCCAGAATTAAAACTTCCAACCGTGCATATTGATAACCTCACCGCGGCATTCAATGCCACCCATTATCTGCTAAAACAAGGTCATAAACGTATTGCTTGTATCGCAGGCCCTGAAGAAATGCCACATAGCCAATACCGTTTAGAAGGGTATAAAAAAGCGATGTTACGTACTGGCGAAGGGCTGAGAGAGAGCTATATTGTACGTGGGGATTTCTCTCATGAAAGCGGTGCTGAAGCATTAAAAACATTACTTTCTTTACCTGAGCCACCCACTGCCGTTTTCTGCCATACTGATATCATGGCATTCGGTGCAATGTGGCAAGCGAAGAAAATGGGTTTGAAAATTCCCGACGATATCTCTTTTGTTGGTTTTGATAACCTTGAGCAAGCCAAATATACATTACCCGCACTGACGACCATCAATCACCCTCGCAAGGAAATTGGTCGCCATGCGATGCTATTATTGCTAGAACAGCTACACGGAAATAGTGTCACCGCAGGTTCTCGTCTCCTAGATTCTGATTTAATCGTTAGAGAGAGTACAAAAGCGCCTAAATGCTAGGCAAAATCGTTAAGGTTAAGTAACATATGACCTAAATAACGATTAACAACTGACAACTAGTGAATTAATAGCGTGGCACAAAAAGATTATGTAGCTCGAGGACGGTCGTCCGCTCGTAAAAAAGGCAAAGGCAAATCGAAGAAAGCCCAAGGGCTACCACTAACCACATTAATTGTGGCGGTCGCTATTGTGGTGTTATTCGTGGGTGGCCTATTTTTTATTACTCATAATAAAAAAGAAGCGCCTCAAACTGCACTCCCCACTCAAGCTGCAAAACCGGGTAGCACGCTGCCACCTAAACCCGAAGAACCTTGGCGCTATAAAAGAGAGCTGGAAGAGCCTTGGCAAGATTATACTTCGCCATCGCAACCGAGCACAGGTAGCGGCAATATTCGTCAGTCTGATCTCACCACCGAACAGCGCCAGTTGTTAGAGCAAATGGATTCTGATCGTCGCCAGCCTGTGACCAACCTGCAAGAAGTGCCATTTAATGGTAAGCCGGTACCGCGCTCACAAGTGGTGATCAACGAACCTGCTAAGCCAGTTGAAACACCGCCCCAACGCAAACCGTCGATTATTGAGCAAAAACCTGAAACACGCCCAGTTGCGCCAGTTCAGCAAGCTCAGCCTGTCACGAAACCGGAAGTGAAGCCTGAGCCTAAACCTGAAACTGCTCCTGTGAATAAAATGCAGAATATGCTCGTGCAATGCGGTTCATTTAAAACGGCAGAACAGGCTGAGTCAGTACGTGCCACTCTCGCATTTGCGGGTATCGAAAGCCGCGTCACCGCAGGTGGTGGCTGGCATCGTATCGTATTAGGCCCATATTCCAAGTCCACCGCTGAAAACATGCGTGACCGTGCAGCAGGCGTTGGCGTGAGTGGTTGTATTCTTCGTGCTTCTGGGGGTTGAAAAATCCCCTCGTCTCCCCCATCTACTGTTTTAACGTACTCGTAAGCAGTTATTTTTGAGTTCAATCTCTTTCAAGTGATAGTGAATAGACCACTATCACTTGAAATTTATCTATCAAAAAATGAAATCAACTGCATTCTTTTTGTAATACAACCAGGGGCTAACTCATGACAACAATCGTAAGTGTTCGCCGTAATGGCCAAGTTGTAATCGGTGGTGATGGACAGGCGACGATGGGTAATACCGTCATGAAAGGCAATGTCCGCAAAGTACGCCGTTTATATAACGACAAAGTCATTGCAGGATTTGCCGGTGGCACCGCAGACGCATTCACTCTCTTTGAACTGTTCGAGCGCAAGCTTGAACTCCATCAAGGACACCTCACTAAAGCGGCGGTGGAATTAGCCAAAGATTGGCGTACCGACCGCATGCTGCGCAAATTAGAAGCGCTGCTTGCCGTCGCTGATGAACATACTTCATTAATTATTACGGGTAATGGTGACGTCGTTCAGCCTGAAAATGACCTGATTGCGATTGGCTCCGGTGGCCCATATGCACAATCTGCAGCACGCGCCCTTCTCGAAAATACAGACTTAAGCGCTCGCGAAATCGCGGAAAAAGCCCTCGCCATAGCGGGAGATATCTGTATTTACACCAACCATAATGTCAACTTTGAAGAAATTTCTTCAAAATCATAAGGATTGCTAGCATGTCCGAAATGACTCCACGCGAAATTGTCAGCGAACTCGACAACCATATTATTGGCCAACATAAAGCTAAACGTTCAGTTGCTATCGCCCTGCGTAACCGCTGGCGCCGTATGCAATTAAATGAGCATTTACGTCATGAAGTGACCCCAAAAAATATTCTGATGATTGGTCCTACAGGGGTAGGTAAAACCGAAATTGCACGCCGTTTAGCTAAACTGGCGAATGCACCATTCATCAAAGTTGAAGCGACTAAGTTCACGGAAGTAGGCTATGTAGGTAAAGAAGTTGACTCCATCATCCGCGATCTGACCGATTCTGCCGTTAAAATGGTGCGTTTACAGTCTATCGAGAAAAACCGTTACCGCGCAGAAGAAATGGCGGAAGAACGTATTCTGGATGTCTTAATCCCACCAGCAAAAAATAACTGGGGACAAGCAGAACCTGTTGATGAGCAATCACCAGCACGCCAAGCATTCCGTAAGAAATTACGTGAAGGCCAGTTAGACGATAAAGAAATTGAAATTGAAGTTTCTGCAGCACCAATGGGCGTTGAAATCATGGCTCCTCCGGGCATGGAAGAGATGACCAACCAACTGCAATCTATGTTCCAAAACTTAGCAGGTCAAAAACAGAAGCCTCGTAAGATGAAAATCAAAGAAGCTTTTAAACTGCTGGTAGAAGAAGAAGCGGCAAAACTGGTTAATCCTGAAGAGCTGAAAGAACAAGCGATTGAAGCCGTTGAGCAAAACGGTATCGTGTTTATTGATGAGTTCGATAAAATCTGTAAACGCGGTGGTCAAAGTTCAGGCCCTGATGTGTCCCGTGAAGGGGTTCAACGTGACCTGCTGCCATTAATCGAAGGCTGCACCATCTCTACCAAACACGGTATGGTCAAAACTGACCACATCCTGTTTATTGCATCCGGCGCATTCCAAGTTTCTAGCCCATCAGATTTGATCCCGGAATTGCAAGGTCGTCTGCCAATTCGAGTTGAGCTCCAGGCTCTAACGACTGAAGATTTCGAGCGCATCTTAACTGAGCCTAATGCTTCTTTGACTGAACAGTACAAAGCGCTGATGGCAACAGAAGGTGTTAGCGTCGAATTCACTGCGGATGGTATTCGCAAAATTGCGGAGTCTGCATGGCAAGTGAATGAATCAACTGAGAATATCGGTGCGCGTCGTTTACATACTGTGTTAGAACGCCTGATGGAAGATATCTCTTTCGACGCTAGCGAGCGTGACGGACAAAGCATTACAATCGATGCAGAGTATGTTCGCCAGCACTTAGACGAACTGGTAGCAGACGAAGACCTGAGTAGATTTATTTTATAATCTTATTAATTATCAGGTTTTCATGTATCCTTAATGGATGTTAGCTAAAGTGCAGCAATCTTGCTGCACTTTTGATATATAAAATCCAACTTAATAAGAACATTTACTCCCAATAATTCAAACGGTCACTCAGCATCAAAGCCACGTTACCCATTGAAATATCACGAGTACGGTGAATAAATTACATGAACTCATCTTCAATCAGCCGCAAACAAGCTTGGCTAGAAAGTTTACGACCAAAAACCCTGCCATTAGGGGTGATTGCCATCGTCACTGGATCCGCATTGACCTATTTCACGGGTAACTTTAAGTGGCCAGTCGCTCTGCTTTCTATTATCACAGCGGGCTTATTACAAATTTTATCTAACCTCGCCAATGACTATGGCGATGCGATTAAAGGTTCAGACACCGCTGAACGCATCGGGCCTTTGCGCGGAATGCAAAAAGGCGTTATCACCAAAGAAGATATGAAAAAAGCGCTGAAGCTGAATATCTTTGCGGCTTGCCTTTCCGGCCTATTGTTGATTATTGTCGCATGTGAAAAGCCAGAGGATGCTATCGGATTCCTTGGCTTAGGGTTAGTGGCTATCGTGGCGGCCATCACTTATACCGTCGGTAAAAAACCTTATGGCTACCTTGGCCTTGGGGATATTTCCGTTCTCATTTTCTTTGGCTGGTTAAGTGTGATTGGTACTTTTTACCTACAAGCGAATAGCTTTAATATCATCACTGTCCTGCCAGCAACAGCTTGCGGTTTACTGTCTGTGGCTGTTTTAAATATCAATAATATGCGTGATATTGAAAACGACATTAAAGCGGGTAAAAACACGTTGGCAGTGCGCTTAGGCCCACAAGGCGCGCGCATGTACCACGCCATTATCATCATCGTTTCAATCTTATGTTTGGTATTTTTCAATTTACTCTATTTAACAGGCTGGGCGGGCTGGTTATTCTTATTGGCGGTGCCAATGCTGATGAACCATGTGCGCAAAGTCCTTTCTGATCCTACCCCTGAAGGGATGCGCCCAATGCTAGAAAACATGGTGAAAATCGCTTTAGTCACCAACGTTTTATTCTCCCTCGGGGTTATCCTGAGTAAATAGTCTCAATTATTTGCTGTTTTTTTGACTTTTCCCGCTTATTTTCTGGCGGGAATTTTGCCAATCAGTGACTAAAAGGGATATACTGACCTCCCTCTTGCAGCAAAAAAGACCTAAATCCTATGAAATATGATACTTCCGAACTCTGCGACATCTACCAAGAAAGTGTTAATGTAGTAGAACCTTTATTCTCCAACTTTGGTGGACGTACTTCATTTGGCGGTCAAATCATTACAGTAAAATGCTTTGAAGATAATGGCATTCTGTATGATTTGCTGGAAGAAGACGGCCATGGACGCATCTTGCTGGTGGATGGCGGTGGTTCAGTGCGTAAAGCACTGATTGACGCTGAACTCGCTCGATTAGCGGTAGACAATAGCTGGGAAGGTATTGTGGTTTACGGTGCCGTCCGTCAAGTGGATGCATTAATGGAGTTAGATCTCGGCATTCAAGCTGTTGCAGCAATCCCTGCGGGTTGCCCTGACGAAGGTATCGGCGAAAGCGATATCCGCGTTAATTTTGGCGGCGTGACGTTCTTCTCCGGCGATTATCTATATGCCGATAACACGGGTATGATTTTATCCGAAGAACCACTGACCCAAGCAGCTAACGACGATTTCGACGAAGCCATCGACGAATAACCCCCACCAAATTCCACAAAAAAGGCAGATATCACTATCTGCCTTTTTCTTTTCTGTTTTCCGCTTTCTGTTTTTTACTCAATTTTCACTTCTTTCAGAAAACACGCCTCTACATACTTCTACACACCTCTAAATAATTCGCATTGTAGGTAGGCGGCAAACGAGGGTATCCCTAGGAGCATACACAAGTATGTGACTAGGGTAACTGAGCGCAGCCAACACCCCTATAATGCGAAGTATGACGAGGTAGGCGGCGAGTGGAGGATATCTCGGGGAGCATACATAAGTATGTGACCCGAGTAGCCGAGAGCAGCCAACACCCCTACAATGCGAAGTATGAAGGGAATTAGACTTCTTCCATCTTGCCTAAGAGGGTCCGCAAACGCTCCTGCCAAGTTGCCTGCTCTTGCTTCAACTGTTCATTTTCACGAACCAGTGATTCAGCACCTGATTTGTTGGCTTGTAACTCTTGGCTTAATGCACTGTTTTGTTCTTTCAGTTCATCAATTTCCATCTGCATTAATGCGATGGTATCGATGGCTTGCTGAACTTTGGATTCTAGTTTCTCAAATACTTCAAATGACATGTTCGGATCTCCCTTTATAAGCGCTTTCCCCCGATTGTAAGTAGCATGATCCTCTGTGTCCAGTGACTTACACTTGATTACAAACATTATTCTTTTAATTGTTTCGACCGTGACTATTCAAATGTTTGAATTCGACCTTAAAAATGATTGTTTGTTTTCGTTTTTTGGTGATTTGACACACAGTTTTCACAAATCGCAATATTCGATTATCTTTTTTCTCGCTAAATTAACAGAATAAATTTTCGCAAAGAAAATTATACTCGTGCAAAACACCTCTCTTAACAACTATTGCAGGATGAACATTTATGAGCAAAATGACGCCTTCAACACTGACGGGTCAGTGTATATCGGAGTTTCTTGGAACTGCTCTGTTGGTTTTTTTTGGTTTAGGATGTGTCGCAGCTGTACGTATTGCGGGTGCCCAGTTAGGTCTTTGGGAAATTAGTGTGATTTGGGGCTTCGGCGTCGCACTGGCTGTTTACCTGACTGCGGGCATCTCTGGCGCTCACTTAAACCCTGCCGTCACATTAGCACTATGGTTATTCGCGTGTTTTGATAAGCGAAAAGTGATTCCTTACATTATCGCTCAAATGCTCGGGGGCTTTTGTGCTGCCGCCTTAGTGTATTCGATGTACTCCCCTGTTTTTTTCGATTACGAACAAGTTCACCATATTGTTCGTGGCACGCAAGAAAGTTTATTTACTGCGGGTGTCTTCTCAACTTACCCTGCCCCACAAATCAGCGTGCTCCACGCATTCTTTATTGAAGTGGTGATTGCCGCCATTTTAGTCTGCTTAATTTTAGGTTTAACCGATGATGGCAATGGCGTTCCTAAAGGTCCATTAGCACCGTTATTAATTGGTATCTTAATTGCAGTTATCGGCGGCTCTTTTGGTCCATTGACTGGATTCGCCTTAAACCCAGCGCGTGACTTTGGCCCGAAAGTCGTGGCTTATTTAGCCGGATGGGGTGATATTGCCCTGACAGGTGGACGTGATATTCCTTATTTCCTTGTCCCATTGACTGCACCGATTGTTGGTGGTCTGCTAGGGGCATTCGGTTATCGCAAATTAATTGGTCGCCATCTGCCTTGCATGACTTGCGAGTCTGATGAAGAAGAGAAAAAATCCTCTTAATACCGCTTCTTATTTCCAAAACTGGGTTTACTTAAAACCAGATTAACCCATTGCTGAACAGGTTTAAATTATGACAACAGAAACCAATATCGTTAAAAAATATATTGTCGCTCTTGATCAAGGCACAACCAGTTCGCGAGCTGTCGTTCTCGACCATGATGCAAATATTGTTAGTATTTCCCAGCGCGAATTCACGCAAATTTACCCAAAACCAGGCTGGGTAGAACATGACCCAATGGAAATTTGGGCAACGCAAAGTTCTACGTTGATTGAAGTCCTTGCCAAAGCCGATATTCGCACCGATGAAGTCGCCAGTATCGGGATCACTAACCAACGTGAAACCACGATTGTTTGGGAAAAAGCAACAGGTAAACCCGTCTATAATGCGATTGTCTGGCAGTGTCGCCGTACTGCGGATTTCTGTACCCACTTAAAAACCAACGATAAAGAGCTCGAAGAGTATATTCGTCAGAACACAGGTTTAGTCGTTGACCCTTATTTCTCCGGCACAAAAGTAAAGTGGATCCTTGATAATGTCGAAGGTGCTCGTGAACGCGCAGAAAAAGGCGAATTATTGTTCGGAACTGTCGATACTTGGTTAGTATGGAAAATGACCCAAGGCCGGGTACATGTGACTGACTATACCAACGCTTCCCGCACGATGTTATTCAACATTCGTAATTTAGAGTGGGACGATAAAATTCTTAAAGCGCTGAATATTCCTCGTAGTATGTTGCCAGAAGTGCGCCCATCTTCCGAAGTGTACGGCCAAACCAACATCGGCGGTAAAGGCGGGACTCGTATTCCAATTTCAGGCATTGCGGGTGACCAGCAAGCCGCGCTATACGGTCAATTATGTGTGAAATCAGGAATGGCGAAAAATACCTACGGAACGGGCTGTTTCTTATTAATGAACACCGGCAATACCGCAGTTCGCTCCAATCACGGTCTATTAACAACGATTGCTTGTGGTCCTAAAGGGGAAGTTAACTATGCCCTTGAAGGCGCGGTGTTTGTTGGTGGGGCATCCATTCAATGGTTACGTGATGAGCTCAAGCTCATTGATGAAGCAACAGATTCAGAATATTTCGCAACCAAAGTCAAAGACAGTAATGGTGTCTATGTTGTCCCTGCATTTACTGGATTAGGCGCCCCTTACTGGGACCCTTATGCTCGTGGTGCTATCTTTGGCTTAACGCGTGGTGCAAACCGCAACCATATTATCCGTGCAACACTGGAGTCTATCGCATACCAAACTCGCGATGTCCTTGACGCAATGCAAGCCGACTCAGGTGAACGCCTAAAAGCGCTGCGTGTAGATGGCGGTGCGGTTGCCAATAACTTCCTGATGCAATTCCAATCTGACATTCTCGGTACATCCGTTGAGCGTCCCGCTGTACGTGAAAGTACTGCGTTGGGCGCGGCTTATTTAGCCGGTATTGCTGTTGGATTCTGGGAAAGTCTGGATGAGCTGCAAAGCAAAGCCACCATTGAGAAAGTCTTTAAGCCGGGTATCGAAACCACGGAGCGTAATTATAAATACGAAGGCTGGAAAAAAGCCGTTGCTCGCGCCCAAGAGTGGGAAGACCGCGCTTAGTCTTATTTCTTTATCTATCAAAGCAGTGCCTCTGCACTGCTTTTTTATTTTCCACCGTAAAAATAAATTACTAATTTATAATTAGCAAACAAATAGTTAGCGAATAAATACCATCATGGTTACCTAGACTAATAATAAATTAGAAAGAACCTACTCGCTTATTTAAAATCGTTTCCTGCAATAACAGTGTTTATCTTTTATTTTAGGAGATTAGGTTATGGATAACCTACAGCAAGACCTTTTTAATCACTCAAACCAGCATGCCACACAGCGCCTATATCAAGATATACAGCAAGGTGAGATTCAACTAGGTCTCTATAAAAACCGAGGTCGGGTCGCGAAAATTCATGCAGACAGTTTTTATCTTGAAGGCTTAAAAAATTCACCACAACAAGATATCGACGGACAGAATGCGTTCGCACTCACAAATTGGTTGCTCGATAAACCACGTTTATTTGGCGAACAACGCCAAAACTACCTATTAAGTACTGTCGATACTGATACGTTCTCAGGATTTGAATTCCATCCGCAGCACCGTTTATGGGTTGATAGTTTCAACTCACCTCATCATTGGCGAGATGGTGAACCTCGCTCACAAGCTCAGATAGTGGATTTACTTCTACCCAGTGGTCAGTGGCATCGCCATTACGACACCGTCATACTTGCCAATGATGCAAACGACCAACAAGTCGAACTTATTCGCCATTGGCTTGAATTAACAGGTGGCAGCGTGGTCATCATTGAAGATGATGAAAGAGAAACATCCTTACCGATTCAACAACTTCTGAGTGATTTAGACCCTATTAGCATTGATGAAAAACCACTCGCTGCTCAGCAACCACAGCAATGTTCAGGGATGCTTGTGACGGCCGTTCAACCCGCCAAACAAATAGAAGATATACACTATCCAATCTCCAGCTTAAATCACTATAAAAGTGGGCTGCCAGATCACTCATCGTCAACGACTTGGGTTTACGAAGGTGTTATTACGGCACCTGAATCAGATGATATTCGGATCTATGTAGACACTTTACGCCATACCGATGATCTCATACTTGAAATTGGTCAGCATGTAGAAAAAATAGATAAGCACGATACACATGGCGAAATCATTCTCAATGACATCAAAGACAGTCAGCAAATACCGTTTAAAATCACCACTACCACACAAGGCCCTGCACCTCAAATCCGGCTAGGTTGGGGTTTTCAAAATATGAACGCAATCCAGCTTATTCCTCACGATGCGATTCATTATACGCCCCCGCCTGTTTCTGATAACTTGTCTGTGGCACCACCGCTAACTAAGCCAGCAATATTCAATCCACATGGTATTCATCACATTGTTTCCTTACCTTCATCATCCATTAATTCATTCGCACTCACGCAAGATACCCTAAAAAATAGCCACTATTTTTCGCTTGTCATCAACAGTTCACGCCAAAATATAGCCCTTAGACTCGATGACATCGCGCTATCCGCTTCTGATTCTTGGCATGAGGTCGCAATCAAAATAGAAACTGAAGTTAACCAGCAACTGGTTGCCAATAAATTACCACCTGTCACCCTCCAATACTCTCAAGGGCGATTATTGCTAGAGTGTGAAGGTATGATATTTTCTCAGTTTCAGCTTAAAGACCGCCAAAGGCGCCCAATTCTCATCGTTGAAAATCCAAATGGAAAAGCGAATCAACTCGTCATTGGCGCTATTTCAGGTTCGCTTCCAACACATGATGATATTGACTACTTTCAACTCATTGAATCTCCGCTTTTTGGCAAAATAGAACTCAATAGCCAAACAGGTGAGTGGGTGTATCTGCCTGATGAGAGCGCCCATATTCAAGGAAACGATCAATTTGATGTTTCTGTGGTTATGAAGGATGGCTCGGTATCAGCCCCAATATCCATTCAATTACAGTCTGAAAATGCACCGGATGTATCCATCCCCGGTCAAAGAACCTTTACCCTTCCTGACCCAATCTATCATCAGCCTGAGTTACGGCACTACAAAACGCCCGCCGACATGCAAGTATTAAACGTTCAAATGGCACAAACACACTTACTTGCCCCTGATTCTCCACATTTCACATTGACAGCCAACCGCTGGGCATTATTAAAAGTTGACCTCATTAGCCCATCCGCAGCAAATGCACCGGATATTGTCGCCATTATTCGCGATAAATCAGGAATAGAACTCGAAAGGGTTATTTTGACTGGCCCCCAAAAGCTGCCGACAAACATTGATGAAAGACCTAAAAATCCCAGCATAGAAGCGCAAGATTTACACCGTCACAGCTACACTGCGCCTATTAGTGGGAAATGGATACAACCTGAGGTCAAAATACAAATCATGGCGGGCAATAAACCAATCATCCAACCATACACTGACGAGAGCGGTCAATTTTCCCCTAAAATTACCACCGTTACTCCGATGGTCAGTCATGTCACCAACACCAGTTTTTATCGCCAAGGTCACGGTACTTATGCGTACTCCCCTTTGAGCTGGGGCTTAGAAGCGAATGCTAAACTTCCGACTCATCGATTTTCATTATTCAGTTATCCTGCGCTGACGAAACAACCAAGTTTGTACCCTTATGTCATCCAAAATGAGAAGGGTTATACTGACACAACCACTTTGGTACACCCTTTATATGATGCTCCTGACGCGATCGATGAACTTGCTCATTCCCAAATAGACTGGGCCTACCGAGATAGCCAAAACGCAGCTCGACGCACAAAATTATATTCCGAATTTTTTTACTCTTCAGTCAAGCGTTTACCAAGCAGTAATGGAACATCAGATGTGATTGGACTCGCAACCCATCACTTTGGTGGTGGGATCACAAGCTCGGGTATTCTCTGGCATGAAACATTCGGACATGGACTAAGTTTGGGTCATACCACAAGCTCAATCTATCCTTATGGTGCCGAAAGCCATGGGGAAAATATCGCCTTCGACCAATATCGCCAACAATACACGACCTATTTCGAGAAAGATCAAAATAGTAAAATCATGCCTGCAATGTACCCAATGGATTATGCCCACTTTACTGAACAATATGATGCATTTTTACCCCATTCCGACGCCCTAACGCGGCAAGCACAACAATTTTTATCCCGTATCAATGAGCGTAACGTCCCGCGAGAATACTTGCCTGTTTATCAACTAGATGGAATTTTTCTTCCGCAATTTGACGGGTCACTTCACCCTTATAGCCAATTAAGTGTTACTGAAACAATAGGCCATGTGATCGCCAACGATCATGCCAACTCAGAGCACAGCTTGCGGATCACTTATATGACTCGAACAGGGCTACTCACTGAGACAATAAAAACCGCATTAGACGAGAATACGCTCAATGTGAACATACCGAATAAAGGTGAGTTAGTCAGTATCGACATCATTAAAACTGAAGATGAGTCTGAGCGCTCCATTTACGGCTATAAAAACCCTGAATCGTTGGCTAATCGCCTATTTATTTATGGTGACGGTCAGACAATACCGCAGAAACTACAGAGAGATAATTATTGGCGAGGCAGTAAATTATTTTGGGCACACGATAAAGACAACCAAGCTTTGCGCGCGACTTGGGTTGAAAATGGACGACTCAATCAGCAATATTTTTCATTAAAAATGCCATTCAATCAGCATCAAGTAAATACTGAGGCGAAGTTTACCCCCCTCAACCATCTGAACTTATATTCCGATAGCCAATCCGTCTCAGAAATTCATATTTTATCCGATGTTCGACTGCTTTCTGATGTTCAAATCAATCAGCAGATCGATATTAAACAATTAGGCATACAGGCTAACAGCGATACCAGCTATTGGGTCTCGCTGCTGGTTTATGATGAGCGAGGCGAGCTTCAAGAATATGCGCCACTTGAAGCGTGGTACCTTTCAGTGCAAGACGATACGTTGATAGTGAAAGGAGCAATAGATAGTACCCCAAACTTAAATATTGCGGGTATCAAAGTCCATATTGACTCACATTTACAAGATGACGCAGCTGCCAGCACTATACTTATCCAACAAAATAAATATGCGCTTGCTGAAAATCGCGAATGGTTAAACTATGACCGCCCCGTGGAATTTAACTCACTCATTTCACACATAGCGGGAATGAAAGAAGACACAATGCGTGCGCAACAACAAGCTTATCAATGGGCTGAAGCCGTGCATTTTGTACCATTAGCCGCATAATGAAAGATAAAAATCAGGGGGCTTAATTGCCCCCTGCTCATAGATGCTTAAACAAAAGTCTTAGATTAAACCATTCGCTCAGTATGGTTCATACGGCGAGCTAACGGCAGCCAGCATAATACCACCAGCATCGACATCAAAAACATCAGTAGACCAAGGCTGAATTGCCCATTTTGTGGCATCAACGCTGACACCCACGTTGCCACACCAGAGCCCACATTTTGCAGTCCGCCCACTAATGCCCCCGCCGCACCGGCTAAATAAGGGAATGGCTCCATCGCACCGGTAGTCGCCAACGGGAATAACATCCCAGCACCAAAGAAGAAAATAGCGGCAGGTACTAACAGTGTCCATGTATTCATGATGCCAAACCAACCCGGTACCCACATCATGATGCCCGCAGCCAAACAAATTAGTACCGACTGCCACATCAAGGTGGAGAAATTCTTACCTTCACGCCCCGCATACCAAGCACCAAAGAACGCCGCAGGAATAGGCAGAATAAACAGAATACTGACGGTAATACTACTGAGCCCTAAGACGCCGCCCATCAATACACCACTACAGGCTTCGAAAACTGCGATCCCAGCAAGTGCACCAATCAGCATCGTCAAATACGACAGAAACGAACCGTTAGATAATAATTCACGGTATGACGCCACTAAATTATGCTTTTCAGGTGAAATAGGACGCGTTTCCGGCATCCAGCGATACATACTGAACAACACCCCGCCACCCAATAGGAATAAGAAAATATAACAAGCGTGCCAACCAAAGAAGTGCGCCAGTATCCCGCCAAACATAGGCGCTAACAGTGGGCTCACTAACACCCCCATATTGAGCAGACTATTGGCGTAACGTAGCGCTGTGCCTTTATACAGGTCACGCGGCATGGTTCTTACCATCACTCCCGCAACCCCTGTACCTAAACCTTGTAAACCACTCGCGACTGTCAATACCGTCAATGTTGGGGCAAAAATGGCGACAATCGTTGAAACTAAGAAGATAGATAACCCAGCTAAAATCACCGGACGGCGACCAATTTGGTCAGATAACGGACCATATAGTAGCTGGGAGAAACCATAAGAAAACAGATACGCCGCCATAACGCGCTGTACGGCACCCGAAGGCTCACCGAAATACACCGCAATTTCAGCAATAACAGGGACATAAACAGTTTGAGTCATTTGCCCAACCGCAGCGAGGGCAATCAACATTAATAACAGATTAAAATTTTCAAGCTTTCTCATTTTGCTCTCAGACACTCATAATTCCTGAGCACACAATAGCGCCGTATTATTAAAGTTTAATAACACGAACGCTTGCACTTAGGATTAAATAATAGATTTTTGTTCGTTGTTTTGCCCATTACATTGGAATTATATAACTAGCAAACAATTGATATTGTTCTTGTGTGATAAAGATAACAAAATTTATGAATTTTTCGAGGTAGAACACCATTTTAATTTACTTCGCGCTGGCAGTAATATTCGCCACCCCTGTCAACTTAACTGTACATTAAAATTACAAAACCCCACATTTGCAGAATAATCCACTAAAACACTTTATCGATAAGCATAAACAATGAACTGTTCTAGTATGAAATTCTATTAAGTTCAGCAATGTATATCTTAAATAATTCACACTGTTGAATACTTTCTCTGAGATTTTTTCGATAAGAGGGACAAATTTATGGCGAATTGGGTAACAGGTCGGGTGGTTGAAGCCAAATATTGGACAGAAACCTTGTTTAGTTTAGTGGTGGATGCACCTATTCAACCGTTTATTGCAGGACAATTTGCTAAACTCGCCCTTGAAGTTAATGGAGAACGCGTTGCCCGTGCCTACTCCTATGTGAATGCCCCTAGTGATAGCCGACTCGAATTCTATTTTGTTATCGTCCCAAAGGGTAAATTGAGCCCAAAACTTGCTGAGCTACAGGTTGGCGATACACTGCAAATCACCGATGAAGCTTCGGGTTTCTTTGTGTTAGATGAAATTCCTGAATGTCGGCATCTTTGGATGCTTTCTACAGGAACTGCAATTGGTCCATTTCTCTCTATTTTACAAGAGAACAAAGGGTTAGAACGCTTCGAAAAAATTATCTTACTGCATGCCGTGCGTTATCAAAAAGATCTGAGTTACCTACCGCTAATGCAGCAATTAGAGCAACAATTCCAAGGAAAATTACGCATTGTCACTGTCGTGAGCCGTGAACATGCCCCCGGCTCCCTATATGGGCGGGTTCCCGCATTAATTGAAGATCATCAATTGGAAGAATTTGTTGGGTTGCCGATTGATGCAGAAAATTGCCACATTATGTTGTGCGGCAACCCAGAAATGGTGCGAGATACACGGGATAAACTCAAAGAAACTCATGGGCTTATCAAACACCTACGTCGTAAGCCGGGGCATATTACCAGCGAACAGTACTGGTAATCCCTTCACGATTAAGACAGATAATCCACTTTATCTGTCTTTTTCCCATACGGATTTTCACCTTCCATTCCCACAAAAACGCCGCAATCAATCAGCATCATCATCGTGATCAGTAGTGGAAGAAAGCGTCCAATTCCCCATTGCCAAATTTCTGCCAATTGACTGACATCGAAGGAAAAAAGGGCAAAAGCTAACACGACTAAAGCAAACCATCCCCCCGGTTTACCTCTATCATGCAGACGTTTAGTGAAAATTGCAGCAAGGGGATACAGTAATAAAATAAACAACACCACCACAACGACATCCGGTAATGAAAACGTGTTTTGGAAGAGAGAAATCAGGGTCATTAAAATAAAACAGCCTGCTACACCCGCCCAAAATGGTCGCCGTCCAATTCTGCCTTTAAAGGAAAAAGCCCATTGTAGTAATGTCATTGTGTGTAATCCTGATACAATATTAATCTCTGAAGAATAAGTGGCAGAAAAAATGGCTCAACCAATATTCCGTTCCATGTCCATCATCATAACCGCTTTTGTGTGCTATTTTCCACAAATGGCATTTTCCCAAAAGGTACCGACATTACCTGATACCGACTTAAGCGTCGCGTATTTAGCACCTGATGCGCCAACCTTTAATCTCACGATCCCAGAGCTACGTAGTCAATTTAATCAAAGCTATAAAGATTTGTATCTTCACGAATACAAAGTGATTGCTAGCCAAGATATATCCGCGCCCTACATTCGTGCCGCATCACGTATCAATCAACAAATATACTCATCTGCCGTCCTCGAACGAGGTAGTGAGAAAATTAAAAGCTTACAAATCACATTATTACCCACGGACAACGAAACTGACGCTCAAGAAAATCGCCAATTAGTTGAGCGCTATATTATTGCAATTATTCATCAGTTTGACCCTAATGTTTCTCTGGATAAAGCCCCAGAGCTGACCGCTGCGCTGAACAAGTTTATGGCCAATAAAAACCCAACCCGCGCGGAAGAAGCAAGATTAGGTGCATTGCGATATATTTTGGTAAAAAGTGACAATAATGTGCTTACTTTTGCTGTTGAACCGATTAAGCTAGAACAACAAGCAAGTGAAAACAGTCAATAATTGAGAGCAACAAATACGCTAAATGGATGATGATCACGCTCTGGCAATAAGCATGATGAAAAGCAAAGCTATTATTATCCATTGTTCCTATAATGCAGGAACAGCGACAGAAACGTCTCGTTGCGCGTAATACCTTGATCGCGTGATGAAAAACTAATCGATAAATCATTCAAACTTTTTGGTTGGAGGAAATAACATGCGACATCCATTGGTAATGGGTAACTGGAAACTGAACGGCAGTACCCAGATGGTCAATGAACTGATTGCTGGCCTGCGTAACGAACTGAGCAGCGTTGATGGCTGTGACGTAGCAATTGCGCCACCAGCGATGTACTTAACTCAAGCTAAACACGCTATCGCAGGCAGCCGCATTGCATTAGGCGCACAAAACGTTGACGTCAACCTGTCTGGCGCATTCACTGGCGAAATTTCTGCTGAAATGCTGAAAGATGTCGGTGCCAAATACATCATCATCGGTCACTCAGAGCGCCGTACTTATCACAAAGAAAGTGATGAGTTCGTTGCAAAACAATTTGCAGTGCTGAAAGAACAAGGTTTAATCCCAGTTCTGTGTATCGGTGAAAGCGAAGCTGAAAACGAAGCTGGCAAAACTGAAGAAGTTTGTGCTCGTCAAATCGATGCAGTCCTGAACACATTAGGCGCAGAAGCATTCCAAGGCGCAGTTATCGCTTATGAGCCAATCTGGGCAATCGGCACTGGTAAATCTGCAACTCCAGCGCAGGCGCAAGCAGTACATAAATTTATTCGTAGCCACATTGCGAAAAAAGATGCAGCTATCGCTGAGCAAGTAATCATTCAATACGGCGGTTCTGTTAACGCAGGCAACGCAGCTGAGTTATTCACTCAACCAGATATCGATGGTGCTTTAGTGGGCGGCGCATCCTTAAAAGCTGATGCTTTCGCTGTGATTGTAAAAGCAGCCGCAGAAGCAAAAAAAGCAAAATAATTAAATACTCTATTTGATTATTCAATTTAACCGTCTATTTAACTTATTTTTAAATAGGCGGTTTATTTTATCTTCTTTACAGAAAAACCTAAAAATAAAATAATAACAAAAGAATTTAAAAAACCATTAATTAAAAACATAACCCATCTAAATTTATTTACCCTCGCATTGAAAATAAATAATTATATAAATATAAGACAAACTTCAATCCTATTAAAAACAGAAATAAAAATCGAATAAACACAGCCAATTAGATCACTCTAAATTAGCCAACCCACTAATTTAACCATCCACAGTATTAAAAAATAACAATAGACAACAGTGAGATTATTCATTTAGATTGCTTGCATCGGCTCGCCGATTTTTCATTATTGATATTTTTTATTCTGTTCTCTTTAAATTAGTAACGTAATAAAAATCAATGGCTCTTTATTAATTATAGTAATGTCCCTCTTCAAAGAGTTCGACAGATTATTTCTTATTGTAATTAATCTATGAGCCCATTGATTTTCAATCATTAAATAATTAAAGCATTCTATAAAGGATGAATATGAAGTCTATAATGGGTTTAATTCTTAATACTGCAATTCTTAGCACAGCAATTATTTTCCCTATCGCCAGTTATTCTCAATTCAGTCAATCTCCGTCTAGCGATGACCACTGGCGTGTTAAAACCAATGTGTATGCCGAACTGGAAGAGTACCAAGGCCAGCGGGATTCACAGAATAACAAAGTGTATGACAAAGCCAGCATGGTAGGTAAGTTATCGCTGAGTAATCCGGCATCTACTTGGTCGTTTGATCTCGAACACCGAGAAACGTTAAGAAATCACGGAAAAAACTTCACCAATTTCCGAGATTCTTACATTCGCAATCGAACCCAAATCGGTGTAACCAAACAGTTCATTAAAGATAAAATTTCCAACCTCGATATCAATTTAACCTACCGCAAAGAATCCAATGATGGAACACCAGGCTCTAATGCCCGCTCCTCCAATAGCCTTTATTGGATCATGCCTTCAGGTTCAATCAACCTTGATGAACGATGGACATTTAATTATTGGGGTGCGCTTTACTACTACAGTAATTTCTATGAGGCCAATAGCTACGAATTTGAATCTGAAGTTGGCGTGAGCTATAAACTCACCGATAGCATTAAAGCCAAGGTCAGCTATTACAGTGACAAAGCATGGGATAATGAGTTCACCACCCAATCCTTACAACGCCAAATTCGTCTTGGCTTACCAGTAACTATTAACCAAGATTGGAGCATTTCCCCTTATTTCCGCTATCTCATTAATGACAACGATTACAACAATCGAGGTCATCTCACTCAGCAGTTACGCAGTGGCTACCGTCTCGGCACTCAAGTGGAATACAAAGTGACACCGAAGTTAGCATTGTGGGGAGGCGTGGCTTATGAACCCACCAAATGGAAATACCCGAAAGGCAATGAAAAAACATCAGGAAACAGTAATAAACAAACGATGTATCTCGGTCAGTTAGGCGTGAAATATAGCTGGTAGTGTGAAATATAGCTGGTAGCGATAGCCATTCTGCAGTCATAAATTCCTAGCCGTTCCGCCCATTATAGCGGACGGTTAGGAGTTTAATGTTGTCTTTAAATCTTTATCAACTAGCGGCGAATGATTTCATCAAAGATCCCACCATTCGCAAAATGCGTTTTCTGCGCTTGTTGCCAACCTCCAAAATTTTCATCTACGGTGAGTAATTTCAATTGTGGAAACTGGCTTTGATACGCTTTGGCCACTTGAGCATCTCGGGGACGATAATAGTTTTTCGCGGCAATTTCTTGCCCTTTCGGTGAATACAAAAATTCCAGATAGGCTTGTGCCACTTCACGGTGATCTCGCTTATCCACCGTTTTATCGACAACAGCAACGGTCGGCTCTGCCAAAATGGAAATACTCGGGGTAACAATTTCAAAATCCCCCTTCGCGCCTAACTCATTAATGGCTAACAACGCTTCATTTTCCCACGCGATCAAAACGTCACCTATTCCGCGCTCTACAAAGCTGTTGGTTGCCCCTCTCGCACCTGAGTCTAGCACTTCAACATTTTGATAAAGCTGCTTCACAAACTGTTTTGCCTTCTCTGGGTCATTCTGATTTTTTTCTAATCCATATCCCCATGCAGCCAAATAATTCCAGCGTGCGCCGCCCGATGTTTTCGGATTAGGCGTCACAACCGAAACGTCTTTTCGGATCAAATCATCCCAATCATGGATATTTTTCGGGTTATCTTTACGCACTAAAAAGACAATGGTTGAAGTATAGGGAGCTGAATTATCTGGTAATTTTTTCAGCCAGCCTGGATTAATTTTGCCACTTTGTGCAATCGCATCCACATCGTATGCCAAGGCTAGCGTCACCACGTCTGCCTCTAAACCGTTAATCACCGAAGTGGCTTGTTTACCGGAACCGCCATGAGACTGGCGCACAGTCACCGTATCCCCCGTTTTTGCTTTCCAGTAATCACCAAATTCTTGATTATATTGGCGATAAAATTCGCGAGTCGGGTCATAAGAGACATTTAAGATTTGGATATCTTTTGCCCATGCTCCCGCAGTTAATAACAATAAAGAAAATGCCGCTATGGGATAGCGTGAACTTTGCCAGAAACGTACCATCATCCTTTTCTCCATTAATTGAATACGGAATCAGGCTGACAGATACCCACGGCAACGGGAAATACCGAAAAGGTAAATCTTATAAATAAGAGGAATATCGAAGGGAACAAGGGCAATCTTCGCCGATATGGTCAGCATAAAGCCAACCATACCGGTGAGATTTGCAATAATAGAGGTGAAAAATTAGTACAGTTTTTTCGCGGTTTCCAGCCAATCTTTCTTGAAGACACGTTTCATGTTCATGACCGCATCAACAATATCATGGTGAACTAATTTTTCATTTTGGATCCCCACACAACGCCCGCCGTAGCCTTCCAGCAGCAATTGGATAGAATATGCACCCATGCGAGAAGCCAAAATACGGTCATAAGCAACCGGAGAACCACCGCGCTGAATGTGACCTAATACCGTTGCACGAGTTTCATGATGAGTTTCTGCTTCAATGTATTTTGCTAACTCATCCACATCGCAAACGTGCTCAGTGATCGCAACGATTGCATGGCGCTTGCCTTTTTCAATCCCACGCTTGATTTCCGACAGTAACTCTTCACGGTTAAATGGCATTTCTTGTTCTGGTAGAACTAAAAACTCACAGCCGCCTGCAATTGCCGCAGAAAGAGTGAGATCGCCACAATAACGTCCCATCACTTCAACGATAGAGATACGTTTGTGAGACGTCGATGTATCACGTAAGCGGTCAATCGCTTCAACCACGGTTTCTAACGCAGTGAAATAACCGATGGTGTAGTCTGTTCCAGCAACGTCGTTATCAATCGTGCCTGGTAAGCCAATGCATGGGAAACCTAATTCAGTCAGGCATTTAGCACCAAGGTAAGAACCATCACCACCAATAACAACCAGTGCATCAATGTGGTTTTTCTTCAGGTTTTCAACCGCTACCGCGCGGACTTTTTCATCACGGAATTGAGGGAAGCGAGCAGAGCCTAAGAATGTACCGCCACGGTTGATCATATCCGAAACGCTATAACGGTCTAATTGCTTCATACGGTTTTCATAAAGGCCGAGGTATCCATCAAAAATACCCATTACTTCTAAACCTTCCGCAAGAGCTGCACGTACTACGCCGCGGATCGCTGCGTTCATACCCGGTGCATCTCCACCGCTCGTTAACACTCCAATTCTTTTAATCTGCTTGACCATGATGACCTCTGATTAATGAACATAAATTGCAAATCTATGAAAAAACCACCGCACTGCACTGATATTCACTGCGACTCACTGACGGATTAACCGCAAAACTCAGCCAATAATTTTGCTGAATTGATTCAACAAGCAAAATAATACGACAAAGCAAGGATTATGCATGGGTTTTCTCGCCAACTTTTATGTTTTCTTGTGATCTCGATTACATAATTTTAGCTCAAATGACGAAAACCAACCCACTCAACGTAATCATCTTACTTCGAAGTACAAATTAAGTCTCGATGATAGCATGTTAATCTCAGCACGACCCCATCATTGCAAGATGCGGGGCATTTTCCTATAAAAAAAGCACCCTAAGGTGCTTCTGCGGTTGATAAAAATAGAGAAACCTAGGAATAACAGCTAATTAGGTATAAAAATAACGCGTTAGGTGGAAGAAAATTGGCGCTGCAAAACACAGGGAGTCAATCCTATCTAACATTCCGCCATGCCCTTCAATGATGGCACCAAAGTCTTTGATCCCGCTGTCGCGCTTAATTGCAGACATACACAACCCACCGACAAAGCCCATTAACGTAATCGCCAGTGACATTAACCCTGCCGCCCACCAACTAAATGGTGTCACCCAGTACAAACAGATACCAATCAGCACTGACGTTAATATGCCGCCGATAAATCCTTCGACGGTTTTATTTGGGCTCAGCTTAGGCACAATAGGGTGTTTACCCAATAACTTACCAAAGACATATTGCAGTACATCAGAGATTTGCGTAACCACAATTAAGAACAGCAGCAACTTAACGTTTTCCCCTTGGTAACCTTCAATATTCAGCATCAATAATGCTGGTACGTGGCTCAAGCAGAATACTGTGACCAACATGCCCCACTGTATTTTTGCCGTACGTTCGAGGAAGTGGTAAGTATCCCCCGCCAACGCAATTCGCGTCGGTAAAAACAAGAAGACAAACACGGGCACAAAAATCGAGAACATCCCATACCACTCAACCCCAACCAGCACATATTGCAGAGGAAGAAAGACGAAAAAACACCAAAATAACGCTTCATGGTCGCTACGGCGAGTCGGTGCTAGCGTAATAAATTCCCTTAATGCAAAGAAAGAGATCAACGCAAACAGGATCACAACCCCGATATTCCCAAGTACCACCGCCAAAACGCAGACGATGCACATCACCCACCAAGCACGAATGCGCGCATTTAGGTTATCGATGGTTGGGTTACTTTTTTCCCCTGAATAACGGTATGCCAGAATGCCGCCTATTACGCTGGCGACCATCAAAATACCGAAGACACCGGATAACAGCAGTGCTAATTCACGATCCCAAAGACTCATGGCATCATCTCCTCAAGTGCAACTTTCGCTCTTTGCAAAAAATCTGCCTTATTTTCATCTTCAGTCAGTGGGGATAGTGGCTTTCCAACCGTTGCTGAACAGATAACTGGAACCACGAGTTTCGTTCCTTTCGGTAGCACGCGATTTAAATTTTCCAAATACACCGGGACGACTTCAACATTGGGGTATTTTTTCGCTAAATGATAAATTCCGCTTTTGAAGCAACCCAGTTCCTCACCATCTCCTCGGGTTCCCTCTGGAAATAAAATTAATGAATGGTTTGCAGCAAGCACTGCTTCTAGTGGCCCAAGAACAGACTCTTTGGCAGGTTTATCCCCTTTTCTATCAACCAATACGGCTCGAAACACGTTATTGACGAGGTATCGGCGAAATGGTGTGCCATCCCAATAATCTTTCGCGGCAACAGGGTGAACAAAATGGCGCATTAAAGGTGGTAGGCCTGACCAGATAACCAAACCGTCGAGGTGGCTTGAGTGGTTTGCATAGTAGATGCGGGGGGTAATAGCCGGTTGGCATCCGACCCAACGTGTACGGACTCCCGTTAATAAGCGGCAAGTACCGGACAACAGCATTCCCATTCCTTTCGCCAGTAGAGAAACTCGCTGTGTTTTTTCCATCTTTTTTCCTTGCTCTCTTATCGAGCACAAATAAAACAATGATAAAAAAATTCTTAATCGTATTTGCTTAATAAGATATGCAGCGCAGAACGAGAGTACAACAGGATAAGTTCTGATTTGTGACTTTATTTTCACCACCAGAATTAAGATAAAATGCAGGTTATATATAAAACTCAGATGTTAGATAAAAAGTAGGGAAGTCTTAGCTTCCCCATTAATATCATTCAAGATAAAAATTATTTTTTATCTGCCGCGATACGGTCACGGATATGTTGTGCACGCTCATCTGACGGTGGGTGAGAATCAAACATGCTGGTTTCTTTGCTACCCAGTTTTGCTAATTTGTCAAAACCAGTCACTAAACCTTTAGTATCCACACCACGTTTTTTCAGCAGATCATAAGAGAAATCATCCGCTTGGCTTTCTTGGTGTTGAGAGAACTGAGAGTTAACCAGTTTTTGACCCAGCTCACCTAATTGTGAAGAGCTTAATTGAGTCGCAACATCGTTACCTGTTGCCGCTGCCGCAGTACGTGCTGCAACTGCCGCATAAGCAACTTGCATTGCTTTACGGGTATGACCTAAAGCAACGTGACCCATTTCGTGACCCAGAACGCCTTCAACTTCGTTGTCGTTCATGATGTCCATCAGACCGCTGTATACACGTACACAGCCATTTGCCATTGCCCATGCGTTCACATCTTTGGTCATGTAAACTTTATAGTTAACCGGAGTACCGTCAACTTCGTTACCCAGCGCTTTAGCAATTTTGTTTAAGCGTTGAGTGTATTTGCTTGAAGCTGGAGCAATTTTGTTTTCTGCGTCCATCTCTTTACAAGCGTCATCGCTGAATTTTTTAACATCTGCATCAGATAATGTCGCAGCTTGGAATAATTGCATTCCAGAGTTGGTCATCAGCCCAGTGTCCATACTCTTACAGCCAGTCATAATGACCGCAGAAACTGCGACCGCAACAAGCGCCTTCATTTTCATCTTCTTTTTTTCCTTGCTACAAAAATTATATTACTGTTTTTAATAAACCATTCTCGTTCTAATAACGATTAAGAGATACAGCCTAAAGATTCTGTTTAAAATCACAATAAGAATAAAGCCATTAAATAAGCAATCTATGAATTTGATAACAATTTTGTCCAAAGAGTGAAATTATCAGAATTATCCGCTAACTAAATAGTCGCGATTTGACTGAGTTAAATCACTCCAAAATGACTTAAATGGCTTTGTAGCGTTATCTTTCAAATAACTCAATCACACAAAAATCTCCATGATGCTCAGAAGAAGCAATATATTGCGCAGGGGAACCTGTTTTTTTGACCAATAGGGTTTCAAAATCATTTAAGACTGAGTGCTGCCCATCTATCTGCAACTCTAGCTTGCCTTGTAAGTTAAAAATTAGCACACAGTTTCCATTACTGATCCACGAGTTTGCCGACTCACAAGATACCCACTGCAGCCGAGCTGAATACTTTTCAGGGTTGTAAATCAAATTAAAATCGCGGATGGCTTCATTGATTAATTCGGCATACACATCACTTTCACCATTAAAGGCGTGAAATTGCTTTTGTAATAAAGAAACTGGCGGATTTTTATCTATCTGCAGCACAATCCCGGAGCCTTCCAGCACGCCAATGATGCGTTGTTTATTTGGGAAAAAAGAGAATGAGCCCGCGGATTTTACATCTGCAATCGACACCCGCCAGTCAAAGTTTTCTAACCCTTCCCCGTGACTTCTCGCGAGTTCTAACGTAAATCCTTGCCCATTTTTCCAAGGCATTTTTTTATAATCTTGAGCAGTAAGTTTCTGGATCATGGCGCAGTATGACCTCTTTGGATGTGTGAAAATCTATTTTGCAAGTGTTCAGAATAATCGTTGTAAATAAAGATAGTACGTGGAAAGTGAATGTATAGACAATCTAAAGTTGTCGTTAAATTGATAAATAAAAAAAAGCCCCTAAAAGGGGCTATAAAGACAGGGATGGTGTCTATGGCAAGGAAAAACTTCAGTTATTGCTACTTCACTACTTACTTCGAAACTCAACGATACAGCTTAGAAACTCAACTACAGGCTTTAAAAAACTCAACTACACTCACTACTAGGAATCTCTACTGCATAACTTGATATTCAGCGAATTTATGCTGATTAATTTGCTCAAGCTGCGCCTTTTGCTCTGGCGTCAGTAACTGGTAAAGCTCGTGATGGATACGAGCCATCTCAACGCGTTCATCCAGTTCTTTTTGCAATTGTTTCTCAAGTTGCGCTCGGACAGCTTTATCATCAAAGCGATCCGCTATAATAAGTTTGTGTAATGACTCACGTTCTTGTATTGAGTCAACATTTTCACTATGACGGTGGCGCTGGGTAGCCATCAAGTCACGAAGCTGTTGGCGCTGTTTCTCACTCAACGTGATACCATTAAACATAAATTCACTGGCACGTTCGTCGCTATTTAATGATTCAGGGATCTGAAACTGAATAGCAATATGTGTGGTTTGTAGTGGCTGGTCCGGTTGCATTTGAAGCACTAATGATGGTTCATCATTAACACTACTTTCAGATGCTTCACCAAACGCAGCGACTGGTCCGAAAACAAATGCAGAAGCTAAAACGTATGCGGCTGTTTTATGTACTGAACTGTGTTTTGTTCTGTGTACTATTCTTTGCATTTAGATACCTTGTCTCCGAACGATGCTCGTGATTCAATGGAGTTAAATATACGCGGTCGGCTGCAAACTAGCGTCAGAGCATGTAAAAGAACGTAAAGTCATGGAAACGTGAAGATTGTTATCGTATTTTGGCAGTTGGAGGACTTAATTAATGCATAAAATCCTATTAGTTGATGACGACCGTGAACTCACGTCGCTTTTAAAAGAACTGCTGGAAATGGAAGGTTTCAATGTTGTCATCGCTTATGACGGTGAGCAAGCATTACAGCAAATCGATTCATCCATTGACCTATTATTACTCGACGTCATGATGCCGAAGAAAAACGGTATTGAGACATTAAAAGAGTTACGCCAAATTCACCAAACGCCAGTCATTATGTTAACGGCGCGCGGCAGTGAATTAGATAAAGTGCTGGGCTTAGAGCTCGGCGCAGATGACTATTTACCAAAACCATTTAACGATAGGGAGTTAGTAGCGCGAATTCGTGCGTTACTGCGCCGCTCAAACTGGAGCGAGCAAACTCAAGGGGACAACAGCAACACCCCAACCTTACAAGTGGACAAATTACAGCTCAATCCGGGTCGTCAAGAAGCCAGCTTCGACAACGAAATCCTTGATTTAACTGGCACCGAGTTTACTTTGCTCTATCTATTAGCCCAGCATTTAGGGCAAGTGGTTTCGAGAGAACATTTAAGCCAAGAAGTGTTAGGCAAACGCCTCACACCATTTGACCGTGCGATTGATATGCATATTTCAAACTTGCGCCGCAAACTTCCAGAACGCACCGATGGTCAACCTTGGTTTAAAACCTTGCGTGGACGCGGTTACTTGATGGTTTCTGCCACATGATCAACAGCTTAACAGCTCGAATCTTTGCGATTTTCTGGTTTACCCTCGCACTAGTCTTAATGCTAGTGCTGATGGTGCCCAAGCTTGACTCTCGGCAGCTCACCGTCCTAATGGAAAGTGAGCAACGCCAAGGGGAGATGCTTGAGCAACATATCGAAGCCGAACTCGCGCAAGCTCCAATGAACGACCTACTTTGGTGGCGACGGATTTCCAACGCCATCAAAAAATGGGCGCCCCCAGGGCAACGGCTGATTATCGTGACCAGTGAAGGCCGCGTGATTGGTGCGATGCCGAGTGAAATGCAGGTGATCCGCAACTTTATTGGGCAATCTGATAATGCCGACCATCCGAAGAAGAAAAAGTACGGACGCGCAGAAATTTTGGGTCCATTTTCTATTCGAGACGGTGAAGATCACTACCAACTCTATTTAGTTCGCCCTGCTAGCAGCCCGCAGTCAGACTTTATTAACCTCTTGTTTGACCGACCATTTTTACTCTTGATTGCCACCATGTTAATCAGTGCACCGTTGCTATTATGGCTATCATGGAGCTTGGCTCGACCTGCCCGTAAATTAAAAATGGCGGCGGACGATGTGGCAAAAGGTAACTTGCGCCCACACCCTGAGCTTGAATCTGGCCCCCAAGAATTCTTATCAACGGGTAACAGTTTTAACCAGATGATCAGTGCGTTAGATGGCATGGTCACTGCCCAGCAGCGATTGATTTCTGACATTTCTCACGAGCTGCGCACCCCACTCACACGATTACAGCTAGCGACGGCATTATTACGCCGCCGTCATGGTGAGAGTAAAGAGCTGGAGCGTATCGAAACAGAGACTCACCGTTTAGATAGTATGATCAATGACTTGCTGGTGCTCTCTCGCAGTCAGCATAAAAATGAAATTCTTCGCGAACACATCAAAGCCGATGAGTTATGGGGAGATATTCTGGATGATGCAAGCTTCGAAGCGGAGCAGATGAACAAAACATTGGATGTCACGTCACACCCAGGTTCATGGCCGTTGTATTGCAATCCATCCGCCATTGGCAGCGCGTTTGAAAACATCGTGCGTAACGCACTTCGCTATTCAAACACCCATATTGCGGTTGATTTCAAAGAAGAAAATAACGGTATTTTGATTACTGTCGACGATGATGGCCCGGGTGTTAGCCCTGCTGACCGCGAGCATATCTTCCGACCTTTCTATCGCACCGATGAAGCTCGCGACAGAGAAACCGGCGGTACAGGGCTTGGCTTAGCGATTGTTGAAACTGCGATTTCCCAACATAAAGGCTGGGTAAAAGCTGACGACAGCCCGCTAGGTGGACTACGTCTACAGATTTGGCTGCCAGAACACGGCCGTTAATCTTGCATGATAAAGGTCTTTGGTACCCATGTGCCAAAGGCCTTTTTATATATCAGCCATATATTCCTATCTTATTTCGCCTAATATTCCCTACCAAACTCAACCTAGCTGATAATTAACTTATTCATATTCACAAACAGTGATGAAATTAGTGTCTCAAACATTGTGTGATATTTGCCTATACGCGTTTACCACATATACTTGTAAGTAAGAAATAGCTCAGACAATTCTTATAAACATTATATTTCAGTGATTACCTCGTTATTCGAGTAATTACCTTTTTCTACACTACATGTGCGTGTTCTATTTATATATTAATAACATACATCAAGTTACTGCTGTGATTATCATTATTTTTTATACTATCGAGCCGTATGTATGCTTTTTCTTGACCATCAGGTTATCCACTAAGTATAGATACCATCCAAAGTAATACACCGCCAAATGTGAAATTAATAATTTTTGATAGAGGTATATTCTAATAAG
This sequence comes from Providencia sp. PROV202, assembly GCF_028479565.1. Lineage (NCBI taxonomy): Bacteria > Pseudomonadati > Pseudomonadota > Gammaproteobacteria > Enterobacterales > Morganellaceae > Providencia > Providencia sp. PROV202. The sequence goes on along the minus strand of NZ_JAMPNV010000015.1, from coordinate 138,543 downwards.
TCACTTAATGGTTTCAAGATGGTGATCAAAAGATTACAGGCAATGTAGCGATTTTTAGGCGCCTCACACCGATAGTCACTCCGATACTTTAGTGCTATTATTAAGGGCTTTTGATTGATTGCGCTTACGGCACAAGTCAACCTATATGGGAAGGTTATCATAAGCAGTGTTTATTAATTGAGCGATTTTGTAAAAAATGCAGTATTTTCAATTAATAAACACTAAATTTTGAAATTCAATGGCGCTCTGGGACCCGATAACCCAGTGCGGTAGCTATGGGTTTTTATACTCAAAATATATTGCGACTCTATTTAAGATAACAAAGGCAAAAATAATGTGTGGATTTTTTATTTCAAATCATTCTTCAATAAATAAGCAGCATGAAAAAATTTTAGAAAGCACATTACGATTTAGAGGTCCTGACGGCTCTTCTGGAATCATTAATAATGGTGATTGGCGCGCTTATCATGCCCGACTCTCAATTATAGACCTAGAGTCAGGAGTTAACCAACCAGTTAAAGATCTTAATGGAGGATTCCTTGTATTTAATGGCGAAATATTAAACTACAAAGAATTAGGATATAAATATTTTGACCGAGAATTTAAAAGTGATACGTTGTTATTAAGCGAACTAATTGTAAATAAAAAATTATCTTTAAACGAATTAGATGGTTTTTTTGCATTTGTTTATATAAATAAAAATAATGAAATTGAATACGCGGCTAGAGACCGATTTGGCGTGAAGCCGCTATTTTTCTATAAAGATAGTAATAGTTACAGTTTTTCTTCCGAACCCAACACACTTAAACAAATTTTTAATCTAAAAGTTAATCTTGATAGTATTGAAGAATACAGAGCGACAAGAGCTCCTATTTTTAGTGGGTCATACTTTGATGGAATATCTCAAGTTAGCCCCGGAGAATGCTTAATAAATGGATATTATTTTCAAGCCTCTGAATATTTAAAAGAAGATTACTGTGAGATATCAAAAGAGGAACTTCTAGCAGCAGTAACCAAGGGACTTAATTCTAGAAAAATTTCAGATGCACCGATTGGATTACTTTTAAGTAAAGGTATCGATAGTAATCTATTAAAAGCTATCGGGAAATTTGATCGTTATTATTCAATCGGATTTGAAGGTGATGCTGATATATCATATCTACAATCAAAAAAGATTGAAAACTTGAAAATAGCAATATGCACACCAGAGGAATATCTCTCTGATTTTAATTATCTTTTAAATTTAAGAGGAGAACCACTTTCTGTTCCTAATGAAGTACTTTTATATCAAATATCTAAAATCGCGGCAAAAGATGGTATTAAAGTATTACTTTCTGGGGAAGGTGCCGATGAATTTTTTGCTGGATATGACCGAATTTTCAAATGGGCAAGTGAAGCAACTAATTTTAATCTAGATATATTTTTAGATATGTATTGCTATATTAAACCAGAGAAAAAATCAAAACTATATAATATATTTGAACAGCTATTTTCTAATATAGAAATAATTAATCCCTTCGAAAAAGTGCGATGGTTTTTCATTAGATATCATATGCCAGTTCTTTTTAGACGACTCGACTTTGCTTTAATGGCAGCTGGTGTAGAGGGAAGAGAGCCACTTGCTAATCAGCATATATTTATGCCTAGCTGTAAAATGCAGCGCTAAATCTTTAATGAGTCAAACTCTTGGTAAGGTTCCATTAAGAGAGCTACTCAGTGAGTATTTAGGGCACGACTTTGCATATGAGAAAAAGGTTGGATTCCCTGTAAATTTAAGTGCTATTTTTACAAATCATGATAATTTAAGCTCATATGAATTATGGTTTAATGAAAACTTAAAGGTATTACAAAAATGATTATTGGGTATACTAGTGGCGTCTATGATTTGTTTCATGTTGGACATGTTAATATTTTAAGAAATGCTAAATCTATGTGCGATAAGTTAATTGTTGGTGTTACTGTTGATGAATTAGTTTCTTATAAAGGAAAACAACCAGTAATTCCATATCATGAAAGAATTGAAGTAGTAAGAGCCTGTCGTTATGTTGATGTTGCTATTCCACAAAATAATATGGATAAAGCTGCTGCTGCAAAAAAATGTCAAGCTTCCTATCTTTTTGTAGGTGACGACTGGTATGCAACCGAGAAATGGCAGCAACATGAAAATGAATTAGCAGAGGTTGGTTGTAAAGTTATTTACTTCCCATATACACAAGGCACGTCAAGTACATTAATCAATACAACATTGAAAAATCTCAGAAAAAAATAACATTGATAACATATAAAGCTAAGCATATTAATAATGAACCGAATCTATACAAATATACTTTCTCTAACATTGATTCAACTTTTTAATTATATATCGCCATTACTTGCATTACCTTATTTGAGTAGAACATTAAATATTGATGGATTCGGATTATTAATGTTATCAATGTCCATAATATCCATATGCTTAGTAGTCTCAGATTTTGGATTTAATTTATCCTCTACATATTGGATAGCAAGGAATAGAGAGGACAAAATAAAAGTTTCAAAACATATTGGTGCAGTATTTATTATTAAATTTTTATTAATAACGTTATTGCTTATAACACTATCATTTTATATCCTAGAGATTACAACCCTACCCATTAAAAATAAAGAAAACTACTTATTAACATTGTCCTTAATTATTATATTTCAATCATTTCAACCAACTTGGTTTTTTCAAGGTATTGAACGGATGTTCAATATAACTATATTCATGGCATTCTCTAAATTAAGCTATGTTTTGCTAGTTTTTTTATTTGTGAGAAGAAATGATGATATCGATGTTACACTGTATTGCCTGTTAGCATCCAACTTAGTGGGGGTTATTCTTAGTGTTATTTCGATTTACTTAAATAAATATAGTATTAAGCTTCCTTCTTTCGATGATATAACCAAAACATTAAAGAATAGTTATACATACTTTTTATCACGAGCATCAGTCATTATATATACATCCGCAAGTACCTTCATTGTTGGTAGCTATTCAGGGCTTTATCAGGCAGCTTTATTTTCTAGTTCAGAGAAATTGTATCAAGCAGGGCAGAGCATTACATCCCCTGTAAGTCAAGCTATATTTCCACACATTGCAAGAACTGGTGAAAAGAATATATTATACAAGTTTATAGCAATAATATTATTACCACTCACAGCATTATGCTTTTTTTGTTTATTTTTTTCAGAGGATATAATAACTATCTTCTATGGTGAAGAATATCGTGATGCTAGTAAAATTTTAAATATATTTATAATTTGTACAGTAATCAATTTTTTAGGTGTAAATTTCGGTTACCCTGCATTTGCAGCACTAAATAGACTAGATATACCTAATAAAACTACAGTACTAGGATGCCTATTTCAATTAATCAGCTTGGTCATACTCTACCAATTAAATAATATAACAGCCTATTCTGTTGCTTGTTCTATTTTGATAACAGAAACAATAGTCATGCTAACTAGAATTTTTTTCTTTTTGAAATTAAAAGACTCCAAATAAATTATGTTGAAAAATATAACCTTGTTACTCATTAAAATACTTAATGCTATTTCAATAAAAAAAAATATAATCCTATTTTATAGTACTCCAGACTTATCTGATAATGCTTTAGCATATTATTATCATATCAAAGAAAATAAGAAATGGCGTTGTATTTGGGTCATCAAAGATATTGAATATACTAAAAAAGTAATGCTATCAGAAGAAATAAAAAACCTAGAATATATAAAAATAAACTCAATAAAAGAAATTTACTATTCCCTTATATCAAAGATACATATCAACACACACGGTTCTGGCTACAAAAAATTCAAATTGTCTAAGTTTCCAATAGTTGTTTCATTGTGGCATGGTAGCCCTATAAAAAAAATAGGAAGAGATATTAATGAAACTATATGCCAACAAGATATATTGATCTCTGGAGCTGATTATTTTATTCCATTCATGCAAAGCAGTATAGCATCATCTTCATGTGAAATAATCACAACAGGGCTTCCTAGAAATGACTGGATAACTAAAAATCTTTCATCTACAACAATAATTGATAAAAAAAACATGAAAGACTTTATAATATGGATGCCTACATTTTTTAAATCAAAAAATAGCTCATCACGTGAAAAGTCATTTAATGATGGTGAAATTAATGACGGATATATTAGTTTTCTACCATTATCAAGATTCAAAGAGTTGAACAGTGTTCTTTCCCAGTTAGAACTAATCATCTATATTAAATTACACCCTTATGATATTTTAAATGACTGGGATTTTTCTTCATTCAATTGTGAAAATATTAAAGTAATTAAATATGATGATTTTAATTTCATCGGAAGCAAACTTTATTCTATGTTATCAAGCTCGTCTGGGTTAATAAGTGATGTTTCATCTGTTATTTTTGACTATGTATATACATCGAAGCCAATAGGCATTGATACCTACTCCAGCCAGAAATATTTGAGGCCACTATATTTTAGCATTCAAGAATCCGAATTAAATACGTTCAAAATAAATAACTTCGATTCATTATTTAACTTCCTTCACTATGTAAGAGAAAATGAGCACAAAAAAACAAAATCCATATATGCCCATTACTCTGATACAACATTTTGTAGTAATGTTGAAAAAATAATAAATGAAAAATTTTAATTAATAAGGTATAGCGTGAACATGCTTAAAATTTGTTTTTTCATTGGAAACTTAAACAATTCAGGTGGGACTGAAAGGATAACATCTGTTATAGCTAATGAATTAACCAAGAAAAACTATAATGTGTCAATTCTAAACTTAAGTGGTGGAGAGAAACCTTTTTTTGATTTAAATGAAGGCGTAAAAATATTTCAATTACATGCTAAAAAACATAGTGCCCTTATTCAACTCCCAATGACCATTTTTAAATTAAGGCGTTTCCTAAAACTTAATAAGTTTGATGCTATTATTGATGTCGATACAATGCTATCAATATATACTATACCTGCAAAATTAGGAATACATGAAACTAAGCACTATAGTTGGGAGCATTTTAATTATAATGTGACACTGGGAAAATCATCCAGGAAAAAAATTCGAAATATTGCTGCGTATTATGCAGACATGATTATCACCTTAACTGAAAAAGACAAATCTTATTGGATGGAAAATACTACAGTAAAAAACATTTGTGTTATTCCAAACCCAATAACTATAAACCCCAACAATCCCCATCATAGGAATCTATTTCCAAGAGAAAAAATAATCCTTGCTGTTGGGCGATTAACTCATCAAAAGGGTTTTGATATGTTAATTTCATCATGGGAGATTATTAGCAAGCAATATCCGAATTGGAAACTAAGAATTGTAGGTTCTGGTGAAGATGAAATTAAACTAAAAAATATGATAATGGAGTTATCTTTAAATTCTTCAGTACAAATAGTCCCTAATACCTCTAATATTTTATCAGAATACTATACTGCCTCATATTTTGTTTTAAGCTCTAGATTTGAAGGCTTTGGGTTGGTTATATTAGAAGCTCAAGCATGTGGATTACCAGTCATTTCTTTTGATTGTGACGCAGGTCCAAGAGAAATAATTCAACATGATAAATCCGGATGGATATGTAAACCTAATGATATAGAAGAGCTGTCATTACATATGAAAAATGCCATTCAATTAATAGAGTCAGATTTTGATAGCTATAAACACATTCAAGAAAATTCAATAATGAATTCCAATAGATTTTCTATAGAAAATATATTACCCCTTTGGATAGAATTACTGAGAAAATAGTAAGATGAAGATTGTTTTTATAACAACAGGCTTAGGAATGGGTGGCGCGGAAAAACAACTTTGCAGCCTTGCTGATGAATATGTAAAAAAAGGACATTTTGTACATATTATATCCCTAACAGATACATTAATTATCAAACCACAAAAATCTGAAGTTAAAATTGATTGCTTAAATTTGAAAAAATCTTTCATCAGTTTTATTAATGCTTATCGTTTAGCTCGAAAGATAATAAAAAGAATCAGGCCTGATGTTGTGCATAGTCATATGATTCACGCCAATATATTCGCTAGGCTATTACGTATATCCACCCCAATTAAGTTTTTAGTATCAACTATGCACAATAAAAATGAGGGTGGTAAACTAAGAATGTTATCATATCGACTCACTGATTTTCTAACCGATTTATCAACTAACGTAAGTCAAGAGGCAGTTGATGAGTTTCTAGAAAAGAAAGCCGTAACACTGAATAAAGTTCGAGTGCAATATAACGGAATTGATACAAAAAAATTTAAATTCTCTCAGAACTCTAGAACTAAAATTAGAGATAAATTAAATATTACTGATAATGATATTGTATTTCTATCTGTCGGTCGATTAACAAAAGCAAAAGACTACCCTAATCTACTAGTTGCTTTTTCTCATGTTAAAGCTACCTACTCAAATATAAAAATTTTAATTATTGGTGATGGTGAATTGAAGGGAGAGCTTCAATACTTAACTAAAAAATTAAACCTTGAGAACAATGTATTATTTTTAGGTTTAAAAAATAATGTTCATGATTGGATGTCTGCATGTGATTTTTTTGTTCTTTCATCTGAATGGGAAGGTTTTGGATTAGTTGTAGCTGAAGCGATGTCATGCGAAAGGATAACTATAGCAACTGACAGTGGTGGAGTTAAAGAGGTATTAGGTAATAATGGTTTTCTAGTGCCAATTAAAGATAGTGGGCAACTTTCTACCGCTGTATTAAAAGCTATATCAATGCCAGACATAGATAAAGAAAACCTCAAAAAATTAGCAAGAAAACACATCGAAGATAACTTTTCTATTGAAAAAATAGTCTCTAATTGGATTGAAATATATTCGAATGAAAAAAAATAAAATCAACCCAGAAAGTAATAAATCTTCTGAAGTATGGTTATTGAGTAGTATATTGCTTTTTTTTTCTATTATATTGCCATCACCAATAGTTATTTATGGCACTCAACTTGTATTTCTTGGTTTTATTTCTATATTTATTTTTTTAGTTCATAATTCTGCAAGCCTTAAAGGTTTAACAATTACATTATTATTGGTTTCTTTCATTTTTGTCTGGACTGCCATACAGTCCAATTTTTTACTGCATCAAGAATTAATTTGGTTACAAACAATTCGAGTATGTTTTTGGATTCTTTGCGTCTATTTCATATATACGAAAATATCGAAATTTAGCACTAATGTTTACATAAAATCGATGAAAATCGTAATATTTATTCTATCTCTTTCCGTTATAATTCAATTCTTATCACATTATTTATTTAATATTAACATTGATTATTCTAGAATGTTAGGTGGTGTTGATTCTAGAACATCTTATTCTAATGGAACATTTCGTCCATCCGGGTTAACAGCTGAGCCATCAATTATATCCGGCATTATAGTTTCTCTATTAACAGTTTATTACCTTATAAAACCAAAGTTGGATTTTTATTATTTCTTGGGTGCAACAAGTTGTTTCTTAACTTTATCAACACTTGGGATAATATTAATATCTTCGTTTTTGATAATCGTTTTATTTAAAAGAAATAATCTTCTTGTTTTTATGTTATTTCTATTTCCTTTATTGTTAATCTCCATACCGGAAATTTCAGCACGCTACGATGCATTTCAATCTGGTCTTGATTCTAGTAATAATATTAAATTTGAAATAATCAAAAACCTTCTCTCATCAGAGCATCTTCTATACCTAGGTTATGGATTAACTGGAAAAAGCATATCTGCACCTTCATTTTACGAAGCTTTATATGACCTTACTATATTTGGTTCATTTTTTATAATTTTTGGAATTCCAATAGGGATTTTATTGACTGTCGGTTTCTTGGCTTTCTTAATTTACCTTAATTTTAGTTTAAAGGAAAAAACACTAATTTTATTATGCTTTATAAAAATATCTTCTCCCACTTTTATTTTTTTTAATTTGTTTATTATTTTAATAGTAATAATTTCAAAAAAAAACACATCTAAGACATGAATAAAAAAATAGCTATTGTAATTACAAAATCTGAAATTGGTGGTGCTCAAACATGGGTACTAGAGTTATATAACATATTAAAGTCTACTTTTGATGTATATTTAATAACATCAGAAAAAGGCTGGCTAACAAGCCACTTCCCTATTGAAAACACATTCATTCTTCCTGAATTAGTAAGTACTAAAAAACCATCTTGCATTTTTAAAATATCAAGAATCTTGAAAAAAAACAGCATTGACACTGTTATATCGAACTCAGCCAATGCAGGCTTATATGCTCGCCTAGCAAAATTATTAAAACCTCACAATCATATATATGTCTCTCATGGTTGGTCCTGCATATATAATGGAGGGAGATTTAAAAATATCTTCTGTTGGATTGAAAAGTCATTATCATTGATGTCAAATACAATTCTTTGTGTTTCCGAGCAAGATAAAAAAAATGCTATTAATATCATCGGGATCAGTGAAAATAAAATCTCTGTTATAAAAAACAGAATTTCTCCACTAAGAAGAAAAGAAAAAGTAAATAGTAGACTAAAAGCTCTTTTTGTAGGGAGGATGGTGCACCCTAAACGAGCTGATTTATTTATTGAAGCAGCGAAAAAAACACCGTCTGTAGATTTTTATCTAGTTGGTGATGGACCTCTGCTTGAAAATTTGAAATCACAACACTCCGATAAACATGAAAATATATTCTTCTTAGGCGAAATTAATAATTTTGATGCTTATTATGATTTTGACATCTTCGTTCTTTGTTCCGACAGCGAAGGATTACCAATGTCAGCCATAGAAGCAGGCTCCGCCGGCTTACCATTAATTTTAAGTAATGTCGGTGGGTGTTCTGAACTTATATATCCTTCCGATAATAAGAGTAATGGATTATTAGTGAATAATGATGTGGACAGTTTACTTAAGGCATTGACAAAAATATCAGAAAACTACTTAGCCTATTATGATTGTGCACAAAATACGCGACATCAATTTAATATTGAATCTGTCGCACATGAATACATCAAATTAGTTCAAGGATAATAATTAATGCTAACTATCATCGGTGGTTCCGGTTTTATCGGAACACGTCTGTCAAACCAATTAAAATCTCAAAATATCGATTTCAAAATTGTTGATATTGAAAAAAGTGAAGCCCACCCTGAAAAATGGGAATTTGGTGATGTCACCAAACCTGAAACGCTTATCGAGCCGCTGAAAGGTAGCGATGTTATTATTAACCTATCAGCAAAACATAAAGATAACGTTCACCCTATTAGCCTTTACTATGAAGTGAACGTTGATGGTGCCAAAAACGTCTGTGATGTCGCTGAACAATTGGGTATCAAACATATTGTTTTCACTTCATCGGTTGCTGTTTATGGCTTCGTTGAAAAAGAAACCGGGGAAGATGGCGAATATCATCCATTTAACCACTACGGTAAATCTAAGTTAGAAGCTGAATACGTTTACGATGCATGGCAGGCAAAATCTGCGAACAACGTCTTAGTCACGATTCGTCCAACCGTTGTATTTGGTGAAAATAACCGTGGTAACGTTTATAACCTATTCCGTCAAATTGCGTCTGGTCGGTTCTTAATGATCGGTTCGGGTAATAACCAAAAATCTATGGCTTACGTGGAAAATATTGCAGCGTTTATTACGTTCGCAACCACCTTCACGGAAGGAAAGCATGTATTCAATTACATCGATAAGCCTGATTTTACAATGAACGAATTAACAACGGTCATTTGCGGTGCCCTTAATAAGCCAAAATCTAATATCCGCATTCCATATCCAGTTGGAATTTTAGGTGGCTACTGTTTTGATGTGCTTTCTAAACTGACGGGCAAAGAATTCCCAGTAAGTAGTATTCGTGTGAAAAAATTCTGTGCTCGTACACAATTTAAATCCAATTACATTGGAAATACCTCTTTTGTTCCACCTGTTACTTTGGAACAAGGTATCGCCAATACTGTGCAATATGAGTTTAAATAAAACCCGTTTTTCATAATCTCAATTTTGGAATATACAGACAGGATGCAACCATGAGCAGTTCTTGCGTATTAGTCACCGGCGGTCTTGGCTATATTGGTAGCCATACCTGTGTGCAAATGATCCAGCAAGGTATTCAGCCGATCATTTTAGATAACCTCCATAACGCCAACCTTGAGGTGCTTAATCGCATTGAAACTATCACGGGAACTAAACCGACGTTTTATCAAGGTGATGTACGTGACAAAAGCATTTTGGACACCATTTTTGCTCAGCATTCCATTAGCTCAGTGATCCACTTTGCGGGTTTAAAAGCGGTGGGTGAATCTGTTCAAAAACCGATTGAATACTATGACGTTAACGTAAATGGCACCTTAGTGTTAGTGCAAAGTATGCGTCAGGCGGGTGTTAAAAGCTTAATTTTTAGCTCATCAGCAACGGTATATGGTGACCCTGAAGAAGTTCCTCTGACTGAGAATTCCAAAGTTGGTGGTACCACCAACCCATATGGCACCAGTAAGTATATGGTAGAACAAATACTGACTGACCTGCATATCGCAGAAAGCGAATGGTCTTTGACCTTATTGCGTTACTTCAACCCTGTCGGCGCTCATCAGTCAGGCTTAATTGGTGAAGATCCACAAGGCACACCTAATAACCTAGCGCCATATGTCGCTCAAGTTGCAGTCGGTCGCCATAAAGAAGTTATGGTATTCGGTAATGACTACCCGACTCCAGATGGCACAGGGGTTCGCGACTATATCCACGTTATGGATTTAGCCGATGGACACATTGCAGCATTAACACATACCAGCCAAAAATCAGGATTACATATTTATAATCTTGGAACAGGGAAAGGCACTAGTGTGCTAGAAATGATCGCTGCATTTGGAAAAGCGGCTAATAAGCCAATTCCATATAAAATTGTTGCGAGAAGACCAGGGGATATCGCTGAATGTTGGTCTAGCCCTGAAAAAGCGCTCAACGATTTAAAATGGAAAGCTCAATATTCCGTGCAAGATATGGTTGATGATAGCTGGCGCTGGCAATCTATGAACCCCAACGGCTATCAAAGCTAAATCATTCTTGATATAGCATCAATTAGGCGAGCCTCTAGCTCGCCTTTTTATTTTTCATTTTTTATTCCCTCAAACTCTATTCTCACCACACTATTAACCTACTTACTCCCTGACTCGCGCTTTACCTCCCCCTATAGCCTTACCCTCTCTTATTCACAAAATATCCACCTCATCAATATCATTTTTTATTTTATTATATTTTAATATAACATCGATTTTTGGATGAATTATTTGGTTTTTTATTTAAAACTAAATTATTATCCCGAATAAACTTTGTGTTGTGTAACTTCGATCACTAAAAATTACCATTATCCATCCTGATTTAGGGCTATTATCATGTTCAGTAAATACCTCATTACTATCACAATGAGCATCCTAGTTTCTGGGTGTCATCTCACGCCGGGAACCTATATTTCCACATCAGGAAAAAGGACTATTGATACTGGTAAGCAGAATATCAACCAACTTGTGGATATTTACCCTATCTCCCCTAAACTGCTAAGCGAAATGCAGGTTGCTCCCGTGATCGCCAAATCTAATCCACAGCTTGAAGAACAGCTAGCCGGTTATGACTATCGTGTTGGTGTGGGGGATGTGCTGGCGATTACCGTATGGAATCACCCTGAACTCACTATCCCTGCGGGCTCCTATCGCAGCGCCGCCGATTCAGGAAATTGGGTTCACTCAGATGGCACCATTTATTATCCCTATATTGGAAAAGTCTCCGTTCTCGGTAAAACAATCAATGAAATCAGGAAATTAGTAAGTACCCGACTTGCTGCCTACCTTGAAACACCACAAATCGATGTCAGCATTGCTGCCTTTCGCTCACAAAAAATCTATGTGTCTGGCGAAGTTACCAAGCCGGGTTCCTTACCCATCACCAATGTCCCTCTCACTATTTTGGAAGCCTTTAATACCGCAGGCGGGTTAACCGAAAAGGCGGACTGGGACAATGTGATCCTCACCCGCGGAGGGAAAGAGATAAAAATCTCGCTGCAATCGTTAATCCAATATGGTGATTTAACCCAAAACTATTTAATGCTATCCGGCGATGTTCTCTATGTTCCCCGTAATGATGCGCAAAAAGTTTTTGTGATGGGAGAAGTGGGGCAACCATCAACGTTGACTATCGACCGTGCAGGGATGAGCATCACTGAAGCGCTAAGTAAAGCTAATGGACTCAGCCAAACTACCGCGAGTGCGACAGGGATTTTTGTCATCCGGTCAACGCATAAAACCGCACCAACGGCGGGTTCTGAAGACGAACAATCCCTTACCAAAATGGCAGCAATTTATCAGCTCGACCTCTCCGATGCGACGTCACTCGTGATGGGAACTGAATTTAAATTACAACCTTATGACCTTGTTTATGTGACAGCGGCGCCCATTGTTCAGTGGAACCGTTTAATCACCCAATTACTGCCAACCATCGCCTCATACAACCAGCTTGCCGAAGGGACTAAGCGTATTTATGCATGGTAATTTTATTTTTAATCAAACACTTATGTTCAATAACATTCTTATCGTGTGCATGGGGAACATCTGCCGCTCACCCACTGCGGAGCGTTTAATGCAGGGGCTTTTCCCCAAAAAAAGGATCCACTCCGCTGGCCTGATTGCGCTGGAAAATCAACGGGCTGATGCTCAAGCTCGCTATATAGCAAAAAGCCATCACCTCTCTTTGGAGGCGAATCGTTCTCGTCGTTTGACCCGGCATTTATGCCAGATGGCGGATTTGATCCTCGTAATGGAAAACAGCCATACCCAAAAACTTTATCAACAGTTTCCGCAAACCCGAGGCAAAGTCATGCTATTTGGTGAATGGCTGAATAAAACCGAAATCCCAGATCCTTATAAACATAGCGAGGAGATGTTTGAGCATGTTTATCAGCTTATGGAAAAAGCCGCTGGCTCATGGCAAGGAAAGATTTAGCTTCTATTTAAACTTATTTAAAAACTAACCCTATGAACCATTATTTATATGAACAATACAGAAAAAAAATATTCACCGAACACCGATGAAATCGACTTACTCGCTATATTAAAAACCCTGAAATCTAACACGCTAACGATAGCGGCGTTTACTATTGTCGCCATTTTAAGTGCCGGAGTGTATTGCTGGTTCGCTTCTCCTATTTACCAAGCAAATGCCACATTGCAGTACGATAAGGTCAACCAAGCATCACTATTAGAAAAAATGAATGATGGGATGCTTTTTGGCGGCAATAATGGGCAAATCGATTCAGAAATTGAAGTCATTAAATCCAGAATGGTGCTAGGCAAAACCGTGTCAGATTTGAATCTCGATATTCAGATTTTGCCTTCAAAGATATTCTCCAAATTTCTGAGTGATGCGGCTATTGTTCATATTGCAGAGTATCAACTCCCCCCAGATTTAATCGGTCAACCCGCCACGTTAACCTTTTTAAATGATCGCCAATATACGTTGGCTTTTGCCGACCAAATTTATCATGGGCAAATTGGCACCATGTTAAAGCAAGGGGAAATTCACTTATTGATTGATTCATATATCGCTCAAGGTGGGGAAAAACTGACCTTAATAAAAAAAGATCGTTATTCTGCTATCGAAAATTTGCGACGCCGTCTCAGTATGAATGAAGCCAGTAAAGGCTCTGGCATCATTAACTTAATAGTGAAAGGAACAAATCAGCGAGAAAACATCGAGATTTTGGATAATGTTATTCAAAATTATATTAACCAGAATAGAGCGCATAGAAAGCAAGCTACAAACAACACATTGATTTTTTTAGATAACTACATACCAAAAGTAAAAAATAAGCTCGACCATTATGAAAATCAGTTAAATACGTTTCGTAAACAAAATGAGTCTATTGACCTAACGCTAGAGGCCAAATCCGCACTTGAGAGTGCACTGCATATAGAAGAAAAGCTAAATGAGCTTACTTTTAAAGAAGTGGAGCTTCAACAACGATATACCCGTAGCCACCCGACTTATCAATCCTTACTCGATCAACGTCAAAAATTATTACTCGAGAAAGAAAAAGCCAGCAAAAATATCCAACAACTGCCAAACACCCAACAGCAAATTATTCGTTTAACTCGCGATGTGGAATCCGAGCAAGCTATTTATAATCAGTTGGTGACCAAGCAGCGCGAACTCAGTGTACTAAATTCAGGGATCACTGCCGATGTGCGAATTATTGACTCTGCGGAATCTTACCCCGTGGCCATCGCCCCTAAAAAAAGCTTAATCATGATGCTGGCCTCTTTATTGGGTCTCGTGATGGGCTGCGCCTTTGTGATCGGAAAAGAGTTTCTCAACAATAAAATTAAGAGCACGGAAGATCTCGAGGCGCTGGACCTTCGTGTTTATGCCACTGTGCCATTCTCGTTGGATGAAAAAAAATCACGGTATCGCGAGAGTAAAAAGCCCCTATCCATTGAAAATCCAGCAGATATGGCAATAGAATCCATTCGTTCATTAAGAACAAGCGTCTATTTCTCCGTGATGAATCAAGACAATAATATTGTGATGGTGACAAGTGCATCCCCAAATGTAGGAAAAAGTTTTATTACTGCAAATATGGCTGTCGTCCTCGCCAATGCAGGTAAAAAAATTCTGCTTATCGATACCGATTTACGCAAAGGACATATTCATAAAACATTTGGGTTAGACAATAAATCTGGGCTTTCAGAATTCTTATCTCAACACGGCGGGGATTCCATCTCAAAACATCAACAAGTTATTGAGAATTTGGATATTATCAGTCGAGGGAAAAGCACTACGCACTCTTCAGAACTGCTGATGAGCGAGCAATTTAAGCATTTATTAGACTCCGTTAAACATCAATATGACATGGTTCTACTGGATACGGCGCCCATTTTTGCGATTACCGATCCGGCTATCATCGGGAAATATGCTGGTACATCACTTTTAGTTGCCTATTATGGCGTGAATACCGTGAAAGAAATTGAGCGCGCACTTAAACATTTCAAGCAAAATAATATTGAAATCACGGGTGCCATTCTTAATGGCATTGATGAAAAATCTGATGACTATAGCTATGTTTATCAGTATTAATGGAATGGCGAGCCATCCGCTCGCCTTTCACTCCCACTGCCACACAACTAATGCATCTTTCCAAATTTGCGCGTAAACTCTGCATCATCTTTTTTCATCCCGACCAATAGCCGTTAACGTTATGCCACATATTGTTTTATTCGAACCTGAAATCCCACCCAATACTGGGAATATCATCCGCTTATGCGCTAATACAGGCTTTAGCCTGCACCTGATCCATCCCCTCGGTTTTACTTGGGATGACAAACGCTTACGCCGTGCAGGGCTAGATTACAGCGAGTTTGCGGATATCAAACATCACCATGACTATTACGCATTCTTAGAAAGTGAAGGGTTAAATCCTGATAATAATCAATCGCCAACAGGCGCTCGTGTGTTTGCGCTAACCACCAAAGGCAAACCAAGCCACAGCAATGTGAGCTATCGGGAAGATGATTATTTGATGTTTGGACCAGAAACCCGCGGCTTACCGCCTTATGTTCTCGATAATATGCCAATCGAGCAGAAAATTCGTATCCCGATGCTGGCAGAAAGCCGCAGTATGAACCTGTCTAACTCGGTCGCCGTTGTGGTTTTCGAAACTTGGCGCCAGCTTGGATATCCGGGTGCGCTACTGAAAGACTAGTTTAGTTTGCTTATGCCGTTTGCTAGATTTAGAACAAATCTTGAACATCTTTTAAGTTGCTGCTAGACTTGTACAATAAATAGTACAATACAGGTATCATACAATGAAAACCATTTCCTTTAGTGATGCTAGAAGCAATTTGAAAGCTGTGCTTGATAGAGTTGTTGATGATATGGATACGACGATTATAACCCGCCGTGATTCTGAAGCGGCGGTAGTCATGTCCTTGGAATACTACAATAGTTTAATGGAAACTATTTATTTATTGCGCTCTCCTGCAAATGCAGAGCATCTCAACAAGTCTATCGAGCAATTTAAAGCGGGTAAAATTTCAGAGAGAAAACTCATCAATGAGTAGGCTTCTAACATGGACAGATCAAGCTTGGGAAGATTATCTATACTGGCAAAACCAAGATAAAAAGACATTAAAGCGGATCAATAAACTCATTGAAGACACGAAAAGAACGCCATTCAGCGGTATAGGTAAACCAGAGCCACTAAAAGAAAACTTAGCTGGCTTCTGGTCTCGTAGAATAGATGAAACAAATAGGCTAGTTTATGCAATCGAAAATACCGCACTAGTCATCATTGCCTGTCGCTATCATTACTAACTTTATTTAAATCCCATCTCCGCCTTCAAAACCATCAACGTTACCATTAAAGTTTTGATCCATCTCCAGCGATGGCTTATCGCTTGTTGGCTTACCAACAATACGCGCAGGAACTCCCGCCACTGTGGTATGAGGAGGAACTGGGTGCAACACCACGGAGCCCGCTCCAATTTTTGCGCCGCGACCAATTTCAATATTGCCCAGAATTTTAGCACCAGCGCCAATCATCACCCCTTCACGTACTTTAGGATGACGGTCGCCACAGGTTTTACCGGTACCGCCTAATGTAACAGACTGAAGAATAGACACATCATTTTCGACAATCGCCGTCTCACCAATCACAATCCCAGTCGCGTGGTCGAGCATAATCCCACAACCAATACGAGCAGCAGGGTGAATATCGACCCCAAAAGAGACCGAAATTTGGTTTTGCAGATAAACGGCCAATGCTTTACGCCCTTCACCCCATAACCAATGCCCAATACGATAGGCTTGTAGGGCGTGAAAACCTTTCAAATACAGCAGTGGCGTGGAATATTTATCAACCGCAGGGTCACGTAAACGGACAGCAGAAAGATCCATCGCCGCAGAGAAAATCATCTGCTCATCATTACGATAGGCTTCTTCCACAATTTCGCGGACTTCCATTGCGGGCATAATTGGCGAACTCAACTTATTCGCCAACATATAGCTAAGCGCACTACCGAGGTTGTCATGCTTCAGTAATGTCGCGTTAAAAAAACTGGCAAGTAAAGGCTCACAGTCAGCAAGCGCCTTGGCTTCTTCCTTAATGTAACCCCAAATTCTATCCAGTTCTTCACGCGACATAATGGCTCTCTTCTATATTATTATTAGCTTGATTATTATTAGCTTGGTAATTTAGGCATATCTGCAATTTCGTCTTTAGTTGCGCGCCCAAGCAAGGCTTGGGAGGCTTCTAACACATTTTTATTGCAGTAGAGAATTTGATAAATCTGTTCTGTGATTGGCATTTCAACACCGGCACGCTCCGCAAGGGCTTTCACCTCTTTGGTATTGCGATAACCTTCAACCACTTGACCAATCTCTTTTTCCGCCTCTTCCACACTGACACCATTGCCCAGCATCATGCCGAAACGGCGGTTACGAGATTGGTTGTCAGTGCAGGTTAACACTAGGTCGCCAAGTCCTGCCATACCCATAAATGTGGATGGATCCGCGCCCAGTGATACACCTAAGCGGCTCATTTCAGCTAAGCCTCGGGTGATCAATGCCGTACGTGCGTTTGCGCCAAAGCCCATACCATCAGAGATCCCAGCGCCAATCGCGATAACGTTTTTCACTGCGCCACCGAGCTGCACACCAATCATGTCAGGGTTTTTATAGACGCGGAAACTTTTGCCACAATGGAATAATTTTTGTAAATCATCACCAAATTGGCTGTCGGATGCGGCGACTGAAATAGCAGTAGGAAGACCTGCCGCAAGCTCTTTTGCGAAAGTAGGCCCAGAAAGCACCGCCAGAGGAATTTCGTTTCCTAATACCTCACGCGCTACATCTTGCAACAAACGCCCAGTATCTCTCTCTAACCCTTTGGTTGCCCAAATAATGCGGGAGCCCGCTTTTAGATACGGTTTGATTTGTTTGAGTACATCACCAAATACATGGCTAGGTACCACAATCAAGATATTCAGGCTCGCTTCAACGGCGCTTTTTAAGTCCGTTTCGAGAGATAAACTATCAGGGAAAGAAACACCAGGTAAAAATGCCTGATTGCTACGTTCTTGGTTTAATTTACGGATGTGTGCTGGATCATGCCCCCACAACACCACCTGATGGCCATTACGTGCAAGGGTAATGGCTAAAGCGGTGCCGTACGAGCCGGCACCGATCACTGTCATTGAAGCAGTATTCATTAAGCGACCTTATTGAACTTCAGGGTTCTGCGCTTGTTCACCTTGTTGCTGCTGTAAGTAATTCATGAACAGTGCATCAAAGTTAACTGGCGCTAAGTTCAATTGTGGGAAAGTACCACGGCCCACCATGTTCGTGATAGTTTCACGCGCATATGGGAACAGGATGTTCGGGCAGTATGCACCTAAGCAATGTGCCATTTGAGTACCTTCGATACCATCAATGGAGAACACACCCGCTTGTTGAACTTCACACAGAAATGCAGTTTCTTCGCCCAGAGTTGCGGTAGTTGTCACACGCAGAACAACCTCATACACGCCTTCAGCTAGCTGAGTTGAAGAAGTATCTAAATCTAATTTGATCTCTGGCTGCCACTCTTTTTGAAAGATTTGAGGTGCATTAGGTGCTTCAAATGAAACGTCTTTTGCATAGATACGTTGAATTTGAAATACCATTTCTGAGTTGTTTTGTTCTGACATAATAATTACCTTACTTCCATATTAGAGTTTCGAGATATATTCAGTTGCCGGCACATCTTTTCAGTGCCGGATAATTACTTCTTACCACGAGCCAGTGGTAGGTTTTCACCCGCCCAACCAGCGATCCCTTCTTTCAGGACAAAGACTTTTTCAAAGCCATGATGAGCAAGCTGTTCTGCAGGTTTAGTTGCTTCCATTCCACTTGCAGAAACCATAATCACAGATTTCTGTTTATGTTTTTCCAGCTCACCCAAATTATTATCTTTAATTTCAGATGGTGTTAAGTTAATAGAATCAATAATATGCCCTTTGCGGAACTCTTCGCGAGTACGTAAGTCCACAACGACTGCTTCTTCTTTATTGATCATTGTAATCGCTTGAGTGCGCGCAATGACTTTAGTTTTAGAGAATAGGCTTCTGAAGGTCATCACGACCACGGCAACAAATAACACTATCCAAGTCAGACTAACAAACGTGTTACGACCGACAAATTGCATGATTTCTTGGATCATGGGGGGCAATTACTCCCGTTAGTTAAAAACGAATATCAAAGGGTTCAGAGTATACCTTTGTGCTGAGCTAATTACAGCCAGTTAGCGCAAACTAGAAGGTCTTTTTTGCGAAAACACTCGCAGAATTAACACCTTTTTTCTGAAAAAAAGAATTTTTTCTCAAAGCTGTACGCAGGCATTTTAACATAAACATGCTCAGACTCGACTTTGACGCTAAATTAATTCCCATCTAAATAGAAAAAAGTCCCCTAACTCTAGCTATACAGTAAAATTCAGCGATAATACGCCTATAATTTGACTTAGTATCAAATGGCATAATAGCAATATTCTTAATTTTTAAGCGTTTTTATGACTATTTTTAAGAGAACACTGGAAAGCACGACTTGCAGATGAAATAATCAGTTATTGCATTTAATTGAGGTGATCTATCACAATGGCCCATACATCCCATCGAATAAAGACATTTTTTGTTCGTCAGGCAATGATCCCTGCCCTGCTTGGTTTGGGGTTATTCACTTTGGCGCCTTCTCACGTCGCGCTCGCGAATCAGATCACCGAAAATAAAGGTCAATTAAATGACCTGCTAAAAAGTATTGCTGAAAAAGAAAAAAGCGTTAAAGAACAGCAAACTAAAAAAAGTAATCTCCTTTTGCAACTCAAAGAGCAAGAACAAAGTATTTCTGCAGCAAGCCGTGATTTGCACCTAACACAAAACCAATTAAAACAGCTAGATAAAGAAATCTCCGCCTTATCTAGCAATATCAGTCGACTGCAAAAGAAAAAAAATGAACAAGAAAAATTGCTTGCTGAGCAGTTAGATGCCGCATTCCGACTTGGTAAACACCAAGGTTTATCGCTACTCTTAAAGGGTGAAGAAGGCCAACGGGAAGAGCGAATTCTTGCTTATTATGGCTACCTCAACCAAGCCCGTGAAAAAAACATTCTTGATCTAGAAGAAACGACCAAAGAGTTGCACGAACAGAAACAATTAGAACAAAAAAAGCAAGCTGAGCAAAAAACAACGCTCACACGCCAACAACAAGAAAAGCAAAAGCTCGATAATGCGCAAGCGTCACGGCAAAAAACCTTAACCGTATTAGAAAGCGCATTAAAAGAAGATCAAAAAAACCTCGCGGTCTTAAAACAGAACGAAGCCAGATTACGCGACAAAATTGCTAAAGCAGAACGTGAAGCTAAAGCGCGCGCTGAACGCGAAGCGCGTGAAGCCGCGCGAATTCGTGCTCAAGTAGCTGAAAAAGAACGAAAAGCCAAACAGAAAGGCGCCACGTATAAGCCATCTGAAAGTGAGCAATCACTGATGTCTCGAACAGGCGGTTTAGGTCGTCCTGCAGGTCAAGCTATTTGGCCAGTTCGTGGTTCTACCCTGCATAATTATGGGGATGTGATCTCCAGCGAATTACGCTGGAAAGGGATGGTTATTGCGGCGAATGAAGGCACCCAAGTTAAGGCTATTGCGGATGGTCGCGTATTACTCGCTGACTGGCTTCAAGGCTATGGTTTAGTTGTTGTCGTTGAACATGGTAAAGGGGATATGAGCCTATACGGCTATAACCAAAGTGCGCTGGTAAATGTGGGACAAGAAGTCCGCGCAGGCCAACCAATTGCGTTAGTGGGAAGCAGTGGCGGTCAAGAACGCCCAGCTCTTTACTTTGAAATTCGCCGACAAGGTAAGACCGTTAACCCTCGTCCATGGTTAGGAAGGTAGCCCGACAATCTTTCACACTGCCTATAAATGCTAGGTTTTCAAAAGCTAAGTTTTCAAATGCTAAGCTACAAAACGTTAGGAAAATAATTATGTTAAGACACTCGCCGATGAAATCACTGATTAGCCTACTCCTTATTATGGTCGGCGCTCAGGCGAGTGCCGCTAAGCTCGCCATTGTCATTGATGATTTCGGTTACCGAGCCAAAGAAGATAATCAAATCCTAGCGTTACCGGCCGCCATCAGTATTGCGATTTTACCTAACTCACCTCATGGCGCTGAAGTTGCGGCAACCGCCTATCAGCAAGGGCGGGATATTTTAATCCATATGCCCATGAAACCATTGAGCAAACAACCTCTTGAAAAAGATACTTTGGCACCCTCGATGAGTGCTGAAGAAGTTGATCGCATCATCAAAAATGCCATTAGTCGAGTTCCTCATGCCAAAGGAATGAATAACCATATGGGCAGCGAGATGACCTCCAGTCTGTCAGGAATGCGCAATGTGAT
The DNA here is from genome assembly GCF_028479565.1 of Providencia sp. PROV202. Classification (NCBI taxonomy): domain Bacteria; kingdom Pseudomonadati; phylum Pseudomonadota; class Gammaproteobacteria; order Enterobacterales; family Morganellaceae; genus Providencia; species Providencia sp. PROV202. The sequence goes on along the minus strand of NZ_JAMPNV010000015.1, from coordinate 117,043 downwards.
GCGCTCGCTGTCGCAATCGAACCTCTTTTTCTTAGATAGCGTCACGATTGGCAATACACAGGCATTGAATGCCGCTAAAGAATTCGGCGTTCCCTCAACGAAGCGCAATATTTTTATCGATAATCACCAATCTGAAGAAGAAACTCGTACACAGTTGAATAGAGCCATTGCTTACGCGCGTAAACATGGCAGCGCGGTGGCTATTGGTCACCCGCATCCATCAACTGTACGCGCCTTACAAAAATTTATTCCATTAGTTCCTGCGGATGTTGAACTTGTTCCTGTCAGTACACTGGTTGGCTATCAGCCAGCAACTGGCGAACCACGCAAAACTCTCAGAATGCAGCCTGAAGGCGTTAATCCTACTCTGCCAGTGATAAAGCCCGAGACCAAAACGCCAAGCAAATCAGAGGTAAAACCTCATGAAGTGGCTAAAACGACGGCAGATTCTGATGATGCTACGCCAACTCTTGCAGAGCCAGAACTGACCAACGACGCTACGGAACAACCTGAGAAAACAGTCAGTCCCGCAGAGTTAGGTATATGCGATATCGAACTGCCATCAACCCGCCTGCAAGGCATTGAGCTACTCATGTTTGTGGTCGAGGCAATTTATCAAGATAAAACCCTACAGCCCCTAATTACAGAAAAGAAAATGCCATAGCGGGTAAGGCTAAAAATAAAAAGGGTTTAAAGGCGCTTGCCCATAAACCCTTTAAGCTCATAAATTAATTCTGCATTAATCCCAGTTTAAAATCACTTTTCCTGACTGCCCTGAGCACATCACATCAAAGCCTTTCTGGAAATCATCAATAGAAAACTCATGCGTAATGATGGGCGATAAATCGAGGCCTGATTGCACGAGCGTCGCCATCTTATACCAAGTTTCAAACATTTCACGCCCATAAATTCCCTTGATAAACAGACCTTTAAAGATAACTTGGCTCCAGTCTGTTGCCATTGAAGCTGGCGGAATACCTAATAGCGCAATTCTGCCACCGTGGTTCATGGTGTCTAGCATGGTCTGGAAAGCGGCGGGCGCTCCTGAAACTTCTAACGCTACATCAAAACCTTCTTTCATGCCCAGCTCATTCATAACGTCTTTAAGATTTTCACGACTCACGTTTACCGCGCGGGTTACACCCATTTTTTTCGCTAATTCAAGGCGATAATCATTCACGTCCGTGATCACAACATGGCGAGCACCAACATGTCGGCAAACCGCTGCCGCCATAATACCGATAGGGCCTGCGCCCGAAACCAACACGTCTTCACCCACTAAATCAAACGATAATGCCGTATGTACCGCATTACCAAATGGATCGAAAATTGCTGCAATTTCATCGGGAATATTGTCTGGAATTTTAAAGGCGTTAAACGCGGGGATCACTAGATATTCAGCAAAGCATCCTGGGCGATTTACGCCAACGCCAATGGTATTACGGCATAGATGAGTGCGCCCACCTCGGCAATTACGACAATGACCGCAGGTAATATGCCCTTCACCAGAAACACGGTCACCAATTTTAAACCCTTTAACTTCCTGTCCAATCTCAACAATTTCCCCTATATATTCATGACCCACCACCATCGGAACGGGAATAGTTTTTTGCGACCATTCATCCCAGTTGTAGATATGAACATCCGTTCCGCAAATAGCGGTTTTACGGATTTTAATCATCACATCATTGTGTCCCAGTTCCGGTTTCGGAACATCTGTCATCCATATACCTGGTTCTGCTTTTAATTTGGACAGTGCTTTCATAGGCGACCTTTTATTTATGATTACATTAATTTCATGACCACTTTAATTTCATAACCACTTTAATTTCATAACTGTATTAATTTGATAAGAAAATCAACTTGATAACTAAATTAATTGAAGCTTTTTGCCAATACGGGTGAATGCATCAACCGCGTGTAAAATATCGGCTTCACTGTGTGCAGCGGACATTTGCGTGCGAATTCGCGCTTGCCCTTGCGGAACCACCGGATAGAAAAATCCAGTGACATAAATACCCTCTTTTAATAGCTCTGAAGCGAATTGCTGAGCAACCTTGGCATCCCCTAACATCACAGGAATGATGGCGTGGTCGGCGCCTGCTAATGTAAATCCTGCTGCAGACATTTTTTCTCTAAATAACTTCGCATTAGCCCACAATTTTTCACGACGCTCTTGCCCTTCGGTCATCATATCGATCACCTTAATGGACGCAGCAACAATGGCGGGAGCCAAAGAGTTAGAGAATAGGTATGGACGTGAGCGTTGGCGTAACCACTCGACAACCTCTTTTTTGGCGGCAGTATAACCACCAGATGCACCACCTAAAGCTTTTCCTAATGTGCCAGTAATAATGTCTACTCGCCCCATCACTTTACAATACTCATGGCTACCACGACCGTTTTCACCCACAAAACCAACAGCATGGGAGTCATCCACCATAACCAATGCGTTATATTCATCCGCAAGGTCGCAAACAGTTTTCAGATCAGCAATCACGCCATCCATCGAAAAAACACCGTCAGTCGCAACCAGAATATGGCGCGCACCCGCAGCTTTAGCTTCTTCAAGGCGCTGTTTTAATTCCACCATATTGTTATTGCTGTAGCGATATCGTTGGGCTTTACACAAGCGAACACCATCAATGATGGATGCGTGGTTTAATGCATCTGAAATAATGGCGTCTTCAGGGCCTAATAGGGTTTCAAAAAGTCCACCATTGGCGTCAAAGCAAGAGGAATAGAGGATCGCATCTTCCATTCCTAGGAAATCTGCGATTTTCTTTTCAAGAACTTTATGGCTGTCTTGGGTGCCGCAAATAAAGCGAACAGATGCCATACCAAAGCCATGGCTATCCATACCCTGTTTTGCCGCTTCAATCAGCGCGGGGTGATTGGCTAAGCCTAAGTAGTTATTTGCACAGAAGTTAATAACGCGCTGTCCACCTTGGATTTCAATATCCGCGTCTTGAGAGGTCGTAATAATGCGCTCATGTTTAAACAAGCCTTCAGCTTCTATTTGCACCAATTGTTGTTTAATCTGCTGGTAAAATTGTTCTGACATGATTTGTTCCTGTAAAGAAATTGTTTACAGAGTTTAATAATAGTCTCTGGAACTAGCGATATCTGCGGAGTAAATAAGTTAAGTTTGTAGGCAAGATCACGATAATGCCCTTTGAAGAGGTATGACAACTAGGACAATTATCTGGTCGATATACTGTTGTCTGTACAAAGAGGTGTTATTATAGACCCCAATTTTATATCCATTTATTCTTAACCCACTTGAGGTATTCACGATGATCGTAGTCACTGGCGGAGCTGGTTTTATTGGCAGCAATATTATTAAAGCCCTGAACGAAATGGGTCGCACCGATATTCTGGTGGTGGATAACCTGAAAGATGGTACTAAGTTTGCCAACCTTGTTGACCTCGATATCGCCGATTACATGGATAAAGAAGACTTTATCGTGAGCGTGATTGCGGGTGATGATTTTGGTGATATTGACGCTGTTTTCCATGAAGGTGCTTGCTCATCTACAACTGAGTGGGACGGTAAGTACATGATGGATAATAACTATCAGTTTTCTAAAGAGCTGCTGCATTACTGTTTAGAACGTGAAATTCCTTTCCTGTATGCCTCTTCCGCGGCGACATACGGCGGACGTAGCGATAATTTCATCGAAGAACGTGAATTTGAAAAACCACTGAACGTGTATGGCTACTCTAAGTTCCAATTTGACCAATATGTTCGCAACATCATGCCTGAAGCTCAGTCTCAAGTGTGTGGCTTCCGCTATTTCAACGTTTATGGACCAAATGAAAACCATAAAGGCAGCATGGCGAGCGTGGCTTACCACTTAAACAAACAGATTAATGAAGGGCAAACTCCGAAACTGTTTGAAGGCAGCGACACTTTCCGCCGTGACTTCATTTACGTTGGCGATGTAGCTGCCGTAAATTTATGGTTCTGGGAAAATAACGTTTCTGGCATTTTCAACTGTGGTACAGGTCGTGCAGAATCATTCCAAGCGGTTGCCGATGCGGTCACTGAATTCCATAAAGATAAAAATGTGTCTATCGAATACATTGAATTCCCTGAGAAATTAAAAGGTCGCTACCAGAGCTTCACTCAGGCTGATCTGACTAAATTACGTGCCGCAGGTTACACAGCACCGTTTAAAACCGTTGCTGAAGGCGTGACCGAATATATGCAATGGCTGAATAAAGACGCGTAATTGTCTTTTATGAAAACAGTGCCAATGAAAACCGTACCTATGAAAACTGAGCCTATGAAAATATTAGTGATTGGCCCCTCATGGGTAGGGGATATGATGATGTCTCAGAGCCTTTATCGCACGATCAAGGCGCTGCATCCTCATGCTCAGATTGATGTGATGGCACCCGATTGGTGCCGTCCGTTATTAGCGAAAATGCCCGAAGTGTCCGAAGCGATTTCTATGCCATTAGGGCATGGAAAGCTAGAAATTGGCGAACGTCGTCAATTAGGCATCAATTTGCGGAAAAATGGGTACGATCAGGCGATTGTTTTGCCTAACTCCTTGAAATCTGCACTGGTGCCGTTCTTTGCTAAAATCGCCAAAAGAACGGGATGGCGCGGTGAAATGCGTTATGGGCTACTCAATGATTTACGCCCATTGGATAAACAAGCATTTCCGCTGATGGTGCAACGCTACGTCGCATTGGCGTATGACAAACAGCGCATCAAATCTGCCGATGATATTCCCGCCCCGATTTTATGGCCTAAATTAGTCACTGATAAACAGCATGTTAGCGATACTGTGAGTCAATTTAATATTGATTTTTCTCGCCCAATTATGGGTTTTTGCCCAGGCGCTGAATTTGGTCCTGCAAAGCGTTGGCCACACTATCACTATGCGGCGCTCGCCCAGAAATTAATTAGCGAGCAAGGCTACCAAGTTCTGTTATTTGGCTCTCAAAAAGACCATGAAGCGGGCGAAGAAATCCGTCAAAGTCTAACCGATGACGCTCGTCATTACTGCCTCAATTTCGCAGGAAAAACATCGTTAGAACAAGCCGTTAATCTTATTGACGCTTGCCAAGCCGTTGTGAGTAATGATTCTGGCTTAATGCATGTGGCTGCAGCTCTCGATAAGCCGTTAGTCGCACTATATGGCCCAAGCAGCCCTGACTTTACCCCACCACTGTCCGATAAAGCAGAGGTGATCCGACTGATAACGGGTTACCACAAGGTGCGTAAAGGTGACGGCGAAAGCGGCTATCACCAAAGTCTGATTGATATTCAACCGCAAATGGTACTGGATGCCCTCACGCGTTTAAATATAGGTATTAAATAATGAGAGTGTTATTAGTAAAAACATCATCTATGGGAGATGTTTTGCACTCTCTGCCTGCATTAACCGATGCGCAGGCGGCAATACCGAATATTCAATTTGATTGGGTGGTTGAAGAGGGATTCGCTCAAATCCCTACATGGCATAGCGCGGTGAATAAAGTGATCCCTGTGGCAATCCGTCGCTGGCGAAAAAATTGGTTTTCTACACCAATTCGTGCCGAACGTGCAGAGTTTCGTCGCCAATTGCAAGAAACCCACTACGATGCGGTTATCGATGCGCAAGGGTTACTTAAGAGTGCGTTGCTAGTCACTCGTCTCGCTCACGGTTCTAAACATGGTTATGACCGCCATAGTATCCGCGAACCGATTGCCAGCTTCTTTTACGATCATCGTTATTCCATTAGTAAACAGCAACATGCCGTGGAGCGTATCCGCCAATTATTTGCTAAAAGCCTCGGATACACTTGCCCTAGGACCCAAGGCGATTACGCGATTGCTCGCCATTTCTTGCAGTCAACCAACGAAACCGAAGCGCCCTATGTGCTGTTTTTGCACTCCACAACCCGCGACGATAAGCATTGGCCTGAATCTCATTGGCGTGAACTGATTCAGTTAATGAAGGAAACTGGGCTGAGAGTGAAACTCCCTTGGGGTGCAGAGCATGAGCATCAGCGGGCAATAAGATTAGCCGAGGGTTTTGATTTTGTTGAAGTCTTACCAAAATTAACGCTGGCACAAGTCGCGCAACAAATTGCGGATGCAAAGGCGGTGGTTTCTGTCGATACCGGCTTAAGCCATTTAACCGCTGCGCTGGATAAACCGAATTTCACGCTGTTTGGTCCAACAAACCCTGGTTTAATTGGTGGTTATGGAAAAGGCCAAAATGAGATAAAAAGCGCAGATAATAGAATGGATAGCATTAAAGCTGATACTGTATTCCAACAACTTCGCACCGAGTTATAGTTCTATATCAGACATTTTCTAAAAACTCTCAGCCATAGAAATTAAACAACCATAATAATTAAGCGGTCATTTGACCGCTTAATTATTTTTCACTTCGCAAAAGATTTATTTTCTCTCTGGGGCAATAAACCCAAAACACATGGTTTTCGGCTCAGCATCCGGTTCAGAGCGATAAATCACATCTTCTTTTTCAATTTTAAATTGTGGCCAGAATTTGCGTACTTTGGCGAAACCTTCATGGGCGCAATCATCGTATTTACGCCCTAATAAAATAGCACCGTGCTCACGAATTTCTGCTTCAGTAATATCACGGTTGTACACATTCGGCGGCATATGGTTTTCTAGCGTCCAAGGCTGGATAACATGTGGCCTATCTTGAGCGTAGATAATAAACCATTGGTGTAGGTTATCTTCGCCGCCAACATATTTGACAGGCGTTCCGTAACGTTGATACCAACGTTGTTCACCTTCTGCGATTAAGGTTTTCACGCCAATAAATTTCTGACCCGCTCCGCGAATATTTCCTGCTTGAACAATCAGATAGCCGGATACCATTAAGACACCAACTACGGCTAAACCAATTAATGGTTTTTTCAGTGACTTTTTCGGCATTACGGTGATTGAGCCAACAAACAAAGGCGCACATACCATCATAAATGGCTGTAACCACTCCGTAATTCGCCCGCCATCATGGAACGAGAACCAACCGTAAATCACCGCGAGTGGAAATAAAATAATAAAGTTTGCCATGCGGTTCGATAAGGCTTTCGGCCAACCAATTTTTCCGCCACAGCAATATAAGATAATCGCTGCGATAATCAGCGGGTAAAACACGCTCAGAGCGGCTTCGGTGGTATGTAAGTTAAAGCCTGGGTCAATTTGTGAATCTACCCATTTAAAAGCAGAAAAATCACTCGCCATCAACCAAAAGAAGTTTGGCAAAATCATCGAAAACCACAGCGCTATCGCCAGATAAAACACCGGATGTCGATAGCTTTGGCGCGCTTGTTTCACAAAAAGGGTAAGCAAGAAAACAGAGCCGACTAAGGCAAGTGTGGAATATTTCCCCATTGTTGCAAGACCAGCAACTAAAGCAAAAGGTAGCCACCACAGAGGGTTATCTTCGACAGCACGCAGGAAGAAATAAATCACCCAAGGCCAAAATGTCACTAAAATATAGTTATCATTATAAGGAATGATATCGAAATTAATGACACCGGATAAATTCATCATCAGCATCGCAAACCATGCAAGATCGCGACGACCGGTTAATCGGTAGGCAAGTTTCCATACCCCAAGTAACCCAAATCCAATACCGATAAAATGGCTCAAATACCAATAGAAACTATAAGAAATCCCCAAATGGATGGCAGGCCACATCATGGTACCGACAAACCACGGGTTTTTTGGCGATCCCCATTCACCATTCATTCCCCAGTTAACGGCTTCGACCGTATCGTAAGGAACAGTGGGGTCAAAAAAGAAACTCGCAAGGATCCAGGCAATGGCATAGCCAATGATCCAAAGATACACATACTTATTTGAAGTTGGTTGATTGGTTGTTGGCATTCTTTTTTCAGCGAAATTTATCAATAAAGTTAAAGGGAAATACGCATTATTTTACGTCGAGCTTATAGAGAGTTATCCCTCACTCGGCTGAGTATGCAAAAACGTGACTGGGTAGTTTACTATAGTTTAAACAAAATAATCAGAAATGAGAGAAATTGTCATTACTCATTGTAGTAATATTCAAGTTATCAATATTTTTGCTGAATATTACTGTTCTCTTGGAGGTAAATAAGGTTGCAATAACTTAAGTAAACGCTGTAATGCGCCTTGGTTTTCATGCAATACTTCCGCTGCATGACGACCATAATACAGCCGATAATCTTCATCAGACAGTAAACTCATAACGGCTTGAGCCAACGATTCGCTATCTGTCACAGTGATCAACCCATCGGCTTGGGTTAACTTAGCGCAAATATCTTTAAAATTAAAGGTATGCGGCCCCATCAAAACAGGCAATGCATGCGCAGCTGCTTCAAGTGGATTATGACCGCCCGTTTCAACTAAGCTCCCGCCAACGAAAGCAATATCTGCAATTCCGTACAGCAACATCAACTCTCCCATCGTATCGCCAATAACCACTTGGGTTTCTAGAGATGGGATAACGCCGCTACTACGACGAATAAAGCTTAGCCCTGCTTTTTGTGTCAGTTCTTCCGCTTTTGCAAAACGTTCAGGATGCCTTGGGACTAAAATAAGTAATAAATTAGGAAATTTTTTCAACAACTGTTGGTGAGTTTGCAAAACAATGGCTTCTTCACCTTCGTGGGTACTTGTCGCAATCCATACTGGACGATGTGCGGCCCACTGCCTACGTAACGTAATCGCTTTAACGGCCAGTTCAGGGGTAACGGAAATATCAAATTTTAAGCTCCCCGTCACTTCTAACTGCTTACGTCTTAACCCTAATTGAATAAAACGTTCACCATCTTCTTGATGCTGAGCAGCCACCATCGTGACATTCTGTAGCATACGCTTCACAAAACTACCGAGCTTTTGATAACCCGCAGCAGAGCGTTCAGATAACCGAGCATTCGCAATAACTAATGGAATATTACGCTTATGCAGCTGGTTGATCATATTTGGCCAGAGTTCCGTTTCCATAATAATCACCAGTTTAGGATCAACTTGATTAAGGAAACGGCTCATGGAGCCGGGTAAATCATAAGGGAGATAAACGTGACTAATATCGTCACCAAATGCCGACTGAACACGCTCTGACCCGGTTGGAGTCATAGTTGTCACCGTGATAGGGAGTGATGGGTAGTGATGGCGCAGTGCACGAACTAACGGTACCGCTGCAAGGGTTTCGCCCACAGAAACTGAGTGTAATAAAATGCCTTTAGGAACAACTTTTCCACTACAAAAACCATAGCGTTCCCCCCAGCGTTTGCGATACGCAGGGGCTTTACGGCTACGCAATAATAAGCGTATCCAAATTAATGGCTGGATGAGATAAAGAAGTATCTGATATACACGCAATAACATTCGATCTGATTCACTTACCAAAATTGGCGGTATCTTACCATAAACCATTACTGAAAGTGTGTAGAATCTGTGCCTAAAATGAGACTTAAAATAAATGCATACCTATCAGTGATTGTTGCAAGAGAGCGCAATTGCCGTTAATGTGGATTTCACCGTCACTTATTCCTATCGATATATTAGGATAAGCAATAATAAACAAAGAGATAGCAATATCATGACCCATAAAGCTATTTATCCGGGAACCTTTGACCCGATTACCTCTGGACACGTCGATATCGTCACTCGTGCTGCTGCGATGTTTGACCACGTTTTACTCGCTATCGCAAACAGTCAACGCAAAAGCCCTATGTTTAATCTGGAAGAGCGTGTTGAGCTAGCAAAACAAGTTACCGCTCACTTAGGAAATGTTGAAGTGGTTGGTTTTTCTGAATTAATGGCGAATTTTGCACAGAAAAATAATGCAAATATTTTAATTCGTGGCGTACGTTCAGTGGCGGATTTTGAATATGAGTGGCAGCTGGCTAATATGAACCGCCATTTTGTTCCCGAGCTAGAAACGGTATTTTTACTTCCATCACAAAGCTTATCTTTCGTTTCATCCTCATTAATTAAAGATGTCGCGCTTCATGATGGAGATATTTCGTCGTTTTTACCGCCTGTTGTTGCGGATGCTATGTTGAAAAAACTCAACAAAATCTAGCAATTACTTCTGACATTGAGGGCAATAAAAGGTTGTCCTCTGTCCTTGTTTAATGCTTTCAATCGGGGTTCCGCACACTGAGCACGGCTCGCCTTTTTTTCCATACACAAACAGCTCTTGAGCAAAGTAACCCGGTTTTCCATCTGACTGTAAAAAGTCTTTTAGAGTGGTTCCACCTTGCTCTATTGAACGTTGCAGCACTTTTTTAATCTGCGTAACCAGTTCGGTAATTTCATTGAGTGTCAGTGCGTTAGTCAGCTTTTCTGGGGAGATTCTTGATGCAAAAAGCGCTTCATTAGCGTAGATATTCCCTACCCCAACAACAACTTTGTTGTCCATCAACCAAGGTTTGACCGCAACCTTACGTTTAGTTGCTAAATCAAAGAGATATTTAGGATTGAATTCATCACAGAGAGGTTCCGGGCCTAAATGAGCAAGAACGGAGCTGGACGCTAAATCATCGCACCAAAGCCATGCGCCAAAGCGTCGAGGGTCGGTGTAGCGTAGTACTTTACCATCACGCAAGATAAGGTCTACATGGTCATGTTTCCCTTCTGGTAATTCTTCCGTCAAAATTCGCACACTGCCAGACATTCCTAAATGGACAATAATCCATCCTTTTCGCAGTTCAATAAGCAGATATTTTGCCCGGCGTTGAACACTTATCACGGTTTCATCAGATAAACGCATGATTTGTTCACTTACTGGCCAACGTAACCGTTCATTACGCACAACGGCATAACTAATTGTATTGCCGACTAAATGTGGCTCAATACCTCGGCGACTGGTTTCAACTTCGGGCAATTCTGGCATGGTTCACTCTCAATTTGGCGAAAAACTTGGTTAATAATCACATATTACCCCTATAACATGGATAACCATTGTTATACCATAAGCCCTATTAATCAAAGAGCACAGATTGATAAATCTTACTAACAAGGGTGACCGAGTAAATATTCTATTTGGGTTTATTGACGCAACTATATGAATGACGTTCACCCTCGTAACAGTTAATAATTACATATTGGCATTTTTCGATGAAAAACATTAAGTTATCTATTATTGTTCCATGCTATAACAGCGAAAAATATATTGATGAATGTTTGTCTTCAGTTATTTCGTTTATGGATAACGAAGTAGAATTAGTTATCATCAATGATGGTTCAACAGATAGTAGCGAGCAGGTTATTTTTAATAAAATCAGCCAATATACTCATCTAAATATACTGTATGTAAAAAGAGAAAATGGAGGGCTCTCAAAAGCAAGAAATCATGGGATATCCCTGAGTTCAGGAGAGTATGTTGCCTTCTTAGATGCTGATGATTTTCTGAATAGTCAATTTTATAATGAAATCAAACCAGTAATATCATTATCAAATTATGACCTCATTGAATTTGACACACTAAAGTTCGAAAATTCACATCCAGATATAAAAAATGAAATAAAAACCAGCAACTTTTCTGGTGCTGTGAAAATAACGGCCTACCATGATTTAATGCCTGTATTTAATAATAAAAAATGGTTTGCATGGTCAAGGGTATATCGAAGTACTCTATTTAAAGAGGTAGGTGTTCATTATCCTGCCGGAATTTTGTATGAAGACATGGCAACCACTCCCTTTCTTTATTTAGAAAGTAAAAATATCTACAGTATCAATAAAACCTTGATTCATTATCGAGTGAATGAAACTAGTATCACGCAAACCTTTAGACGGAGTGATATTAATAGTCTTATTTATGTTATGGCTACACTGTCATTTATTGCTCTAACTAAAGGCCCTCTAGTGACAAAAATGTTGGCAAAATCACAGTCAGAAGCATTTCATTTACTGAAAAAGTCAATATCCAAAAATACTGGAGAAAAATTATCAAAATTTGAAGTTTTTCAAATAAAGCAGTCCATAAGTTTATTTAAAAAATATTTATCCTATAAAGAACGGCTTCAGATTTGTCTTTTAGAGATTTATCTTTCTTTACGTAAAAAGAATAAGTCTTAACTTTTAATAAAACAGAATCACTAGAAATATACAAATTTCAATAACAGGTAACTTTGTGAAAACAATCCATAAACTCAGTACACAAGCTCCCTTTTTCTTACTTTTTGTAATGATAATTGGGATGTTTACTAACGATACACAAGGTATTCTAAACATTTCCACTGTACTGCTTTTTTTATTTGTTGCCTATACCGCCACAACAAAAAAAATCAACGTACTTAGTGGGCTAAGTCGACTCATTAAAGGTCGAAAATTTTTGTTCGTTTTTTTAGCTTGGTGCTTATTTTGTGCAGCCTTCTTTACATATTCAGGTTTTACCGCAGATGCACTTAAAGCGATATTTGAGGATTGGCGTTATATTATTGTTATTACGTTATTTTTGATTGTATTTCAGAGTAAACAAAGTAAATCCCAGAAAGTCATTACATATGCCCTGATTTCTACCTTAGTCTTTATTCTTTTTATTACGCCGGTTTTAAAAATTATAAAGGGTAGTGATATGCCGATGTATCTTCAGCTTAGATATGGGTTTGCTCATTACGCTACCCTCATTTTTCCATTTGTTTTAACGGGTTTTTTTACATCGAAGAGCATTTCTTTTAAAATAATTTTATTTTTACTCTCTATTATAGGGTTTATTTTTATTCTTTATACTGGCAGCCGCGGTGGAGCATTAGCTATCGTCGTTGAATCTGCATTGATATTGCTACTATTATCACCTAGCCTAAAGAGATTTTTATCTTACAGTCTAATTTTTTCACTACTGTTATCCGCCACACTTTATACTTCTTATTCCTTAATCCCCCAAGTAAAGAATAAAGTTAACCAAACTATTAATGCGAACAATATCACATCAAGCAGAGATCAAATTATTGATGTTCGTTATCCACTTATCATGAATAGTATAGAAAATAACTTACATGGAATTGGATATAGCGGGGTAGCTTATAATAATTACTTGAATGACCATAATGTAAAACCTATCAAAAGTGCATCAGGCTATTCAGAAAAGAAAAAAATGATGACTCACAATAATGATGAACCTTTTTTCCTGAATATTGCATACAATATTGGCTATATTGGATTATTTCTATTTTGTGCAGCTTTCATTGTCAACATGAAAGATCTTCTACGTAGTTTTAAACAAAAAAAAGGTATCCTTAACGTCGGTATATTTGTGTCATCCATCGGCTATTTTTTAGTCTATTGTCTATTTGAATTTATCTTCTTAGATATCTTTATTTTGTACAACATACTTACTGCTATCTTGATAAATAACGTTTTGGTGAAAAAATGACACAAAAAAGCCATCAATACTGATGGCCTTTTTGATGTAATACTTAATGAGAGGCTTTTTTCATTAAGTATTGAATTGTCGTCACAATAAACTGAAGATATTTACCATTTCTTCTGAGATGCGATTTCTTACGAGATAGCTGCTTATAACCTTCCGGTTTTAATAACGGTATATTCTTCCATGGTGAATTTTTACGAGCACGTTCTAAATAATCATACTCTTCATAAAAATTTGCCCACTCATGGAAAGGCTTGGTTAACCCCACAAAATGAATAAAAACTACGCTGTCTGGGATCTTAGCCAGATGCCCCTTGCTCGTAATATACCAATCAAGAGAAAACATATAATTATAGTTTTCACTAATATTGATGAGCTTATCGCTGAGCAATACGTTTAATGCATCTTGATCTGGATGTGAAAAATCATTTTTTTCAACTAACTCAATAACCTTGTTTGGAATATCGTTTTCAGCCAGATACTTGAGAGACATATATAAAAAACCTGAGTTAAAATACTTGCTCATATCGATCGATAAACGCTGTTTTTCACTGCAGAATTTATCTTTCACTGCATAAACAAAGGTATTTTCATCAAATTTTAAAGTCTTTAACTCTGCCATATTGCCTTTACAAATGATGTCAGCATCGAGATATAGCAGATTATCAATGGTATCCGAAAGATATGAAATAATGAGTAACCTAAAATAAATTGCATGGCTCCATGCTTTAGATGGAAGCGGCAACTGCTTAAATTTTTCGTTATCAATAAAGTAGATAGTTAACTTATGTGGTGTATTTTCGACTAATCCACGAAATAGTTTTTCATCAGGCAAATTATCGACAAAAAGGTGAAAATGGAAATTTGTTTCTTGATTATTGAGAAGAACCGATGCAATTGACGTACCGACACCGTATAAAAACTTCTCATCAACACCATAGCCAATGTGAAAATAACTATCTTCACTGCTTTGATTATCGTTTATTTTTATCAATGATTTAATCATATCATTGTTTATCATGTCGTTACCTTTTACCTAATCAATCACAATGTTTGAATAACTGTCTATGATGCTAATATTGAGTATCTTTTATAAACGATATTTTAAACTTCTTTGGCGAATTTTTTCTGCTCTTTGCTCAGAGATTCGTATTAATCGTTGCTCTTTCTTCAAAATCTCACACAGCGGCATTTCAAAATAAACCTTCATAAATCGGAAAATATCTCGCTGAGTTAAACCGATTTCTAGGGATGAAAAGTATAAACCAATTAAGTCCTTATTTCGCCAGCGGGTAGGAACTGATGACCGTAGCTGTGCGCGATGCAAATCGATGACTGAGATTTTTAAATCTTGCAGATTTTCCGTGAACGGTAGATGCAGTAAGAAATGGCAAATATAACAGTCGCGATGGTTAATACCGATGCGATGCATCTTACGTACCATCTCGGCAACTCGCCGGATCAACATTTGCTTAGTTTTGAATTTAGGCGGTTGAGTGGTCCAATTAGCGCAGTAATCTTCTAAACTTACCGTAGGAGTTAAATCTTCAGTGATAATAAATGAATGACGTCGAAGTGGGTTCCACCCTTTTTGCCCGAAAGCACGTCCGTTCATGGTATCAACACCCGCTTCGGTCAATCGATGAATTGCATTCCATTCCCGGTCAGCACCTAAAACAGGTAAACGGAATGAAAATAAATTCTTCAAAACCTCTTTTAGCGTCGTGCCATAGTGAATCTTAATAAAATAGCTTTTATCATCAAGCTGAAAACGCAATGTTCTGCGCGTTTCCAATGCACGAAAAACTTCACCATCCAGTTTATCTGTTTCAACGAATGGGTCTTTATCTTTCCATAATTCGTTAAAAGGTGCTTTTAACTCAACCATTAGAGCATCCTAAAATAATATCGGCCGCTTTTTCCGGTAAACTATACAGATCTTCTGTATCCGCATAGTATTTAGCATTGTTTACCCACTGAGCTCGTTTTTGTGTATCTTGCAGACTATCGCATAAAGCCTGATTTAAAACCGTCTGTTCAAACGGCTCATTGACCACCACGCCACATTGGGCTTTGTCGATAAACGACGCATAACCACACACTTCAGTGACTATAATTGGTAATCCAGCAACAATCGCTTCAAGCAGGACAATTCCAGCCGCTTCTTGGTAAGCCGGATGCATCAAAATATCCGCAGCGGCCATTAGCTCCGCAATATCATTGCGCCCGCTAAAAAATGAAACCTGTTTAGCAATCCCCAACGTTTCTGCGAGTTTTTGATATTTAGCGGGTTTGTCTTGCCCTACCACCATTAATAATGTGTTAATCCTGATACTTTCAGGCAGTGCCGCCATCGCTTTGAGAGTTCTATCAACTCCCTTACGTTTAAAATCGGACCCAACTTGAAGCAGCAAAAATGCAGATTCGGGAATTTGATTCTTTTCTCGATAAATACGCTTAGCATCTGCAATCTGTTGGTCATATTTTCGGTCAACGGCTATACCCGGTGGCAGCATGTGAAAACGGCCACTTTCAGTTCCATAATGCTTTTCAAAATGAGCAATTTGATGGGGGGTAAGCATCATTAGCTGCGTTGCCTTTCCTTTCTGGAAGACCGCTTTTTCAAAAGCAGCATAATGTTTATAGCGCGGAGTCAACTTATAGAAAAAGCCTTTTTCTTCAGCCACTTTTTGCGCATAACAAACATCCGCAGCAAAATAAACATCAAGCTCAGGCATTTTATTAAAGCCAACGATTCTATCAGCAGGATGTTGCTTCAGATGTGCCATTACCCATTCACAATATTGGGCATTTCGTCCATGGTTAGTGCCTGAACTGGTAGGAACAATAATAATTTCAAACTGTTCTGGACGCTCACCTTCCCATGACTGGGTATAAACACGAATATGGTGTCCGCGAGCTTGGCAAGCCGTCGCGATACGTAAAAAATCGCGTTGTAACCCACCAAAGGGAAAATATTTATACAGACAAAATGCCAATACCATCTTAGTACCTTCCCATCATTGAGCGCATATTCATCGGCAGCATTTGCTCCGTTGCTTCAATCACATCACTCGCAGGGATCACGGAGAGATATTTTTTATTGCGGTCTAGTTCATCTCTAGGTGGCATATTTTCATAATCTCCTGCCCAGAATTTCACCACATTATCGCTCCATGGACGCCAGAAAATATGGTTTGTGGCGCCAAATAGGCACACGATGGGCGTTTTAACCGCGGCAGCAATATGCATCGGTGCAGAATCGACGCCAATAAAAAGAGCGGCGTGTGCAATTAATGCACCTAGTTCAGGGAAGGATGTTTTTCCTGCAAGCTCAGTCGTTGGCTTGGTTTGGCAATTCTCCGCAATTTCATTCACACACGCTAAGTCTTCTTTGCTGGGGCCCGATGTTAATACCACTTGATAGCCACGAGACTGCAATGCATCAATGACAGCTGAGAATTTTTCATTATCCCAACATTTAAAAATTTGTCGGGCGGTTGGCTGGATCACAACATAGCTACTGTGAACGCCAAGCTCTAACAGTCTTTGATCAATTTTTTTCCAATCATCTTCCGCATAAGACATGGTTAGGTCTGTTTTGAATTCTTGGATCCCTAACGGCTTTAATACAGAAAGATTGTTTAAAACAACATGTTCGCCTTCAGGGGGAGTGAGATGCGTAAAGCTATTTCGCCAAAATTTCGAATCACGATGTCCGAAATCGTGCGAAATCTTAGTTTCTGCGGGAATGGCGCGAACGAGTAACGAAACCATCCATTGGTCAGCAAGATTAACGACCAAATCATATTGATTACGACGTAATTTAAACAGCAGACTTAAAAAGTTGCAGGCTTTGCTCAAACCACCACTTTTCTTGCCTTTCATACCATATAGTGTATGGATCTCTTGGTTTTCCGACAAAATGGGAATGGTGTCCTGATAAAGCAAAACATCAATCTGGGCATCAGGATAATTTTGCTTTAATGAGCTGATAACAGGCGTCGTCAGTAGCATGTCACCATGAAACCGCATCTTGATTACAAGAATTTTTTTATACTGTTTTTTCACCAGGAGCTCTTAATCAGGTCTAGTAGATAAATTGATATGGATATTTGACAATAAAATGCGTTATTAATTCCATGAATACTGAATATGTTACTACGTTCAGATTAATGGTTATAGTTTTTAATCAATATCCCAGTGGATAGCCACTTTATGGCTAATTTTTGACATAAAAAAACCCAGCCTAAGCTGGGTTCTTCGTACGCAGAAAGCAAAATTATTTGATTTTTGCTTCTTTGTAGATCACATGCTTACGAACAACTGGATCGAATTTTTTCAGTTCCAGTTTTTCTGGCATTGTGCGCTTGTTCTTCGTAGTGGTATAGAAGTGACCTGTACCTTCAGAAGAAACCAGCTTGATTTTCTCGCGAATACCTTTAGCCATTTTTTAGCTCCTTAGTACTTCTCACCGCGGGTACGCAGTTCAGCAAGAACAGCATCAATACCCTTTTTATCGATAACACGCATACCTTTAGCAGATACACGCAGTGTTACGAAACGTTTCTCAGACTCAACCCAGAAACGGTGAGAGTGCAGGTTTGGCAAAAAACGACGTTTGGTCGCGTTTAATGCGTGTGAACGGTTGTTACCGCTCATTGGACGCTTGCCGGTAACTTGGCAGACTCGTGACATGTCTATTCTCCAAAAATCTAATCAGCTCGAGCTTTTTTGTTCTGGGCTTGACTGCCTCGTCAGGCTTAGGAGCCCATCTCAGCAAACTTTTAAGTGATCAACAAAATATCTTTATCTTAGCAAAAAAATTTACTGAGATAGGCTCTTCTCGTCAAACCCGAGATCCTTAAAGGTGGCGTAGTATACGCTTTCAATCGTTTTCACTCAAGCCCAACACAGCAAAAGTTGTCATTTTTTAGTCAAAAAAATGATTTTACAGCCATCCGCGCTCAGCAAATGAGGTACAAGATTTGTGTCCAACCACAAAATGATCAAGTAATTTAATCCCCATCATGTCACAAGCACTCTGAATTTTCTCAGTCACATACTTATCAGCCATACTTGGCTCAGGGTTTCCTGATGGGTGATTATGGGCAAGCACTATCGCACTCGCATTCATTCTCATTGCAAACCGAAGAATTTCTCGCGGATGCACTTCAACACGATTGATCGTCCCTTTAAACATTTCTTCATGGCAAATAACCTGATGTTGGTTATTGAGAAATAGCACTATAAACACCTCACGCTCCTGCCCTGAGAATAGTTCAATTAACTTATATTTCAATGCGTTAGGGTTATTTATAATATCAGGGCTCAACACTTGCATAGAGAAGCAGCGCTTCGCCAGCTCACTTGCAGCTTGCAATTGCGTCAATTTACAATTTCCCACACCTTTGCATTCAATTAACTTCTTATAGTCGGCTTGCACTAATAAATAGAGTGAACCAAACTCATAAAGTAACCGTTCAGCAAGTTGTAAAACAGATTCACCCCGTGTTCCTGTACGTAAGAAAATGGCTAATAGCTCTATATCTGATAATGAAGCAGCGCCGTATGCGAGCATTTTTTCTCGCGGTAAAAGCTCCGTGTATTCATGCATCGACCAACCTCCTTTCGCGTCGTTGCCCTCTTTTTAGCTAACGAATCCGCAAACGCCAATCGTCTAAGCTGTCCTTTGCGTAGCGCTTCGCAAAAATAGCATCGGGATACAAAATCGGCTCTCTCACCAAGCTCATTGATATGGTAAGATGCCCCCCATGTTGACCAAATCGGACAGAGACCATGACTCAACAAACTTCAGTTAACTCATTATTAGGTAAGCGAATTGTTCTTGGTATCAGTGGTGGAATAGCCGCTTATAAAATTCCTGAACTCACTCGCCGACTGCGTGATGAAGGGGCATCTGTACGTGTTGTCATGACACCTGCGGCAAAAGCGTTCATTACACCACTCACGTTGCAAGCCGTTTCCGGTTATCCGGTCGCTGATGATTTGCTAGACCCTGCCGCTGAGGCCGCAATGGGTCACATTGAATTGGCAAAATGGGCTGATATAATTATTTTAGCGCCTGCCACTGCCGATTTAATCGCACGATTAAGCGCTGGCATGGCGAATGATTTACTCACGACGGTTTGTCTTGCATCTGCGGCGCCTATTGCCGTCGTGCCTGCGATGAATCAACAAATGTATCGCGCAGCAGCAACACAGGATAATTTAATCAGACTGCAACAACGCCAGTGTATGATTTGGGGCCCTGATGAAGGCAGTCAAGCATGTGGTGATGTGGGTCCTGGGCGCATGATTGACCCATTATCGATTGTGAAATTAGCTAGCCAGCATTTTCAATCATGTTTAGGTCAGCAATCCCGTTCAGATCTAGACGGGATTTCAATCATGGTTACGGCAGGCCCAACCCGTGAAGATTTAGACCCTGTACGCTTTATCAGTAATCACAGTTCTGGAAAAATGGGTTTTGCCATCGCGCAAGCCGCCAGTGAACGTGGAGCGAATGTCACTCTCATTGCTGGCCCTGTTAATCTGGCAACACCGAATGGTGTAAACCGCATTAACGTGACGAGCGCCCTTGAGATGTACGAACAAGTACACCAGTCTATTACTGAGCAAGATATTTTTATCGGCTGTGCTGCGGTTGCAGATTACCGAGCTAAAACCGTCGCTGAAAATAAAATTAAGAAACAAGGGGATGAAGTTTCCATTACCCTTGTACAAAATCCTGACATTGTGGCAAGTGTAGGAAAACTGGCGCAAAATCGCCCTTATGTAGTCGGTTTCGCGGCAGAGACCCAAAATGTCGAAGAATATGCACGACGAAAGCGCCAACAAAAGCAACTTGATTTAATTTGTGCGAATGACGTTTCCTTAGCGGATAATGGTTTTAATAGTGATAACAATGCACTACATCTATTTGATGCCCACGGCGATGTTCGATTACCACACAGTAGTAAAATTGAATTAAGCCACCATTTACTTGACGAGATACTCCAACGTTATGAAAAAAATCGATCTGAAAATTCTTGATGCCCGTATTGGGAACGAGTTTCCACTGCCAACTTACGCGACCACTGGCTCTGCGGGTTTAGATTTACGTGCATGTCTTGATGCACCTATCGATTTAGCACCGGGTCAAACTGAATTGATCCCAACGGGTCTAGCTATCCATATTGCAGACGAGCAACTTGCCGCAGTGATCCTGCCACGTTCAGGTTTAGGTCATAAGCATGGCGTTGTACTGGGTAACTTAGTCGGTTTAATCGACTCTGACTACCAAGGCCAACTGATGGTGTCTGTATGGAACCGTGGCGATAAAGCATTCACCGTTGAACCGGGTGAGCGTATGGCACAAATGGTATTTGTTCCTGTTGTTCAGGCGCAATTCAATATTGTGGATGACTTTGACGCGACAGAGCGTGGTGAAGGCGGTTTCGGTCATTCTGGTCGCCAATAAGTCGAACCTATTCACGTTGAAATACCGAATATAGGCGTCCTACAAGCGCCTATATTTATGAATAAAAACAATCAGTACGGTATTTCTTCACCTCGTGAATGGCTTAGATTTGGTTATAATCTCTACATATTTTAAATCTGTTTTATTCTGAGTGTGACTTTACTCAGAGCGAAATTTTGGATAGTTTGTCTTGCTGTTTTAGCAGGGGTCTTATCAGACATGGCAGAGAATACAATACAAAAACGTAACAGACGTGATGAGATTTTACAGGCTCTTGCGTTAATGTTAGAAAGTAGCGATGGCAGCCAGCGTATTACAACGGCAAAACTCGCTGCAACAGTCGGTGTTTCAGAAGCTGCGCTATATCGTCATTTTCCAAGCAAAATGAAGATGTTCGACAGCTTAATTGAATTTATTGAAGATTCACTTGTTTCCCGCATCAACCTGATTTTAGCGGACGAAAAAGATACACTTGTCCGGATTAAACTGGTTTTAGCGCTAATTTTAGGTTTCTCTGAGAAAAACCCTGGATTAACGCGTATAATGACGGGTCATGCGCTAATGTTCGAGCAAGATAGACTGCAAGGGCGCATTAACCAATTATTCGAACGTATCGAATCACAGCTGCGACAAGTATTAAAAGAGAAAAAAATCCGTGATGGACAAGGTTTTATCCATGACGAATCACTATTAGCTTCTCAACTATTAGCCTTCTGTGAAGGTATGCTGTCCCGTTTCGTACGTTCTGAGTTTCGTTACCGTCCAACGGTAGAATTTGAAGCTCGCTGGCCTTTAATTTTGGCTCAGTTACAATAACCGCTTATTTATACTACTCACCCCGCCCATTATTGGGCGAGGGCTTTTTTTCAATTAAATTCCGTACTGGTCACGATACGCTTTCATTGCAGCAAGATGCTGTTGCATATCTTCTTTTTCCGCTAAATACGTAATTAAGTCACTCATTGTGATGATCGAATACACTTTACAGCCATAATCACGTTCCACTTCCTGCACCGCAGAAATTTCCCCTTTCCCTTTTTCTTGACGATCTAAACACAACAACACACCGCTCAACGTTGCTTCTTGCTGTTTAATGATCTCCATCGACTCACGAATTGCCGTACCTGCCGTAATCACATCATCAACGACCACCACACGACCTTTCAGTGGACTACCCACTAATGTGCCGCCTTCCCCGTGGTCTTTCGCTTCTTTACGATTAAAGCAATATGGCATATCGATATCGTGATGTTCTGCTAACGCCACTGCGGTTGTGGTTGCAATCGGAATGCCTTTATAGGCTGGACCAAAAATCACATCACACTCAATGGCACTTTCTTTTAATGCTTGTGCATAAAAACGACCGACAAGAGCCAAGTCACGCCCTGTATTAAACAGCCCCGCATTAAAGAAATAGGGACTCTTACGACCTGATTTCAGCGTAAACTCACCAAATTTCAGTACCTGTTTTTTCATGGCAAGTTCAATAAAATCGCGCTGATAGGCTTTCATTGGTCATTCTCCTCATTAATTAGTATTGGTCTTTTTTTGAAACGACTTTTGCGGTTTATCTTCATCAGTAAACAACTTAATCAATAAACTGCGGGCATAAAAAAGGCGACTTTTCAGCCGCCTATTTAATAATAAATCTATTTCAGCGCTTCTCGCTGAGCTTCGAAAATGGTGTCTAGCCCCGTTTTCGCTAATGCTAGAAGAGCTAAAAGCTCTTCATGGCTGAATGGTTCGCCTTCTGCGGTACCTTGTACCTCAATCATGCGACCATCATCCATCATCACGACGTTCATATCCGTTTCTGCCGCAGAATCTTCAACATACTCAAGATCACACAGCGCTTCTTGATTAACGATACCCACAGACACTGCAGCAACCATAGATTTCAGAGGGCTTTTTGCTAATTTACCTTGAGCAACCATGTTGTTCAGTGCATCAACCAATGCAACGCAAGCGCCGGAAATTGCCGCAGTACGTGTACCGCCATCCGCTTGGATAACATCGCAATCCAGCGTAATGGTATGCTCGCCCAATTTTTTCAGGTCAACCGCTGCACGTAATGAACGGGCGATCAGTCGTTGAATTTCCATAGTACGACCGGTTTGTTTCCCTTTTGCCGCTTCACGTTGGTTACGGGAGTTTGTAGCGCGAGGTAACATGCCATATTCTGCGGTTACCCAACCTTGTCCCTGACCTTTTAAGAAACGAGGAACACCCTCTTCAACGGTCGCGTTACATAACACCTTAGTGTCGCCAAACTCAATAAGAACAGAGCCTTCTGCGTGCTTTGTATAATTACGCGTAATTTTTATTGGACGCATCTGGTCTGCTAATCTACCTGCTGGGCGCATGGTGTTATCTCCGTTATCAACTCAAATTGGCACGTATTATACGTTGTTAATCGGATAATGCCTATCCTGTCATCCGTCATAGCGCTATAATCCTGTTATCTTAATGAATGATAGGAACGAATTATGATCCGTAGTATGACTGCCTTTGCCCGCCGTGATATCAAGGGTGAATGGGGGAATGCGGCTTGGGAGCTGCGTTCCGTAAACCAGCGTTATTTAGAAACCTATATCCGTTTACCCGAGCAATTTCGCAGCTTAGAGCCAGTTATCCGTGAACGCCTTCGTTCCCGTCTAACCCGTGGTAAAGTCGAATGTAACCTACGTTTTGACTTAGATGGTGCTCACCGTGGTGAGTTACTGCTCAATGAAGATTTAGCTCGCCAGCTGATTAGCGCAGCGAACTGGGTAAAAAATTACAGCCACGAAGGTGAAATTAATCCGTTAGAAATCTTACGCTGGCCGGGTGTGATGTCCGCTGGTGAACAAGATTTAGACGCGATTAGTGAACAGTTAATGGCTGGCTTAGATGAAACCATCGATGCCTTTATCCAAAGCCGTGAAGCAGAAGGTGCAGCGCTGCATAGCCTTATCGAGCAACGTCTGGATGGTGTTTTGGTTGAAGTTGCCAAAGTTCGCCAACATATGCCTGAAATCCTACAATGGCAGCGTGACCGTCTACAAAGCAAGCTAGACGATGCACAAATCCAAGTAGACAGTAATCGTTTAGAGCAAGAGCTGATTTTACTGGCTCAGCGCGTTGATGTCGCCGAAGAGTTAGACCGACTGGAAGCGCACGTCAAAGAGACACGTAATATTCTGAAGAAAAAAGAAGCCAGCGGCCGTCGCCTCGATTTTATGATGCAAGAGTTTAACCGCGAATCAAACACCCTTGCCTCTAAGTCTATTAATAGTGAAGTGACTAACTCTGCTGTTGAACTTAAAGTGCTGATCGAGCAAATGCGCGAGCAGATTCAAAATATCGAATAAAATTCACTTTTCAGAGTAACTTCAAGCCAGCTTATTCACTGAATTCGCTGGCTTTTTACTATTCATACATAGCAGAGTGAAGCACAATAACGCATTGCCAGCGTGTGCCGTTAAGGTGCATCACCGAGATAAAGCTACATTAACTGTTACCCACAACAATAATGCCGAGGCTATCGATTAAATGAAAGATTTGGTCTTCGTTTAACTTAACGCCACTAAAATCCACTCGTCTAATATCTAAAGCCCCAAGCTGGGAATTCGTTAAATCACAACCCGTAAAATCTGCATCACTCCAATTAAATGAAGAAAATTCTCCACCTGAAAGATCTGAATTCCTAAAAACTGATCCTATAACCGTTGTTTCGTGCCAGCGATTCTCCCACAGCTCACATTTCTCTAGGATAACCCCGGAAAAATTCGCATAACTCAGATTCGATTTTGTAATATATGCAGAGCAAAACCATGTTTTCGCCGTAATCAAATTCATAAAACTGGCACCGCGAAAGTCAGCCCCTTGAGCAAGACACTCTCGGATTTCTAATCCAAGAGCCTGTGAATGCCTAAAATCTACCATGGATAAATCACAATTTTTAAAGCTGGCATCTTTTAAAATTGAACGGTTAAAACGGCATGCTTTTTGAGTATCTCTATCATAGAACCTACAATTGAGAAACTCTGTATCCGTCAAATCAGCGCCTGAAAAATCACAGTTTGAAAACACTGCATCTTTGATGCTCGTCCCTTTAAACTGATTTTTCCCTATTTTTTCTTCATTTAATAACATAATAAACCATTCAAAAAAGATTGGACTGCAATGTTCTGCTGATGTTAGGTGATATTGTCTATATCAAATCCTTCAATCATCAGGTCGATGGCTAACAGTATTAGCACAAAAGCAGTGACAAAGGGAACCCTTACAAGGGTCTCGAGGTGAGCGTTATTTGATCAATTTATTGGGCGCGTCAATTGAATCTGTACCCAATGGGGTCCCTCTGAATCCAGTCACTACGTACATTTGAGTCACTGGATCAATGAATAGATTTATCACTTTTTAGAACAATTTAAAGCCAGCATATTCGCTGGCTTTTTTTATTCAATCAAACTCAACAGTTAGTTCGCTTTAGCGACCAGCAACGGTTTCTCACGTTGATGCTTATAATGGAAAGAGAAGTAGAAAATCACGGCCAATATTACGGTGTAGGACGAGAACACTAGCCAAATTGACTGCCAATCCTTCACGCCATCCACACTAAAGTAGTCAACGACCAATCCACTCAATATCGCGCCAAAATAGGCACCCACACCATTCACCATGGTCATAAACAACCCTTGAGCACTGGCACGCATACGGTGATCCACTTCCTGCTCAATAAAAATAGAACCGGAAATATTAAAGAAATCAAACGCACAACCATACACAATCATCGACATAATTAAGAACATCAAACCGATAGTCGATGGGTCACCAAATGCAAAGAAACCAAATCGTAATGTCCATGCCAACATACTGAGCAGCATCACGGTTTTAATGCCATAACGCTTTAAAAAGAATGGAATAGCAAGAATAAATGCCACTTCGGCCATTTGGGAAACTGACAGCAAAATCGATGGATACTGAACAATCAAACTGTCTTGATACAGCGGGTTACGCGCAAAATCATGCAAGAACGGGCTACCAAACGTATTGGTAATTTGCAGAACCGCGCCCAGCAGCATCGCAAACAGGAAAAATACCGCCATAATCGGCTTTTTGAATAACACTAATGCATCTAATCCAAGCTTGCTCATCCAACTGGTGGTGATAGCCTGCTTATTCACTGCCATTTTAGGTAATGTCAGGGAATACATCGCGAGCAGCAACGAACAACTTCCCGCCACATACAGTTGCATACTGCTCAACTCAAATTTCAGTAAGCTAATGCTCCACATCGCCGCAATAAACCCTACGGTACCAAATACACGAATTGGCGGGAAATTAGCAACAGAGTCTAGCTGATACTGACTTAGCGATGAGTAGCTAATGGTGTTCGACAAGGCAATAGTCGGCATAAATGCCATCGCATTAATTAACATTGCCCAGAACATCACTGAAGGATCCGCCACCGTCGCAGCGTAAAACAATGAACCCGCACAAATAATATGGCAAAGCATATACAGGCGGTTTGCAGGAATATATTTATCCGCAATGATGCCGATTAATCCGGGCATCAAAATAGCGGCAATCCCTTTCGAGCTGTACACCATACCGACTTCAGCCCCTGAGAAATCCAAGGTTTTCATCATGTAGGCACCTAATGTCACCAGCCAACTTCCCCAAACAAAATATTGCAGAAAAAGCATGACCTTTAAACGAGACTTAATATTCATACTAGGCTCCGTTTGAAGTAAGTTTGGCGGGTGACATTCTCAGCTTGACGATAACGTCCTAAAGGAAAACCGTTCCCGCACTGTCTTTCTATTAATTTGAGATTAAGTAACTTGACGTTAGAAGCGCTCGATGACACCAGTCACTAATTTTAAGAAGGTCGCCTTCACTTTTTCAGCGGTCTCAATCACTTCATCATGGCTTAAAGGCTGTTCTAAAATGCCGCACGCCATGTTGGTCAGGCAGGAAATACCCACAGTTTTAATCTGAGAATGGTGAGCCACCAGCGCTTCAGGTACAGTAGACATTCCTACCGCATCAGCGCCAAGAGTTCTGATCATGCGAATTTCGGCCGGCGTTTCATAGGTTGGGCCTGTCCACCATGCATACACGCCTTGGCGCAGAGACACGCCTTGCTCCTTCGCGACATCCAAAATCGTTTGGCGCAGCTCTTTGTTGTACACTTCGCTGACATCAAGGAAACGTACACCCAGTTCTGGATTATTTGGTCCCATTAATGGGTTATTCGCTGTCAGGTTAATATGGTCAGTGATGACCATCAGGTCGCCAGGGTTAAAGTCAGTATTCACCGCTCCACAGGCGTTTGTAATGATTAATTTTTCCACACCCAGCGCTTTCATTAAACGCACAGGGAATGTCACTTGATCCAGAGAAAAACCTTCGTAATAGTGGAAACGACCTTTCATCGCCACCACCGTTTTGCCTGCAATCGTCCCGATCACTAACTCGTTCGCGTGACCTACTGCTTCAGACTTCGCAAAATGTGGCACTTCGCTATAAGGAATATGCACCGCATTTTCTAACGTATCGGCAAATGGACCTAATCCAGACCCTAAAATGATCCCAACAGTGGGTTTCATATCCGTACGAGATTGGATAAAACTCAGGCTTTCTAAGATATCTTTGGTGTTGTGCATAATACGCTCCGCAATCAAATCAAATAAAGAAGATGATTGGGATAATAACGTAATTAGAAAATCTAACAGCGATCTTAATCTCATTTTGAGAAAATGTTGATAAACATGACATCTGTTAAAGTACTCGCCATGTGAATCTGTTAATCTTGAACTATTAGCTACATGGCCGGGTCTACCACGAACGAAAACAGGAGGGGGAGCCATTGTTACACCGTTTATTGAACGAATTTCGCACATCCAAAAATTCCAAAACTCAAAAACTCAAAACGCTGTATCGGCTGATCCTCAATCACGGGCCAATTCGGGCGGAGGCACTAACCTCCCTCGCGAATATGAAACCCGCGACCTGTGCCAGACTCCTCGATGAACTGAGTAAGTGCCAGTTAATCTCCACGTCAGAACTTGGGGAATCAACGGGAGGACGCAAACCCATTTTGTACAGCGTCAACCCAGCTGATGGTTACTTAATTGGCATTGAGATGAGTGATATCTACTCAACAATTGTTCTGCAAAATCTGAAGTTAGATATTCTTGGTAAAGTCAAAATCAAGTATGAGCACCTCGAAACCGCCGAAAATATGCTCGACCATCTATTGGATAACGTCGATGACCTACTTGCTGAACATCAGCTAGATACTCAGAAAATCCTAGGGATAGGCATTGCCATCGACCATATTTTAGAGCGTGATAAAGTGCCTTACTCTGACTACAACGCACGAATTCAAGCGCTATATCAGTACATTACCCAGCGCGTTCCCTGCTTTGTTCTGTTAGGAAGTGGGATCAGCTTTGCGGCCTTTGCAGAGTACCGTTTACGCTACGCCTCTGATAGCCAACGATTCTTACTCACCACTTGTGACACCGACATTCGCAGCTCGACGATTATCAATAACCAATATGCCCCAACGCCAATAAGCACCGCTCAAGCTTTTGGACACACGACTATCGATATCAATGGTCAGCGTTGTGAATGTGGCTCATTTGGCTGTTTAAAACAGTACAGTTCATTACACGCCATTAAATCTCGCGTGATTCAACATTTAAGGCTTGGTAAACCCTCGGTCATTAACCAACTCGTCAAATCTGAAGATGAAATTAACTATCACACGATTTTTCAGGCTCTTGCCCAGAATGATGAGGTGTGTCTTAAAGCCTTAGAAGAAGCCGCGTATTACTACGGTATCGCGATTGCCAACGCGGTATTAATTACCCAAGCCGATGTGGTGGTTTGCGGGGGAACACTCACGCCAAAAAACCATTTCTTTGAGATGACCAAAAAATCCATTGAGCAAAAACTCTCGATTTTCCCGCATATCAAACCGCGCATTTACCCAGCGAATGATTCTTATGAAATCGTCGCTCAAGGTGCAGGTGGAATGGTGATGGAAAGCTATCTCTCTGAATGACAATGGATACAAATAAAAAATGCCCCAACTTGTGGGGCATTTTCATTATAAGTCATCGGTGACTATTTTAATCTTAATCATTACCAAACAGGTCACGGGTATAGACTTTATCTGCCACATCATCCAGCTCAGGCACCATACGGTTTGCCAGAATAATGTCGCTTTCCGCTTTGAACGTTTCTAAGTCACGGATAACTTTTGAGCGGAAGAACTCGTCTTCTTTCAGTACTGGTTCGTAAACCACCACTTCAATCCCTTTGGCTTTGATACGCTTCATCACGCCTTGCACTGCAGAGGCGCGGAAGTTATCGGAGCCCGCTTTCATCACTAAGCGATACACACCCACTTTACGTGGTGCTTTGGCAATAATGGCATCGGAGATAAAATCTTTACGCGTACGGTTAGACTCGACAATCGCGTTAATCAGGTTATTCGGCACATCATCGTAGTTCGCCAGTAACTGCTTGGTGTCTTTCGGTAAGCAGTAGCCACCATAACCGAATGATGGGTTATTGTAGTGGCTGCCGATACGCGGGTCTAAAGAAACCCCTTCAATGATTTGACGCGCATTTAAGCCACGGCTTTCTGCGTAAGTGTCTAATTCGTTGAAGTATGCGACACGCATCGCTAAGAAGGTGTTTGCGAATAATTTAACCGCTTCGGCTTCAGTCCCGTCAGTGAACAGCACCGGCACATCTTTCTTAATCGCACCTTCTAACAGCAAATCAGCAAAAATTTGTGCACGTTCAGAACGCTCACCCACCACAATACGGGACGGGTACAGATTATCCCACAGCGCACGACCTTCACGTAAGAATTCTGGGGAGAAAATCACGTTGGTGTAACCGAACTCTTCACGCAGACGCTCCGTAAAGCCCACTGGAATAGTAGATTTGACGATAATGGTCGCTTCCGGGTTCAGTTTGTTCACATCATGAATAACGGATTCCACTGAATTGGTGTTGAAGTAGTTAGTTTTTGGGTCGTAGTCTGTCGGAGTCGCCACAATCACGTATTGTGCGCCCGTATAGGCTTCGACTTTATCTTCTGTTGCACGGAAATTAAGCTGTTTTTCCGTTAAAAACTGTTCAATTTCAGTGTCGATAATCGGGGATTGCTTATTGTTAAGCATCGCCACTTTTTCAGGAATGATATCGACAGCCACCACTTCGTGGTGTTGGGACAGTAACATGGCGTTAGATAGACCGACGTAGCCGGTACCTGCGATTGCTATTTTCAAACTTGCCTCTCAAATCCTTCTGCGGATATTACAGGTGGTTTATGGTATCGATGGTCAGTATTAACGGTGATAATACGATTTATACCAGTCAACAAATGCCTGAACACCCTGTTCAATAGAAACTTGTGGGCGATAGCCGGTGACGTCAAACAGGTCTTCGGTGTCTGCCCATGTCGTGTAAACATCTCCCGCTTGCATCGGTAAGAAGTTCTTAATGGCTTCTTTTCCTAACGCATTTTCCAATGCAGAAATAAAATCAATCAGCTTCACTGGCTGACCATTACCAATATTATAGATGCGGTAAGGTGCGCTGCTTTGCGCTGGCGAATCAGAACGATTTTGCGGGTCTGCTTGCGGGATTATATCTGAAACGCGAATAACACCTTCGACAATATCATCAATGAAAGTGAAATCACGGCTAAGATCGCCGTTATTATAAACATCGATAGGTTCACCCGCTAAGATAGCTTTGGTGAATTTAAACAGCGCCATATCCGGGCGTCCCCACGGACCATACACGGTGAAAAAGCGTAAGCCAGTCGTCGGCAGCTGATAAAGATGCGAATAAGAGTGCGCCATTAACTCATTAGCTTTTTTGGTTGCGGCGTACAATGAGATAGGGTGATCGGTGGACATGTCCGTGGTGAATGGCATTTTATCGGTTACGCCATACACCGAGCTCGAAGAGGCATACACCAAGTGTTTTACTTTCGCTTGGCGGCAGCCTTCTAAAATCGCCAAATGCCCATTCAAGTTACTGTCCGCATAGGCAAATGGGTTTTGTAATGAGTAACGCACCCCTGCCTGCGCGGCAAGGTGGATAACGCGGTCGAAATTCTCTTGAGTACACAACACCAGTACTTTTTCGCGGTCAGTGATATCAAGATGAATAAACCGGAACTGCGGATATTGTTCAAGAATATGCAGTCGAGACTGTTTCAATCCCTGATCATAATAGGCGTTCATATTATCAATACCGATAACTTCATGCCCACTTTCTAACAGTCTTTGACACAATCTAAAACCAATAAACCCGGCACTTCCCGTGACCAAATATTTCATATTCGTTATCTTCTTACGTTATTAAATGATGGTTTATCAACATTCTAGCACTAATTAGAGATAAACTACTTGGTCTCATCTTTATTGGCGACACCGAGCACATGATAAACATAGTGGCGATAACCATCGAGCAACTGCTTATCTTCACAGTCATTCAGTTTACCGTCGCATAAATGGCGCATCTTAATGTTTGCTTCATAGAATGGCGATACTTTTAAGTTCGCGCGTTCCAATAACATTCCACCAAGGAATGAAATATCCGTTAACTCACCCGTTTTAATTGCGGTACCCGCTTTGAGATTATCTCTTAGGGTAAACTGCGTCGCATAAGCAGGAGACGATAATGTGGACTTATACTTGTCCAAACTGATCCCCGGTTGATGGTCACCAAAATAGAGGAACATCAGTGGACGCTGGCGCTTTTCCATAAACGAAACAAAGTCACGAATCGCATCGTCTGAGTGGACGATTTTTTCCATATAATGACTAAATTCGCCTGCAGAATCTTTATTATCTAGCTTATCTTTAATTCCGTAATCATCACTGTGCCCTTCTTTATAAGGCCCGTGTTCATACATGGTTAATGCAAAAATAAAGACGGGCTTGTCCGTTTCTGTTGCCAAAATTTCTTTCACGTACTTCAGCATATCTTCCGTGCTGATCGTCCATAAATTATCTTGCAACTTACCGGGATAGCCTAACTCTTGAGGCTGAATGATACGGTCAACGCCCAACGTTTCATAAGCGTGACCTGAATGATAAGCCCCTTTATTAAACGGTGTCAGGACGACCGTGTAATAGCCATTGGCTTTCATCTCTTTAAATAAGCTGTTATTTAAATGATCGACCACAAAATAGAACACGCCACTTTTTTGTGCTCCGAAATCATCGCTATTTAATCCCGTTAATGCAGAAAACTCGGATAACCATGTTCCGCCACCGAAGGTTTGTACGCGCATCGGACTATGTGCAATCATATTGGCATCTTGCTGGAACATAAATAACTCTGGCAGTTTCGTTCCCGCAGGTAAATCATAAACTTTTGGATCAACCGTGGATTCTTGTAATAACAACAGAATGTCAGGCTTTTCGGTCTGTTCATTCTTCACCAAAGCAATATTGGCGGCTTTTTGCTCAAAATAGCTCGCATCACCCACAAAATGCGGTGATTTGTATTTCGCATTCTGTGCAGTCATCACCAAGTTAGTGACTGTACCGCGCCCTTTCGGTAAGGTTTGTGACCATTTATCGAAGTAATGCGTACTTGCCCAATTCGCCCCGAAGTAACCTACGATGACCATCAGCACGCTAACCACGCGTGATACCTTACGTTTACATGGTGTAAATAAACGCCAGCTGATCACACCGTTGATGATAAGCAGAATAAATAACGCAAGTACCGCCACACCCGCCAACCAATAGTGACCTAATGTCCCTAAGTTGGAGGTATCCGTCATCAAATTAATATCAGTGAAGAAAAGTTGCTCTTTATAATAGTGAACTTTCAACTGGTTAAAGATTTTGATGATAATAAACAGGGTACTCGTAATAATTGCAGAGAAAACCCAACGAGCAGTGACTGTAAATAAAACGCCAAATATGACAGCGTAAACACAAATGGAAATCAGACCAGGATAAATAACGCCACTTTTTTCAAAGACTAAAAATAGCGAGCCAATAAAAATCAGCGCCAGATAAATACTCGCAATTAGTTTTTTATTCATTTGACTTCCACAATTCACAAAAAGGTATCGAGGTTAATAAAACTGCCAGCATTATAATGGCGGAAACCCTACAATTTATTCAACAAAAATGCCTTTGTCTCGTAAATAATGCCCATCTTCTTTACGACGAGTAAAGCCGCTTTTATCAAAGAACTCGAGAATTTGAATCGCCAGTTTGCGGCCAATACCCAATTCATTACGAAAATCAGCGGCAAAAATCACCTCGTGCTCAGCACAGTGGCACGAAATAATTTGGGCAAATTGACGGATCTGTTCGCTGCTATAATACCTATCGCGCACAATCGCCACGATCAGCCCCATTTGTGCGGCTTTTTTCAATATACGGCGAATAGTATCTTCATCGTGACCCGTTTCTACGGCAATATCGCGTACCCAGCGAGCTTCCGGATGTGTAAATAGCCCTTCCACTTGTTGCCAAATACCTTGCTGCTTGGCATCAAACACTAACCCATGCTGCGGCATATGCAGCCAGCCACGAGTCTGCTTAATCGCCCCCTCGGCAATCAAATCATTAATCAATTTGAATACCAAGGTTTCATCCATCGTGGGTAGCGCCATTCGTTTCAATCGCGCTTTACCTACACCTATCTGGTCACTATGAACTTCATTGAAGTTTTCGAGGGATTGAATCAATTTATCCTTGGCAACCTGCGCCTTAAACGCCGAAAGTACTACATCGCCGACACGGACGATATCAACTTGTTCCAGCAAGGAATCTAATGCCAACTGAGTTAACTGACGCGACCAACCGTAACTGTTTAAGTCTAGCTCACCACTAGGTAACTGTAAGTTAAGCTGCGCCAGCTCATCATCCGTAGCACATAAACGAGATAACCAATCGAGGAACTCAGGCTGTCTCTTACCACGACGCGGAGAGACTAAGCGAATAACACGCGCACCAGCTAGGGTTTGTCGCGCACTAATATCGCGAATAATTAATCGGTCATTATCCACCAGCCACAGTGGCGTATCTAAAATCAGCTCGGCCAACATCGGCGTTTCGCCTGATTCCGTCAGCAAAGAGACTCGCCCTGTAATGTGACTTGCACCGTGGTAAAGATGCACGGGTTGCCAATGTTTGAGTGGCGCATCGCAGGTCAGTTCCACTATCACCCGAGAAGCGATAAAAGCAGGTTGTTCTGCCAGCAGCCAATCACCGCGGGTTATCGATTCTTTATCTATGTTCCCCGTTAAATTCAGCGCGACGCGATCTCCTGCTTGAGCAAACTCAGCCACTTGGTTTTGGCGATGAATACCACGAATTCGGACTGGAGTATCCGCCCCCGTCACCCATAAGGACTCACCCACATTCACTTTACCCGCAAGCGCCGTTCCTGTGACCACAATCCCCGCCCCTTTCACATGGAAAATACGGTCGATGGCTAAACGGAAACGCTGTTGCAGGTCAGTAGAAGAATTGTGTTGTTGGTGCAGTTGCTGCAAGTATTGACGCAGCGCATCAATACCCAGCCCTGTACTTGCTGAAGTAATAAATAGTGGCGCATTCGACCAGCCTTGGCGACGCAGTTCCGCATGAACCTGCTGAGTAACGTCTGCCACTCTCTGTTCATCAACACGGTCGGCTTTGGTTAAAATCACCGAGACATCTTGGCAACCCGCAAGTCGTAAAATCGACAAATGCTCAAGGGTTTGCGCCATTATTCCATCGTCGCACGCCACCACCAGTAAAGCATGATTAACTCCACCGATCCCCGCCAACATATTTGCGAGGAATTTCTCATGCCCAGGAACATCAATAAAACCGATTGAGCTACCATCAGATT
Source organism: Providencia sp. PROV202 (assembly GCF_028479565.1). Taxonomy (NCBI): domain Bacteria; kingdom Pseudomonadati; phylum Pseudomonadota; class Gammaproteobacteria; order Enterobacterales; family Morganellaceae; genus Providencia; species Providencia sp. PROV202. Next base: position 82,327 of record NZ_JAMPNV010000015.1, on the reverse strand, counting down.
GCGGCCAATACGCATAGCCGAGGTCGATAGTCATTCCGCGTTTCTTCTCTTCTGGAAGATGCGCAGTGTTCACGCCTGTCAGCGCTTGAATTAACGATGTTTTACCATGGTCAACATGACCGGCTGTCGCAAAAATCATGACAATAACGCCTGCACTAACGCGTGTTCATTCTCAAGGCAACGTAGGTCTAGCCACAATTTGCCCTCTTTTAAGCGCCCGATAACTGGCTGAGGTAATTGACGCCAGCGGCTGGCAAGACGCTCTAAATTACCGCCTTTTCCATCAAGAGGCGCGAATGTAATCGCATAGCTGGGTAATCGGTCAACAGGAAGAGAGCCGCTACCAATTTGCGATAAGCAAGGCTCAGCCTCGACAAAGAAGCGATCCCCATAATAGGCTTGCAGCTTCACGAGGATATTTTCGGCACTCTGCCTAATTTCTTCTTGAGAACGAGTTAACCAGCGTAATGTTGGCAGTTCAGTGGTGAGTTTTTCTGGGGTTAGATAGAGTTTTAGCGTCGCTTCTAACGCAGCCAGCACCATTTTATCTACGCGAAGGGCGCGTTTTAAAGGGTGTTTTTGAATGGCATCAATCCATTTTTTCTTACCGAGAATGATCCCCGCTTGAGGCCCTCCCAGTAATTTGTCTCCTGAAATAGAGACTAAATCAATGCCTTGAGATAAATATGCTTGTGGCATCGGCTCCGCAGGCAATCCATACGCGGTCATATCAATCATCGACCCACTGCCTAAATCAATCGCCGTCGGTAATTGGTATTTTTGCCCTAAAACAGCCAGCTCTTCCCCTTCAACTTCCGCGGTAAAGCCTTCAATGCTGTAGTTACTGGTATGCACCTTCATTAACAACCCAGTTTGGTCATTAATGGCATTTTCATAATCCCGTAAATGAGTTCGGTTCGTGGTACCCACTTCAACCAATTTACAGCCAGCCTGAGCCATCACATCGGGGACGCGAAATGCGCCCCCAATTTCCACCAGCTCACCGCGAGAGACTATCACCTCCCGCTGCGGGGCAACGGTGGCTAATAACAGTAAAACCGCTGCTGCATTGTTATTCACAATACAGGCATCTTCTGCTCCTGTGAGTTGGCACAGTAAATCAGCAATGGCGCGGTCGCGATGTCCTCGCGTTGCGCCATCAAGAGAATATTCTAACGTGACTGGTGAACTCATCACTTGCGAAACAGCATGAATGGCAGAGTTGGACATCACTGCACGCCCTAGGTTGGTGTGCAACACAGTCCCCGTCAAATTAAAGACGTTTTTTAACGCACTGTGTTGCAACTCATCATGGCGAACAGAAAGTTCTGCTAACCAATCACCGTGCCAATCCGGTAAACATCCGTCTTGTGCAATAGACGCTCGCGCTTGTTCCTGCATTTCACGTAGGCATTCTGTTACCCAATGTAGACCCGATTTTTCCACCAATATCTGTGCTTCATCGCATTGCAAAAGCTTGTCGATGGCAGGTAACTGGCGGTATAGCGCGACATTCGATTCATCCATAGTCACTCTTCTCTTTTCTTACTGTGTCGCTAACAGATTATTTTTCGCCCGGGAATAAGAATGGGTTAATGCTGCTACGAGCAAAACCTTCTTCTTCCATACGCGCATCTAAAATGATCGAAGCTAAATCATCCGCTACCGCTTCCACTTTGGCTTCTTTCTCTTGATATAACACTTTCAGATAGCTACCGCAGTCACCACAGCTTTCCGCTTTCACTGCTGCATTTTCATCATCCAGTGACCAGTAGTTAAGATCACGAGTTTGTTCGCAGTTACTGCATTTCACACGAACCATGTGCCACTCTGTTTCACACAGTGTGCAGTGTAAATAGCGTAAACCTTGGCTAGTCCCAATTTGTACAATGCTGGAGACAGGCATACTGTTGCACACAGGGCAGTAATGACGGTGATCGCCGTGCTCTGCGCGAGCTTTACCCGGAATATTGGCCGCCATTTGTGCCCAATAGACAGACAATGCCGCCCAAATGAACATAGATTTATCCGCAGGGACTTTTTCAAACTGTTCGTTTAATAGCGCAGTTGCCATCTCTTCGAGTTCAGCTTCTGAGGCTTTTTCTAAGTTTTCGAGTGCAGTATGCACAGAATCTGGCACGATCGGCATCAATTCGGCGATGATTGAACGTAATAATTTGTGCCAGTGATCCGTACGTGGAAATGTTTTTGCGTCTAATGGTGCGGTATTCGTTGCCATTGAACGTGCTAAAACCGCTTCCATATCCATCTCTAATGGATTGTCATGCTGCGCATTATTTTGCGCCGTTGCCACTTCCGCAGCGAAGTTCAGATAATCTGCAAAAGGATGTTCACCAACGCCTAGCTCTTTTAATCTTTCTGCACGACGTTGATAAAGGCTTTTTAAATTCGGGAATAAAACAGGCGGAATAAAACCGATGCCTTTCTCTTTTAATCTTTCTTGACCTAATTCTTCTTTCGGGACGATACGAATACCCATTGCTCTCTCTCTTTTATATTTTTTATAACAACTTACCCCGAGAAATTGCCTATTCGCATTTCCCCGCAAGCCTCTAAGAAAATATTCGATTAACCAGCAAGTCTTGCCGTTGTACCCGTCAGGATAAAACAAAAGTCACTGATAGGCTACTCTAGCCCTCCGAATATTCACCGTTGTTAACCCTAGTTTGTCTGTGGAAATAACAAATTGGTATTAAGGTATTTTTATTTGATATAAATACTGTTATTTCCATGATGTTAATCCAATTGGCACCTATAATGGTGTGCTCTCTATCCGCATAAAGGGCAATAATATGTCGTCATTATTTCACTTCGAAGCGAAGTCTCACACACCCTTCTTTTTATTGCTTGCCTTTATTGGCGGATTTGTCGATGCCTGCTCATTTGTCATCTTTGAGGTGTTTACTGGCCATCTGACAGGAAATAGCATTTTAAGTATGATTTACCTCGCCAAAATGAATATTGGCATGTTGCTACTCTCTGCAATTTCCATATTAGGATTTTTTGCAGGAACATTTTTAGGTTCTTGGATTCGGCTCAAGCATAGCGCAATTGTGTTATATCGCTTTGTTCTAGGTCTGGTATTTTTAATATTTAGTAGTGTTTTCACTATTTATTTTTTCATCCAGCCTTTGTATTCGCCTGATTTAGCCATTTTGCTGATCAGCTTATCAATGGGCATTCAAAATGGTTATTTTAATAAGGCGGGCACGGTTGGGATCCATTCCACCTATGTCACCGGCATGACCACATCCTGCATTAATGCCTTTTTAAAAAATGTGCCTGAAGATAGCAGCAAAACAGTTTTACTCTTGGCGGTACTCTCTTTTATTGCGGGGGGATTAGCTGGCGGGATTTTATCGGTGAATTACCAGTATGTTGGGTTTTCTGCCGTATTAGTTCTTTTGGGATGTGCGCTAATTTACAGTTTCACAATCCGTGATTAGCACTATCTATTTTAGTGATAAAAAAAGCCCACAACCAATGTTGTGGGCTTGATTCATCGAGATAAAAACCCTTAGTTTTTCTCTTGCTGCTCTTGTTGCTGTTTCTCTTTAGCAACTAGCTCGCGGTACCAGCGTGGGTGGTGCTTTCTCGCCCAACCACGTGTTACCCAACCTTCAACCATCGCACGCACAGAGCCTTTGACCCAAATTGCCGCATATGCATGCACAACAATCATCAGGATCAAGCCAATGGCTGACAGCGAGTGAATAAGAATCGCTGCACGGTACACTGGAATTGGGAAATAATCTGCAAAGAATGGACGCCACATAATCACACCAGTGACAACCAATGCCAGTAAGCAGATAGTGACCACCCAATACACCCCTTTCTGACCGAGGTTGTATTGGCCTACGTCGCCAGCTTCTTCGTTTTTCAGTACTTTACCGATATTTTTCCCCCATTTAATATCTTCTTTATTAATGAAGTTATGGTGGAAATAACGGAAGAACATAAAGACGAACAGCAAGAACATTGCCGTACCCACGAATGGATGCAAAATTCGAGACAATTGTGGCGTGCCTAAAATGTTCATAAACCAGTTCAGCGATGGGAAGAAAAAGCCTAGTCCGCTGATAGCCGTGAACAAGAAGCAAATCACAACCGCCCAGTGATTGATCCTTTCAATCGGTTTATGGCGAATAATTTTGTCGTTATCATCTGGCATCATTTCTGATCCTCCCCTTCTTTTGATTTCGAAGTGTCAGACGACATTGCGTTGTGCAAATCTTCTAGAGCCTCTTCTTCATCTTTCTTGGAGACGCGGTTTGGACCAATTCCCACATAGTGGAAAATTGCCGCCGCAAATGTTGCCGCAAAACCAACCGCAGCAATCGGCTTCCAGATACCTTTCCAGAAGGTAACTGTTGGGCTGATGGTCGGGTTTTCTGGTAATCCGTGATACAACTGCGGCTTATCTGCATGGTGCAATACGTACATAACGTGCGTACCGCCCACACCTTGTGGGTCGTATAAACCTGCGTTTGCATAACCACGAGTTTTCAGCTCTTCAACACGTTCGCCAGCCATGCCAATCATGTCTTCTTTGCTACCAAAATGGATAGCGCCAGTTGGACATGTTTTCACACAAGCAGGCTCTTGACCGACTTCAACACGGTCGACACACAGCGTACATTTGTATGCGCGGTTATCTTCTTTGTTGATGCGTGGCACGTTGAACGGGCAACCCGCGATACAGTAACCACAGCCGATACAGTGTTCAGATTGGAAATCCACGATACCGTTTTTGTACTGGACGATTGCGCCTTCTGACGGACATGCCTTCAGGCAACCCGGATCAGCACAGTGCATACAGCCATCTTTACGGATCAGCCATTCAAATTTATCGTTCTCTTCCACTTCAGAGAAGCGCATGACTGTCCATGACTTAGCGGTTAAATCCGTTGGGTTGTCATACACCCCAACGTTTGTTCCGATTTTGTCACGGATATCGTTCCATTCGGAACACGCAACCTGACACGCTTTACAGCCGATACAGGTTGTGACGTCAATCAGCTTTGCAACTTCTTCCTTATAGTCCCGCACCTGAGGTGCGGGCGTCAGGGAATTGGTGGCCGAGCGACGAATAATGTCCTGAGATTGCATTGACATAATTTATCTCCTTACACCTTTTCCACGTTGACAAGGAATGATTTAAATTCCGGCGTCTGAGTATTCGCATCACCCACATATGGCGTTAATGTGTTGGTGATAAAGCCCTTCACTGCAACACCTTCAAAGCCCCAGTGAATTGGAATACCGATGGTATCGATGTCTTTTCCATCCACTTGCAGGGTTTTAATGCGTTTAGTGACCACGGCTTTCGCTTTGATGTAACCACGTTTAGAACTAACTTTAACCGTATCGCCTTGCTCGATGCCTTTTTCTTTCGCTAAACGTTCACCAATTTCAATGAACTGTTGAGGTTGGATAATGGCATTTAACAGTGCATGCTTCGTCCAATAGTGGAAGTGCTCAGTTAAGCGGTAAGTGGTACCCACGTATGGGAACTCAGTCGCTTTACCCATTTGCGCCCAGTCGTCTTTAAACACACGAGCAGCAGGGTTTGACACCACATTTGGATGCAGCGGGTTAGTATCCAGCGGCGTTTCGATTGGTTCGTAATGCTCTGGGAATGGACCTTCTGCCATCTTATCCAGTGCAAATAAACGCCCCATACCTTCAGGCTGCATGATAAATGGACCGACACCGCTTCCTGGCGCTGCTGTGCTATAGTCTGGAATATCCATACCTACCCACTTGCTACCATTCCACTCAAGGATTTGGCGCTTCGGATCCCATGGTTTACCCATTGGATCAGCAGATGCACGGTTATAAATCACACGACGGTTCAGTGGCCATGCCCATGCCCAACCTAATGTGTTACCCAGACCAGTTGGGTCGGAGTTATCACGGTTAGCCATTTGGTTACCTTTCGGCGTCCAGCTACCAGAGAAGATCCAGCAGCCGCTCGCTGTTGTACCGTCATCACGTAATTGAGCAAACGAGCTAAGCAGTTCGCCTTTTTTCACAATCACGTTACCGTCGGCATCTTTCAGGTCTTCTAATGCGTAACCGTTACTTTCTTGAGCCACTTCTTCCGGCGTTGGATTATCGCGGTCGAGGTAATCCCAAGTCATGCTCAGAACCTGTTCAGGTGCTGCGCCGCCTTCGGTTTCATACATTTGACGCAGGCGATGGTAGATACCCGACAGAATTTCGCCATCACTGATAGCTTCACCCGGGGCGTCCGCACCTTTCCAGTGCCACTGTAACCAACGTGCTGAGTTAACAATTGAACCGTTTTCTTCAGCGAAACAGCAAGATGGTAGACGGAACACGGTGGTTTGAATCTCTTCCGGTTTCACATCGTTCATTTCGCCGTGGTTTTGCCAGAAGTTTGCGGTTTCTGTGTTCAGCGGGTCGATAGTAATTAAGAACTTCAGCTTAGAAAGCGATTTCGAGACTTTGTTCTTGTTCGGGAATGAGGCTAATGGGTTAAAGCCTTGGCAGATATAGCCGTTAACTTCGCCCTTATCCATCATTTCGAAATAACGTAGAACGTCGTAGCCCTGATCCCACTTAGGTAACAGGTCGAAGCCCCAGTTATTCTCTTTCTGCGCTTTATCACCATAGAAAGTTTTCATTAAGCTGACGAAGAATTTAGGGTAGTTACCCCAATAGTTCACCTGACCAGCAACGGTCGCTTTTGGTGTATTCGCCGCTAAATAGCTTTCTAAAGTTGTTTGTTTTTCTGATGGTAATGTCAGGTAACCCGGTAAGCTCTGAGATAACAGACCTAAGTCAGTCAGACCTTGGATATTAGAGTGTCCACGCAGTGCGTTAACACCACCACCTAACATACCCATGTTACCAAGCAGTAACTGGATCATCGCCATGGTACGAATGTTCTGCGCACCAACGGTGTGTTGAGTCCAACCCAGCGCATATAAGAAGGACGCTGTTTTGTCTTTCGCGCTAGTTTCTGCAATGTATTCGCAGACTTGTAAGAAGTCTTTGATTGGCGTACCACAGATGTTGTTAACCACTTCTGGGGTATAACGGCTCACGTGCTCTTTCAATAGATTCAGAACACAACGTGGGTTTTTCAGAGTCGGATCGCGCAGCGCTAAGCCGTTCTCATCCATCTCGTAGTTCCACGTGGTTTTGTCGTATTGACGTTTTTCTGCATCGTAACCGGTGAACAGACCGTCATCAAAACCGAAGTCTTCACGGATAACTAAGCTAGCGTTGGTGTACGCCTCAACGTATTCACGTTGAATTTTTTCGTTATCCAGCAAGTATTTGATAACACCTGATAGGAAGGCAATATCGGTACCTGAACGGATAGGCGTGTAAAAATCCGCCACAGCCGCAGTACGGGTAAAGCGTGGATCGATAACGATTAATTTTGCTTTATTGTGGATTTTCGCTTCCATCGCCCAGCGGAAACCGACTGGATGCGCTTCTGCCGCATTACCGCCCATAACGACGATCAGGTTTGCGTTTTTAATGTCAACCCAGTGGTTGGTCATCGCACCGCGACCAAATGTTGGAGCAAGACTTGCTACCGTTGGTCCGTGTCAGACACGCGCTTGGTTGTCCACGGCAAGCATGCCGAGGGCGCGACTAAATTTTTGGGTGACAAAACCTGTTTCGTTACTTGCCGCTGATGCACACAGCATACCGGTGGTTAACCAACGGTTGACCGTTACACCATCTTTATTCTGTTTAATGAAGTTTGCATCACGGTCTTCTTTCATTAACTTGGCGATGCGGTCAAACGCGTCGTTCCAAGTGATGCGTTTCCATTCATTAGTGCCTGGTTCGCGAACTTCTGGATACTTGAGTCGACTCTCACTGTGGATAAAGTCGATTAATCCTGCACCTTTAGGACAAAGTGCACCACGGTTTACCGGATGATCCGGGTCCCCTTCGATATGAAAAATGCTTTCTTTCGCATTCTTCGCGCCATCACCTAGGCTGTACATTAACAGCCCACAGCCGACAGAACAGTAGGTACAGGTATTTCGAGTCTCTTTAGCACGCAGTAATTTATACTGGCGTGTAGAGGCTAATGCAGTTGCTGGAGCAAAACCCAGCGCTGCTGCCGTTGTACCTGCCATACCGCCAGCGCAGATCTTAAAGAACTGCCTTCTGCTGACTTGCATGGGGGATCTCCTCATATACATTGCTCATGTTTACCTAACTTCGTTATAAAATTTGAGGTAAACTGTTCTTATTCAACGTCTTCCTTACGTATTCAGGTTCATTGCCTGATAAATGGTGTAAATTCTTTTTACCCATATCGAATATTATGTATCATTAGTGATAGGAATTCATCTAATGTATGAAACAAATACTACAAATAACCCCAAATTATCTAAAATGATCGGCGTTCAATCCACAATCGTGCAACAAAAAAATAACCTCGGTTCGCTGGTTAATGATTTCGTTGCAGAGGAAATCCCTATCGCGCTCGTCTATAACGGGATATCTCATGTGGTAATGATGGCGACACCCAAAGATCTGGATGATTTTGCTGTCGGTTTTTCATTATCAGAAGGGATCATACAATCCCGTGATGAAATTCGCGGAATTGATATTGTGCAAGGTTGTCACCGAGGCATTGAAGTTCATATCGAGTTATCAAGCCGCCGTTTTATGGCGCTCAAAGAGCGTCGTCGTAATCTGACTGGGCGAACTGGCTGCGGTATTTGTGGTACAGAACAGCTCGATGAGATATTCAAGCCTATCACTCCGCTGCCATTCACTCAAACATTCTCATTATCTTATCTCGATAACGCCCTACAAGAATTGAAGACAGTTCAAGAAATTGGCGCATTAACCGGTTGCACTCATGCCGCTGCGTGGATCTCTCCTGAAGGTCGTTTAGTGGGCGGATGCGAAGATGTGGGTCGCCATGTGGCGTTGGATAAGCTACTGGGAATGAAAAGCCGCTCTGACTGGCAACAAGGGGCTATTTTGGTGTCTAGCCGCGCAAGTTATGAGATGGTACAAAAAGCCGCAAGCTGTGGTGCGGAAATTTTATTTGCCGTCTCTGCTGCAACGTCCCTCGCGATTGAAGTCGCCGAAAAAGCCAATTTAACGCTGGTCGGTTTCTGCCGCCAAGGTAAAGCGACGGTGTTTACCCATCCAAGTCGGGTAATTGACTAGCCTATATCCACTCACTGCTTAAATGAATTTACTGGTAATTTCTGTGGGCTAAAACCATTTTCCCGATGTCAAGAAAATGGTTTTTCTATCTATTTATCTTAATCACTTACCAATACAGAAACTCGAGAAAATACGCCCTAACAAATCATCAGAGGTAAATTCACCCGTAATTTCGCTCAGTTCTTGCTGAGCTAAACGTAGCTCTTCAGCCAATAGCTCACCAGAGCGAGCATTCACTAACTGGTCATAACCTTGAGCAAGATGGGTTGCCGCATTATTTAATGCTTGTAAGTGACGACGACGAGCAAGGAAGCCGCCTTCCGTATTGCTATTGAAGCCCATAGTCTCTTTCAGGTGATCGCGCAGCAAATCGATACCTTTTTCTTCACGAGCAGATAAACGAATTAGCGGATAACGAGCATCGGCAACAAACTCTACAGATTCCCCTGTTTTATCCGCTTTATTACGAATAACCGTGACCGGCAATGTTTCTGGCAAGCGAGCCATAAATTCAGGCCAAATCTCTTGTGGCTCCGTAGCATCCGTCGTAGTGCTGTCTACCATAAATAGAACACGGTCGGCTTGCTCGATCTCTTTCCATGCGCGTTCGATACCGATGCGCTCTACCTCATCACTGGCTTCACGTAAACCGGCGGTATCAATAATGTGCAGCGGCATACCATCGATATGAATATGTTCGCGCAACACATCACGGGTGGTACCTGCTATATCCGTCACAATCGCCGCTTCGCGCCCCGCTAATGCATTCAATAAGCTAGATTTACCTGCGTTTGGACGACCGGCAATCACCACTTTCATGCCTTCGCGCAACAAACTCCCTTGGCGAGCCTGTGAGCGTACGTCTTCTAAGTCCGCCACTACTTCGTTTAATTTGGCTTCAATTTTACCGTCAGATAGAAAATCAATTTCTTCATCTGGGAAATCAATCGCTGCTTCCACGTAGATACGCAAGTGAGTGAGTGCTTCCACCAATTGATGAATATGGGAGGAAAAGGCACCTTGCAAAGAGTTCATCGCGGAACGCGCCGCTTGTTCTGAACTCGCATCAATCAGGTCGGCAATTGCTTCAGCTTGCGCCAAATCGAGTTTGTCATTTAAAAATGCACGCTCAGAAAATTCCCCCGGATTGGCAATACGGATATTGGCAATGGTCAGAATTCTTCTGAGTAATAAATCGAGGATAACAGGACCGCCATGCCCTTGTAGTTCAAGAACATCTTCCCCGGTAAAAGAGTTAGGTCCCGGGAAATAAATAGCAATCCCTTGGTCAAGGACAGAGCCATCTGCATCACGAAATGGCAGATAATCGGCATAGCGCGGCTTCGGTAACTTTCCGAGTACTGTTTCAGCAACAAGAGCTGCTTGCGGGCCGGATACACGTAAAATTCCAACCCCACCACGACCGGGAGCGGTTGCCTGTGCGACGATAGTATCGTTGATTTGCATGATGTTTCTCTGTCTATGACTAAAAAAATTGAGGCGACCCTAAATGGATCGCCTCAATGTTACTATAGAATCTGGCTTTGTGAAGCCCTCTAAACTCGATTGGAATTTAGATTATTTCTTCGCTTTCTTATCACGGCTATGTAAGCCACGTTTTTCCAGACCGCGGTAAATAACTTGCTGCTGGATAATGGTGACTAAGTTGCTCACGATATAGTACAGAACCAGACCTGATGGGAACCACAGGAAGAACACGGTAAACACGACTGGCATGTAAGTCATGATCTTCTGCTGCATTGGGTCAGTCACGGTAGTTGGTGACATCTTCTGGATAACAAACATCGTCACACCCATCAGCACTGGTAGGATGTAGTACGGGTCTTGTGCAGACAAGTCTTGGATCCAACCAAAGAACGGTGCGTGACGCAGTTCAACAGAACCCATCAACATGTAGTACAACGCAAGGAAGATTGGCATTTGAATCAGCAGCGGTAAACAACCACCCAGTGGGTTTACTTTTTCTGATTTGTACAGCGCCATCATTTCTTGGCTCATACGTTGTTTATCGTCACCAATACGCTCACGCATTGCAGCCAGTTTAGGTTGCAGTAAACGCATTTTCGCCATTGAGGTGTACTGCGCTTTAGTCAGCGGGTACATAATACCACGGACGATAAAGGTGATAACGATGATGGCAATACCCCAGTTACCGACGAAACCGTGAATGAATTTCAACAGTTTGAACAGTGGCTGAGAGATAAACCATAACCAACCATAATCTACGGTTAAGTCTAAATGAGGAGCAACTTCCGCCATTTCTGACTGAATTTCAGGACCAATCCACAGTGTAGAAGAGTAGGTCGCAGCACCATTTGATGCGATGGTCAGAGGTTCACTCTTATAACCAACGATAGCTGATTTCTTATCGAGATCAATGGTGTAGAAAGTGCTTTGCTCAGAAGAAGCTGGGATCCACGCAGTTGCAAAGTATTGTTGCAGCATGGCGACCCAACCACCTTTGGTTGTCAGGCTTAAGTTTTTATCTTCGATGTCACTGAAACTATATTTTTTATAGTTATTTTCATCAGAAGAGTAAGCCGCACCACGGTAGGTATGCAGAGCAAAGTTGCTGCTGCCAGTATCACGTTGTTCAGGTAAAGCGATGGTTTGCTTTAATTGACCGAAGAACGCAAGCGTTAAAGGCTGCGCAGTTGGGTTTTGAATGTTGTATTCAACATCAACAGTGTATTTGCCACGCTTCAGAATGTACGTCTTCTGATAAACCACACCGTTATTATCGGTGAAGGACATCGGAATACGTAATTCGTCTTGACCATCTTTTAACTCAAAGCTTGCTGCATCTGAAGTATAAAGAGGGCGTTGACCATTGTTATTCGCTGGATTGTCTGGACCATGAGGACCGATCAGACCACTTTGTGCCTGATAAACAAAACCTGGTGTGGTTTCCAATAAACGGAATGGGTTTGGTGAATTCAGGGTTGCTGGATAGGCTAACAGATCAGCCTCATCGATATCACCACCACGAGTATTGATACGAATATCAAGTACATCGGTTTTAACGGCAATAAGCTTACCTTGTTCACTACCTGTGACCGCTTGACCATCATTGCTTGCACTGCTCGGCATGTCCGTCTTTTGCTGCGAAACTTGAACAGCCTTGGTTTCCTGAGCAACTTTATCGCTCTCCCAAGCCTGCCAAACTAAGAACGACACGAACAACAAAGCGATGAGTAGAAGATTGCGTTGGGAATCCATCGTTATAATTCTCTATTATCATCAGTTTTTCTAGGTGGGACAGGATCATCTCCACCAGCGTGTAAAGGGTGGCATTTTAATACGCGTTTGGCAGTTAACCAACTACCTTTTAGCATACCAAACCTGCGCAATGCCTCAATTCCGTAATTAGAGCATGTGGGATTGAAACGACAACGAGGTCCTAACAACGGACTAATAGCCAGTTGGTAACCTCTGATCAGCATGATCAGGACTTTTGAGCCAAGCGACGGTGACGACGCCATAACTTATCCAATGATTCCGTAATCTGTTGATTGTCGAGATCGGCTACCCCTCTGCGAACCAGAACCACAAAGTCCATTGAAGGCAACTCATGTTGATGCAAACGAAAATATTCACGGGCTAATCGCTTGATACGATTACGCTCATGAGCACGTTTAACATTTTTTTTGGCGATGGTAAGACCGATGCGGGGATGCCCCAGCTCGTTAAGGCGACCAAGGATTGTTATCTCTGGGGAACTCGCCCTCTGCGGCTGCTTGAAGACATTGTCGAAATGCCTGGGAGTTAACAAACGTAACTCCCGGGTAAAAGCGAGCGTAACCACTATAGAGGGCTAGCTTTATTACTTAGATGAAACGGTCAGACGAGCGCGGCCTTTAGCACGACGGCGAGCCAGAACCTGACGACCATTTTTAGTGGCCATACGAGCACGGAAACCGTGTGAACGGTTGCGCTTCAGTACGGACGGTTGAAAAGTGCGTTTCATAACGATTTCTACCTAACTTTAAAATTTATTACTGATTCAGTAAACGCGTTGGCAACCAGTGGAAACTGATTTACACCTGTGCCTCTATCGCAACAATATAGAAAGAGGCAGGATTGTAATAAAACATAGGGGGTCACGTCAATAAAATGACGTAATCAAACCACTTTTTATTTAAACCTGGCTGACCGGTTTGCCGATATGTGCTGTGACAAGCTACGTATGGAACTCATTCATGCTGCCTTTTAGGCAAGTCTAACCGTTTAACTTTCAATCAACTCAAGCGTTTATTGACGTTATCCATAAAACCATGCTGCCTAAATTCATCATAAAAAGTGACATTCGCAGTGTACACAGGGAGGAAGATTATACGGACTCCTCCCTAAAGCGCAAGGATCTTAGCGGGATCCGAAAATATTTTTTGATCTTGGGAGATAATTTCTATATATAGGCTAAAGTTATCCCCAGACATGTGGAAAATTTGTCGTTGCCCGCGATCACCCAGCAAAATTCTCCCCTACCAGAGCCGCCTTATCACATTTGCCTGTGGATAAAAAGCATAAAAACTGTGTAAAAGAATGGAGATCTTGAGTGAATTTTGCGGTATGATCGCAGGTCTATTTCTGATCGGAGGATCAGGAATAGGCTGTGGATAGATATGGTGAGTAAAAGTTAGTCAAACACCTTCTCTGGCCCCCTATTCTCTTAGTGACCACGAAAAGTGACTAATGGAATAGTTGCCAGTAAAAAATTCTTAACGAAATCCGTAATTCTTGTTTCATTGACCTTGTTAGGGGAGTCCAACGTGTCACTTTCGCTTTGGCAGCAATGTCTTGCCCGATTGCAGGATGAACTACCTGCCACAGAATTCAGTATGTGGATACGCCCTCTTCAAGCTGAATTAAACGATAATACACTGGCACTGTATGCCCCGAATCGTTTCGTCCTTGATTGGGTGAGAGATAAGTACATCAATAATATCAATGAATTATTGAATGACTTTTGCGGTTCTGATGCCCCTGCTCTACACTTTGAAGTAGGCAACAAACCGATGACCATCGCGCCGGTGAGCCCTCAAGTACGCACTAATAATGAAATGCCTGCGTTCGCCGCACCATCTGCACCAGTAAAACCAAGTTGGGATAACTCAGCTAAAGTTCAACCAGACGTGTCATACCGTTCGAATGTGAACCCAAAACACACGTTTGATAACTTCGTTGAAGGTAAATCAAACCAACTGGCTCGCGCGGCCGCGAGGCAAGTTGCTGAAAACCCTGGTGGCGCTTATAACCCACTGTTCCTTTATGGTGGAACGGGTTTAGGTAAAACGCACTTATTACACGCCGTGGGTAATAGCATCATGCAGCACAAGGCCAACGCCCGCGTGGTCTATATGCATTCTGAACGATTTGTACAAGATATGGTCAAAGCATTGCAGAATAACGCCATTGAAGAATTCAAACGTTATTACCGTTCTGTTGATGCCTTACTGATTGATGATATTCAATTTTTTGCCAACAAAGAGCGTTCACAAGAAGAATTTTTCCATACATTCAACGCCCTGCTTGAAGGCAATCAACAAATTATTTTAACCTCCGACCGTTATCCAAAAGAGATCAACGGTGTGGAAGATAGATTAAAGTCCCGTTTCGGCTGGGGTTTGACCGTTGCGATTGAACCACCCGAGTTAGAAACCCGTGTGGCTATTTTGATGAAAAAAGCCGATGAGAATGAAATCCAACTGCCCGGTGAAGTGGCATTTTTCATCGCAAAACGCTTACGTTCTAATGTGCGTGAGTTAGAAGGTGCATTAAACCGTGTTATTGCTAACGCGAATTTTACCGGTCGCGCTATCACTATCGACTTTGTTCGA
This sequence comes from Providencia sp. PROV202, assembly GCF_028479565.1. NCBI lineage: Bacteria > Pseudomonadati > Pseudomonadota > Gammaproteobacteria > Enterobacterales > Morganellaceae > Providencia > Providencia sp. PROV202. The sequence goes on along the minus strand of NZ_JAMPNV010000015.1, from coordinate 67,268 downwards.
GAAGCGTTACGTGACCTATTAGCACTGCAAGAAAAGCTGGTAACTATTGATAATATTCAGAAAACTGTTGCTGAGTACTATAAAATCAAAGTCGCTGATTTACTTTCTAAACGTCGTTCTCGTTCTGTCGCTCGTCCGCGTCAGATGGCAATGGCACTGGCGAAAGAGCTGACAAACCATAGTTTACCTGAAATCGGGGATGCTTTTGGCGGTCGTGACCACACCACGGTGTTGCACGCTTGTCGTAAAATTGAACAATTACGAGAAGAAAGCCATGACATCAAAGAAGATTTTTCAAATCTAATCAGAACATTATCATCTTAATTGCTATGAAATTTATTATAGAACGCGAGCAGTTATTAAAACCGTTACAACAGGTTAGTGGCCCTTTAGGTGGACGTCCAACGTTGCCTATTTTAGGAAACCTTTTACTTCACGTAAAAGAAGGTGCCCTGCAACTGACGGGAACCGACCTAGAAATGGAGATGATGGCCAATGTTCCGCTCACTCGTGAGCATGAAATTGGTGCCACCACGGTGCCTGCGCGCAAGTTTTTTGATATTTGGCGTGGTTTACCGGAAGGTTCTGAAATCCAAGTCGAGCTTAATGATGACCGACTGCTTGTCCGCTCTGGGCGCAGCCGTTTCTCATTATCTACTTTACCTGCTGCTGACTTCCCGAACTTAGATGACTGGCAAAGCGAAGTCGAATTCTCTCTGCCTCAATCCATACTGAAACGTTTAATTGAAGCGACCCAGTTTTCAATGGCACACCAAGACGTTCGTTATTACCTGAACGGCATGCTGTTTGAAACTGAAGGGCAAATGCTGAGAACTGTCTCCACAGATGGTCACCGCCTTGCAGTTTGCTCAATGGATATTGGTCAAGAATTGCCATCTCATTCTGTGATCGTACCTCGCAAAGGTGTCATGGAATTGATGCGCCTACTCGATGGCGGCGATGCATTATTGCAGCTACAAATTGGTAGCAACAATATTCGCGCCCATGTTGGCGACTTTATCTTTACCTCTAAACTCGTTGACGGTCGTTTCCCTGACTACCGCCGCGTTCTGCCAAAGAATCCAGATAAAACCTTAGAAGCTCGCTGTGATTTGCTCAAACAAGCTTTCTCACGCGCAGCAATTTTATCTAACGAAAAATTCCGTGGCGTACGCTTATTCTTCAGTGAAAACCAATTACGCATCACGGCGAATAACCCTGAGCAAGAAGAAGCGGAAGAAATTGTTGATGTTAATTACCAAGGTGGTGAGATGGAAATTGGCTTTAACGTCAGTTACATCCTCGACGTCTTGAACGCGCTGAAAAGCGAAAGTGTCACACTGTTTTTAACGGATGCCGTTTCTAGCGTACAAATTGAAGACTCAGCAAGCCGCTCTGCGGTATATGTTGTTATGCCAATGCGTTTGTAATCATTCAGTATGATCCTTTCGCGTTTATTGATCCGCGATTTTCGTAATATAGAAGACGCCGATCTCTCCCTTGCAACTGGGTTCAATTTTTTAATTGGGCCTAATGGGAGTGGCAAAACCAGTATACTGGAAGCAATTTATACACTTGGACATGGACGGGCCTTTCGCAGCATTCAGGCGAACAGAGTTATCCGTCATGACCAAGAACAATTTATTTTACATGGTAAACTGGGACACTCAGACACCGAACGTAAAACATTGTCGCTGGGTTTGAGTAAAAACCGCGAAGGCGACAGTAAAGTCCGAATTGATGGTACCGACGGGCATAAAATTGCAGAACTCGCAAAGTTATTGCCAATGCAGCTCATTACCCCTGAAGGGTTTACCTTGCTGAACGGCGGTCCAAAATATCGACGTGCGTTTATCGATTGGGGATGCTTTCATAATGAAGCCCTCTTTTTCTCGACGTGGTCGGACTTAAAACGTTTGTTAAAGCAGCGAAATGCGGCTTTACGACAAGTGACTCGTTATGAGCAAATTCGCCATTGGGATCAGCAACTCGCCCCAATTTCCGAACAAATTAGCCAATGGCGCGGCGAGTATATTGCAGGTATCGCAGAAAATATTGAGCAAACCTGCAAACAATTTTTACCCGAATTTTCACTTTCAGTCTCTTTCCAACGTGGTTGGGACAAAGAAATTGATTATTCAGAACAGTTAGAGCGGCAGTTTGAGCGCGATAGAGCGTTAACCTACACCGCATCGGGGCCACATAAAGCTGACCTGCGAATTCGAGCCAACGGCATTCCCGTTGAAGATATGCTCTCTCGCGGCCAACTGAAATTATTAATGTGTGCACTCAGGTTAGCGCAGGGTGAATATTTCACCCAACAGAGCGGGCAACAATGCCTGTATCTACTGGATGATTTTGCTTCAGAACTTGATTCTGGTCGCCGGCAATTATTAGCGGCTCGACTCAAAGCTACGCAAGCACAAGTGTTTGTAAGTGCTATTACACCGGCGCAAGTCAATGATATGATTGATGCCAACAGTAAGATGTTTAGTGTAGAGCAAGGCAAAATAGAAGTTCAACCTCAGGAATAGAAAGAGCAGGAAACGTTGATGTCGAATACATATGACTCCTCAAGTATCAAGGTATTAAAAGGACTGGATGCGGTGCGTAAGCGCCCGGGCATGTATATCGGTGATACCGACGATGGAACAGGTCTTCATCACATGGTCTTCGAGGTTGTGGATAACGCTATCGATGAAGCCTTAGCGGGTTTCTGTGACGATATCGTCATCACTATCCATGCCGATAACTCCGTCTCTGTCCAAGATGATGGACGTGGTATCCCTACTGGCATCCACGAAGAAGAAGGTGTCTCCGCTGCAGAAGTTATCATGACCGTTCTGCACGCTGGTGGTAAATTTGACGACAACTCCTATAAAGTTTCCGGTGGTTTGCACGGTGTAGGTGTTTCGGTTGTTAACGCCTTATCTGAAAAACTTGAATTAGTGATCCGCCGTGACGGTAAAGTTCACGAACAAATATACAAACACGGCGAGCCACAAGGTCCTCTGACTGTCGTCGGTGAAACTGACCAGACAGGGACTCGCGTACGTTTCTGGCCAAGCATGGATACCTTCAAAGGTGTCACTGAATTCGAATACGACATTCTGGCAAAACGCTTACGTGAACTTTCATTCTTAAACTCGGGGGTTTCCATCCGTTTAATTGATAAACGCGATGGCAAAGAAGACCATTTCCACTACGAAGGTGGGATCAAGGCCTTCGTTGAGTATCTGAGCCGCAACAAAACCCCAATTCACCCATCCGTATTCTATTTCTCCACAGAGAAAGACGGTATTGGTGTGGAAGTTTCCATGCAGTGGAACGACGGTTTCCAAGAGAATGTTTACTGCTTTACTAACAACATTCCTCAGCGCGATGGCGGTACCCACTTAGCGGGCTTCCGTGCTGCGATGACCCGTACCCTGAACAACTACATGGAAAAAGAAGGCTACCAGAAGAAAAGTAAAGTCAACGCAACAGGTGACGATGCGCGTGAAGGCTTAATTGCCGTTATTTCTGTGAAAGTGCCAGATCCAAAATTCTCTTCTCAGACCAAAGAAAAACTCGTTTCTTCAGAAGTGAAAACCGCTGTAGAAACCATGATGAACGAGAAGCTGGTTGAGTATTTATTAGAAAATCCAAACGACGCTAAAATCGTTGTTGGCAAAATCATTGATGCTGCGCGTGCCCGTGAAGCTGCACGTAAAGCGCGTGAAATGACCCGCCGTAAAGGGGCATTAGATTTAGCAGGCTTGCCGGGTAAACTGGCTGACTGCCAAGAACGTGACCCTGCATTATCTGAATTATACTTAGTGGAAGGGGACTCTGCGGGCGGCTCTGCAAAACAAGGTCGTAACCGTAAGAACCAAGCAATTTTGCCACTGAAAGGTAAAATCCTGAACGTGGAAAAAGCGCGTTTCGATAAAATGCTCTCTTCCCAAGAAGTTGCAACACTGATCACTGCATTAGGCTGTGGTATTGGTCGTGATGAATATAACCCAGACAAGCTGCGTTATCACAGCATCATCATCATGACGGATGCCGACGTCGATGGTTCGCACATTCGTACGTTACTGTTGACCTTCTTCTACCGTCAAATGCCAGAAATTGTTGAACGTGGTCATATCTTTATTGCTCAGCCGCCACTGTATAAAGTGAAACGCGGTAAGCAAGAGCAATACATTAAGGACGACGAAGCGATGGATGACTATTTGATCTCTATCGCGCTGGATGGTGCTGAGTTGCACTTAAGTGCAGAAGCCCCAGCCATGAAAGGTGAACAACTGGAAAAACTGGTTGTTGAATACAATGCAGCGCACCGTATTATCCGCCGTCTTGAGCGCCTGTACCCACAAGCGCTGCTGAACAGCTTAGTGTATCAATCCACACTGACTGAAGAAGCACTGAAAGATAGTGCGCAAGTTGAAGAGTGGGCGAAAACCTTAGTGGCGCGTTTAGAAGAGAACGAGCAAGCGGGTAGCTCTTACAGCTATATCATTCATGAAAACCGCGAGCGTCAGCTATTCGAACCAACCATCCGTATCCGTACCCATGGTGTTGATAGCGACTACAACCTCGATTTCGACTTCGTTCATGGTAGCGAATACCGCCGTATCACCGAATTAGGTGACATCATCGGTGGGTTAATCGAAGAAGGCGCTTATATTCAACGCGGTGAACGTCGCCAGAATATCGACAACTTCGAGCAAGCATTAGATTGGTTAAGCCGTGAATCTCGTCGTGGTTTATCCGTGCAGCGTTATAAAGGCCTTGGTGAAATGAACCCAGAACAACTTTGGGAAACCACCATGAACCCTGAAACTCGCCGCATGATGCGTGTGACGGTCAAAGATGCCATTGCAACTGACCAGCTGTTCACTACCCTGATGGGGGATGCGGTTGAACCTCGCCGTGCCTTTATTGAAGAGAACGCCTTAAAAGCCGCGAACATCGATATTTAATCGATTTTCCAGCGAAGTCATTGAATAACCCTATACTTCGGTATAGGGTTATTTTTTTATTTAATTTTAATCTTAAGTATCTATTTATTATTAATTCCAATTTAAATTTAATTAAATAACTAAATGAATTTAATTAATAGAATGAAGAATAAAAATAAAGTTTGTCTCATTTTATTTTCTATTTATAGAAAATAAAAATTACCTCATTAAGATGAAATAGATTTTACCCTTTCTAAAAATCTATAGGTCTATAATGAACAAAATAACTCCCGCGGTATCGCTTGGTCTATTTGCTCTATTTAACGCCCAAATTACCTTTGCAAACTCCGATTATATTGATGCCAGTGAATTCATCATTGAGCAACGAAATCAGCGATTTGACGAACTAAGAAACCAAGTCATACCGCCGTATCCAGCCCTGCAATCTCAAGCCACGCAGTGGGATAAAGACGTTAGCCAGCAGGCAATGCAATTAACAGGAAAACGCAAAAAGAACGCTGAAAAAGATAAAAAAAATACACCAGAATATCTTTTTAATATTTACCGAGAATACGTGTTTAATCAAAAGGGATTTAATTATAATGATTTTAAAGAAATTAAAGCCTATAACCGTTTAGAGAATTTATTCCATTTAGCTACTCTTGCAAATGACCCAATTCAAAATCAAACTCGTTCAATGGGTTTTATTCTCAAAGACTATTATTCACGTGGTCGTCCAAATCAAGTATTCGATGATAAAGGCGAATATCTCCCAAACTATATTGATATTAGAGGCTCTTCTTACCCAAGCGAACATACTTGGAATGGGTTTAAACAAGCCGCTATATTTGCGACAATTTTTCCAGAAAAAGGCGCTCAATTCTTTGATAGAGCCATAGGCTATGGAGAAAGCCGCGTGATTGTCGGTTCGCATTTCCCAACCGATACCATTGCCTCACGCGCCGCCAATTACTATCTTCTCGCTCATTTACTAAAAGAGGATAAAACCGCCAATGCACTGATTAGCCAAGCCAAAGAAGTACGCCAAGAGCTAAACACCCAATGCACCATCAATGATAAAAAATGCAAACCACCGATAGGCTCGCTCCCCTCTTTTAATGAAAACCTAGGTTACTACGCTAAGCAAAGTGAGCAGCCATCTCCGGCACTCCGCGTAGATCAAGTTCCTGCTGATGCCGCGTATTTGCTACGCCCTCGCTTTACCTATCTTAATAAATCGCAGTGGCAGCAAATTATTGCAGGCACTGCCTATCCCACAAACTCTTTAGCGGGCTGGGGAGTTAAACAAAATCAACCTGAAAGCCACTGGGGGCTGATTAACTTACCGAAAGCCTACAAAGGACCAACACATCTTGCTGAAGATTGGGTTGTGGATCAGCGTGTGACTCAAGACGATGTTGCAAACGTCGGTATAGCCGATACTTGGAGCAATAATATTGAGGGTAAAGGGCGCTTAATTAAACAAGGGGAAGGAACATTAACCTTAACGGGTACTAACCGTTTTGCAGGGCTTGAAATACAGCAAGGTCGTGTGGTTTTAACGCAAGAAAACCACTTAACAGGCCCCGTCAATGTTAATGGTGGAAAGCTTGAGGTCAAACACATCCTACATGCGCCAGTCGACGTCACTAATGGCACATTAGCGCTCAGTCACAGCATCAAAAATACGGTGACATTAAACCAAGGTGCCCGATTTATTGCTTCTGGCTCAGTTGATGATTTAGTGGTTAACAGCGGTGCTATCTTAACCCCTGGAGATAATACTAGAGACCCGACAAGGCATCTCACGGTGAATAACACCGCCATCTTCCAGCCTGGCAGTGAATTCTATGTGAGTATTCAAAAAGATGTAATACAGGAATTTGACGCCCTACATGCTGGCGGTACAGTGACCATCAACGGGGGCAAGGTCAACGTGTTCTTCGCTGAAGAATCAGAACCATTCAATGAACGGATACCTAGTCAAGATGAAATTCTGGGTCGATTCCGCACTCAATATGAAATTATTCGCGCCCCCAATATTCAAGGGAAATTTGACGGCATCGAACCTAACTATCTATTTATTGGTACCACATTAAATTATGGCGCAGATCCTCGTTCACCCACGATGCAACGTGTCACACTCAACGTCGGTCGTAGTGGCCTGACTTTTGATGCCTTTGCAAAGACGCCAAACCAAACCGCCATTGCTCACGCCCTTGAAGATCTCCCATTGAATAACACCCTATATAAACGTTTAATCCTCAGCCAAACCACCGCAGGGATTAACGATCTTCTTCGAACCTTATCCCCACAAATTCATATCGATACCCTTGCTAGCCAGTTGAATAACCATCGCCAATATCACGGCACGCTGCTGCAACAAACACGCGCATCAGAAAATATCGTCAAAGAGCGCGGAGATAACCGTGGTAATGTGTGGGTAAATATTCCCTACCATTGGGACAGAACACAAAGCGATGGAAACGCTTCCGGCTTTACAAACAGCAATTATGGCGTGTTCTTAGGCGCAGATAAGCATTTCTTCAATGATGACTTTATCTTTGGCATGAGCACTGGTTTTACCAAAAATTCCGTCTCTGGTGGTGTCGGTCATAGCCATAGCAACAACTATTATTTAGCAGCTTATGGCTCTCTGCAATTAGCGCCAATCACCTTACGTGCAGGGCTTGGGCACACATGGCACACCATCAAAACCGATAGAACAGTCACCTCATCCATTTATTCCGATCACAATACCGCCGACTATAAAGGCAAGACCAACCACCTGTTTATGGAAGCCGCTTACCCGTGGAAATCGGCATTTATCAACGCCGAGCCGTTTGTGAACTTCGCCTTTACCAATGCGGAAAGTCATGGGTTTAGAGAAAAAGGAGAAAAAGCCTCGTTCGTTACAGGTCGCCAATCCCTTGATGCCACCACTACAACGCTGGGATTACGTTTAGATAACCAGTGGAAAGTGGGTAAATCATCCTCAATCGATGTACACGGGGAACTCGGCTGGCAGCATCAATATGACAAGCAGGAACGCGAAATGGCATTTCGATTTGCCCAGCGCGACCTACTTGCACCACCGCTTAACTATCATGGTGTGAATGCACCGCAAGATGGAGTAGCACTCAAGCTAGGATCGAATATTCAGATTACTGACAATACCAAGCTATCCGTGGATTACAGCCAATTTACGGCCAAGGGATATTTAGAAAATAATCTTGATGCCAAATTGTTAGTATCGTTTTAATTCGTTAGTCTCGTTGTAATTCATCAATACGATAATTATCAACACAGTAAGCATCAATACAATAAAGCAAAATGGCACCGGAGCGTTTAATCACTCCGGTGCCATTCCTATTTAGGTTCGTTAAGAAAAGCGAACTACAGCAGAATTCTCAACATGCGGCGCAGAGGCTCCGCAGCACCCCATAGCAACTGGTCACCCACAGTAAATGCGGACAGATACTCAGGGCCCATATTCAATTTACGCAGACGCCCTACTGGCGTGCTCAGAGTGCCTGTCACTGCCGCAGGAGTCAGTTCACGCATCGTGATTTCACGGTCATTTGGCACCACTTTCACCCACTCATTATGGGAAGCCAGCAGCTGCTCCACTTCGTTCAGTGGCACATCTTTCTTCAGTTTTAGCGTGAACGCTTGGCTATGGCAGCGTAATGCACCCACACGAACACATAAACCATCAACCGGAATAATATTGCTGCCTGTTGCCAGAATTTTGTTGGTTTCCGCCTGACCTTTCCACTCTTCACGGCTTTGACCATTTTCTAACGCTTTATCAATCCACGGGATCAAACTGCCCGCGAGTGGAACACCAAACGCATCCGTTGGCATGGAACCACTGCGCGTAAAGTCTGTGACTTTTTTCTCGATTTCTAAGATAGCCGACGCCGGATTTTGCAGCTCTTTCGCCACTTGCGCGTGTAAAGAACCCATTTGCGACAAAAGCTCACGCATATTACGCGCACCCGCACCGGATGCAGCTTGATACGTTGCGACGGAAGCCCACTCAACCAAGTTATTTGCAAATAGACCGCCCAGTGACATCAGCATTAAACTCACCGTACAGTTACCGCCGACGAAGGTCTTAATGCCTTTATTTAAGCCGTCTTGGATATGCTGGTGGTTCACTGGATCTAAAATAATAATTGCATCGTCTTTCATACGCAGTGCAGACGCGGCATCAATCCAGTAGCCTTTCCAGCCCGCTTCACGTAATTTTGGATACACTTCATTGGTATAATCGCCGCCTTGGCAACTAATAATAATATCCAGTGCGCTCAGTGCATCGATATCAAATGCATCTTGCAGCGTACTGCGATGACCACCAAAAACAGGCGCTTCAGCCCCGTGTTGGGAGGTGGTAAAAAAGACCGGGTGAATAACGTTAAAATCCCCTTCTTCTACCATTCTTTGCATCAATACGGAGCCGACCATTCCGCGCCAGCCAATAAACCCTACATTTTTCATTCTCTTCACCCTGTCTGTTTACATACATCACCCAAAAAATTTCTACCCTCGACTTTCACTTTGCCAATCGAAGCGGGAAATTTTTCGGAAAGATAAAATTCAGAAATCATCAATCAACCGTATTAAACGTGACAAAATATGAACCAGTGTGCAAGTGAATTTCATCACTAATAGCAAGAAGATTAGTAATAACGCTAATAATTAGTAAAAAGTTATTGATTGATAATTTCCATTTTGGAAAATACTATTTTCCAATTAATCCATACATCCCATCACTCAACCCAATTAAGATTAGCGGGTTAATCCTCACAAAGTAGCGTATCTCATGACCAAATATGTCCTTTTTAGTTTCTGGATCGTCCTTATCTATCCTTTGGGCGTCGACCTCCATTTAACCGGTATTCCTTATATTGCCGCCGATTTAAATGCCAATGAAAGCCAGCTCCATGTGGCATTTTCTATCTATTTAGCGGGTATGGCATCCACCATGTTAATTGCCGGATGGTGCGCCGATCATATTGGTCGAAAACCTGTCGTTTTAGTTGGTACGATGGTATTTGCCATCGCCTCTGTTATCGCTGGAAATGCCACATCCATCGATATCTTCTTGATAGCACGATTCTTCCAAGGGATTGGTGCAGGCTTCTGTTATGTCGTGACCTTCGCTATTTTGCGTGATGTGTTGACGCCGCAGCGACGCACCAAAGTGCTCGCCGCAATGAATGGCGTAACCTGTATCGCCCCCGTATTAGCGCCTGTCATTGGATTTGCGATTTTGCTGATCTACCACTGGTCTGTAATGTTCTACTTTATGGCGGGTTATGCGGTTATCAGTATGCTCTTTTGCTTAATCTTGATTAAAGAGACAAAGCCTTCTTCAGCATCACCCGCAGCACAATCGAATGCCCAGACTGCCACTGAAGAACAGTTATTTAGCACCTTCTTTGTCACACGCTTGATTATCTCCTGCTTCGGCATGGGTGTGATCCTGACTTACGTTAACGTAGCCCCAATTATCTTGATGGAAAACCTTGGTTTTACGACAGGTCAATACTCTACTGCCATGACCTTACTAGCGATGGTCAGTATGGGAACCTCATTCTTGATGCCAAAACTGATTTCGACATTTAATAGTCGAACCTTACTGAATACCGCGTTAAGCCTGTTTTTGGTCAATGGCGTCCTGCTTGCCATCTATCTGATTGCACTCCCACATTTGGCGCTGCTGTACATCGTCTTTGCCTTCTGTGGTATTGGTTTCTCAATGCAGTTCGGCATCATCATGAGCCAAGCACTATCGCCATTTGCCAAAAAAGCGGGTATTGCCAGTTCTGTATTGGCCATCTCACAATTAAGCTGCGCCTCGGCGTATATTTGGGTGATGGGTGTGATGGGCGTTCCATCAATCAGTATGTTGTTAATTATCTTGCTTGCAGCGGGAATGATTGGCATGGTGTTGCTAAGAGTACCCACCACGCAAGTCAACCAACAGGTCGCTACATGTGAATAAGCAACTGCATCAATTAGACTTAAATTTACTGGTTATTCTGCAGTATTTGATGGAAGAACGCAGTGTTAGCCTTGCGGCTAATCGCTTGGCAATCACCCCATCTTCGGTCAGTAAATCCTTGGCAAAATTACGCCAATGGTTTGATGACCCCCTATTTATCCGCAGCCCGCAAGGGCTGCTTCCGACCCCACTCATGCTACGTATTGAAAAATCACTGCCTGAGTTTTTAAATCTTTCACACTATATTGCTGAAATTCGTGATACCGAAAAACCCAGCGGGATGACTTTCCGCTTAATGATGGAAGCCCCGTTAAACTTAATCATGCTTCACGATTTATCCCTGAATATCCTCAATCAATACCCAGAATCCGAGGTCATTGTACGAGATTGGGATTATAACTCGCTGGCCGCACTGATTGCGGGGGATGCTGATATCGGGTTAGTCGGTCGTGAAAGTTTTCATTTATCCAGAGAGTCGATAAGCCAACTACCCGATATTCTAAATTTCGAAGTGTTATTCACCGATAAACCGCTGGCGTTTATCCGCAGTGACCATCCGATTTTGCAAGAAGAATGGACGTTGGCAAATTACTTAAAATATCCCCATATCAGCACCGAATTTGGCAACCGTATTCCGTGGGCACTCGATGATTTACTGGAAACAATGGGATTACATCGCCAAATCCATTTATCCTTTTCGACCTTTGAACAATCCCTCTTAATGGCTTCTCGCCCGGATCATAACCTTATTACTAGCTCCCCCGGCTATTGCCAACACTATGTTAATGATTTCAATCTTGATTTAGTCTGCCTTCCTCTTCCTGTTGATGACATTCTCTACCAGCAGCTCGAAATTCCTTTTTTAATGCTGTGGCACAAGCGCAATTCCTATAACTCAAAAACTCTGTGGCTCAGAGAACAGATCAAAAACAGTACGCTTGAATTTGTGAAACCCTGACTTTGTGAAACTTTAAGTTTGTAAAACTCTAAAAAAACGCCCTAGCAAGGAGTATGAATTGCTAGGGCGAAAGCAAGGATGCGAAGAAACAGAGACTAACGGAATACTAACCTTGTACAGCTTTGAAACGAGGATTGGTTTTGCAAATCACGTAGATACGGCCACGACGGCGCACAACTTGGCAGTCAGGATGGCGCTGCTTAGCGGTTTTTAATGAGCTGAGAACTTTCACGGTAACTCCCAATAACAATTTAAGATAAACTCAATGTAATGTTATAATATAACAATTATAGAGTATGACAATAATCCAATTAAAATCATCCCGCAATCATTTTTTGGGAAACTTTTGTATAATTAAGCCATTACTGACTCTCTGTCATTATTTATCAAATAGATACATTTCTATTTAATGAAATAGACCAATTTGAGGAAGATGAAATGTATTACGGCTTTGACATGGGCGGCACCAAAATTGAGCTAGCAGTGTTCGACCAAGCGCTCAATCAAGTGTGGCAAAAACGTGTTCCAACCCCCAAAGATGACTATCTCGCGTTGCTCAATGCTTTTCGTGATTTAACGGCTGAAGCGGATGCGCAGTTTAACTGCCAAGGTAAAATAGGTATTGGTGTTCCGGGGATCGTCAATCACTCAGAAGGCGTGGTATTTACGACCAATGTCCCAAGCGCACAATATAAACCTTTCATTCATGACCTGACCAAGCTGTTAAATCGTCCAGTTAAAGTTGAAAACGATGCCAACTGCTTTGCCCTATCAGAAGCGTGGGATCCTGAATTCAAGCGTTACCCTAGCGTTCTAGGCTTGATTCTTGGCACTGGCGTTGGCGGCGGTTTTGTCATCAATGGTAAGGTTTTATCGGGAAAAAATGGCATTGCAGGGGAAATCGGACACATGAATATGAGTGTTCGTGCCGCAAAATACCTCGGGGAAACCGTCCCTGAAATTGTCTGTGGTTGTGGTCAAACCGCCTGTTTTGAAACCTACCTGTCAGGCCCCGGCTTCGAACGCATCTATGCTGCATTTGCCGGTGAGAAGCGCTCAGCCATCGAGATTATTGAACGTTATCACAACGGTGATATTGCCGCTAAACAGCATGTTGAACGCTACATGATGGTGCTGGCGATGTTTATGGGGCAAGTTATCACCGTCTTTGATCCTGACTTAGTGGTGATTGGCGGCGGTCTGTCGCAATTTGATGAGATTTATCGCCTATTACCGGAAATAGTACCGCAATATCTTTATGGCATTGCGAAAATGCCCGCTATCGAAAAAGCCCGTTACGGAGCCTCTGGCGGCGCCCGTGGCGCTGCATTCTTGAATCTCGTCGACTAATTTTCCACGCATTATTATTTCCGCATATTGTTCCGCAATCGCATCTCTACTCTTTCGACTTATCGAGAGTAGAGATGACCAATACCTCAAAATCACCAAAATATAATTGAGAATGGTTATCATCTTTGTTAGGTTTAATTAAATTGACTAATAATCAATAAGTTGAATCTATTTTTCTTTTTCAGATTGACTACAGAAAATTAACCATAGAAATCAGCGAGATAATCTAGAAACTAGACTTGTCCTATATTGTTCACTTGAAAAGCGCTTATGATAGATTCAGTTCTGCTCATTTTTTGATAAGTGAGTAATAAAAACACAATTAAAGGTCATATTCGCAGCCGACAAATACCCGCTAAAGTCACATTCAGCCACTTAACTAAAGAGAAAAATAAATGAATTTGTTTTTAGAAAATTGCTTGGCTTTCCCGACTATTATCTTTAGCGGTTTACTGATTATTGTCCTTTTTTACTGGCTCTGTGCCGCTTTTGGCCTGTTAGATATTGATTTATTTAATATCGATACCGAATTGGATGCTGACGGCCTCGATCTTACTGGCTTTGCTGGTTGGCTAACAAAACTCGGTTTAGCCGGAATTCCCGTCACCATTATCTTGACGCTATTTACCCTTTTCGGCTGGCTGATTAGCTACTTTGCTGCGCATTTATTCCTCCGTTTTATTGATATGACCTTGCTGCGTTATGCCGTCGGCGTCACATCACTGGTGATCACCGCCTTTATCTCCCTGCACTTAACCGCCATTTGCCTAAAACCCATCCGAAGTCGACTGATTAACTTTAATAAACCCAAAACGGTTCATCAGCTAATGGGAAAATTGGCAACCGTACGCTCCGGAACAGTCACAGAACAAAATGGGGAAGCCACTTTAGAAGATGGTGGTGCAGGGCTGATTTTGCAGGTTAGAGCACCTAGCGATGAAAATATTAAACGCGGAGATCGCGTCGTTATCATCAGTTATGACCCTCAATCCCACAGCTACCAAGTTGTCACCGAAAACGAATTCAGGCAGTAAACACAAAAAATAAACTACCTACTTTGCTAATTAATAAAGAATGACGATATCGTCAGAACCCATGGAGAAGAAATATGGATTTGGCTGAATACATGCCTTTTTTAACGGTTGTTGGGGGAGTGATCATCATCATTCTTGGGTTCTTTGGTTTATTTAAAGCCTTCTACATCAAAGTCCCTCAAGGTACCGCTCTGATTGTCAACGACATGTCCTCACAACCCAAAGTGCATTTTACGGGTGCGTTAGTGTATCCCGTTATCTACAAAAAAGAGTTTATGCGCATTTCGCTACTGACTCTGGAAGTCGACCGCCGTGGTAAAGATGGCTTAATTTGCCAAGATAACTTACGTGCCGATATTACCGTTGCCTTCTATCTACGGGTGAATGAAACCACCGAAGACGTATTAAAAGTAGCTAAAGCTATCGGCGTTGAGCGCGCATCTGACCATCAAGCCGTCAGTGCTCTATTCAGTGCTAAATTCTCAGAAGCCCTGAAAACGGTTGGTAAGCAATTAGAATTAGCCAAGCTGTTTGAAGACCGCCAAAGCTTCCGTGATCGTATTGTAGACGTGATTGGTAAAGATCTTAACGGTTATGCGTTAGAAGACGTGGCAATCGACTATTTAGAACAAACACCGAAATCTGCCCTCGACCCGAATAATATTTTCGACTCCGAAGGTATTCGCAAAATCACCGAAATTACCGCTATCCACAATATCGAAACTAACCAAAAAGAGCGCGACCAAGAGTTAGCTATCAAGAAGAAAAATGTGGAAACCCGTGAAGCGAGCCTGGCATTAGAGCGCCAACAAGCCGATGCAGAAGCTCGTCAAAAACGTGAAATTGATAATATTCGTGCACGTGAACAAGCCGAAACGCTGCGTGTTCAAGAAGAAGAGCGCCTCAAGTCAGAACAAGCTCGCATTCAAACTCAGCAAGAAATTGAAATTCGCGAAGAAAACCGCATGCGTGAAGTGGAAGTGGCTCAACAGAACCGCACCCGCGCCGTGGCGATCGAAGAAGAGCGTGTAAACCGAGCTCGCGAACTCGAAATTGTCGCTCGTGAACGTGAAGTTGAACTGCAACGTATTGAAAAAGAAAAAGCGCTAGAAGAAGAACGTAAAAACATTTCTAACGTGATCCGCGAACGTGTCGCCGTCGAAAAAACCGTCGCGCAAGAAGAGGAACGCATCAAGGAAGTCCGCGAAATTTCAGAAGCTGAGCGTATGAAGCAAGTTACTGTGATCAACGCCCAAGCAGAAGCAGAAGAAGCGTTAGTTCGTCAGGTGAAAAAAGCCGAAGCCGATGAAGCCAGTGCCAAGCACCGTGCAGAAGAAATCAGCACTATGGCACAAGCCGAATTGGAAGCGTCCGCCAAACAGGCTGAAGCCAAAAAACGCTTAGCGGAAGGGATTGAAGCAGAACATGCCGCACTTGGTTTAGCAGAAGCCCGCGTTCGCCAAGCGACCGCTGAAGCTGAAGAGAAAGAAGGTCTGGTTCAAGCCAATATCACCGCGGAAAAACTGTTAGCCGAAGCCCGTGGTCTGAAAGAAAAAGGCTTAACCGAAGCGCAAGTGATGGAAGCCAAAGCCAATGCCGAACGCGAACAAGGTTTCGCCGAAGCGAAAATTCTGGAAGAGAAGTTGGCAGCACAGGCACGTGGTGAAGAGCAACAAGCCAATGCGAAAGAAAAACTGGGCTTGGCAGATGCCAAGGTCTTGGAAGAAAAACTGGCCGCTCAAGCTCGCGGTGAAGGCCAATTAGGGGCAGCGCAAGCCGAAGTTATCCGTCAACGTCTGAAAGCGGAAGCTGATGGTCTGACTGATAAATTCCAATCAATGGATCATCTCAGTGATACCGCACGTTCACACGAAGAGTTCCGTATGCGCCTTGAGAAAGAGTTCGAGCAATCCATGGCATCCATTGAAGCGAACAAAGAAATTGCTCGCGAGCAAGCGGATGTACTGGCTGCGGCTCTCAGCAAAACTAACATCGAAATTGTGGGCGGTGATGGCGACTTCTTTAACACCTTCTCCAAAGCACTAAGCTTAGGTAAAGCCGTTGATGGATTTATGGATAAAAGCAGCTTTGCCAAAGATAACCTTGAAAAGTTAGTCAATCGCGTCACAGAAGAGAAGAAAATTGATATCGCTTCCTTACTGCAAAACCCTGAAGTCAAAGAGTTAATCAATGGCTTTATGGCAGCAAAAAGCGCGCCACAAACAGCGAAAAATATCGTGAGCAAACCTGTGTCTTACGATGATAACCAAAGCTAATTTATCAATATTCAGGCTTTTCAAGTAAGTTTTATACCTCATCCCGCCAAGTTGCTGCATATAGGCAACTTGGCGTTTATGAGCGTATCTCTTTTTAAGACCAAGGAAATTCGTTAAACATGTCAGAAACCCAAGATGTGAATCGCGAACAGGAAATTCTCGACAGTGCCGTCGCAGAAGGTGGCGCGTACGAAATATTACGCAAGCGCCTAACCGAACAAGGGCAGCAACTTCACCAAAAAGCAGCTCAACTCAACGACCGCCGGTTGACTGAATTTGGTCAAAGCCAGATGGACATCATCGGGCGTATCCGTATTCGTACCGAAAATAACTGCCAAGCGAGGGACATTGTCCGCGTCGGTGATTGGCTGCTATTTGGCTATAACGTTTTTCTGGGTCTGAAAAAAGAAACTCACATTGAAGATGTTTTTTCCCTCTATCAGCTCACTGAAAATGAAGGTGATTTTGATGTAATCTCTGTCCCTTACGAAGAGACATTCCTCAATGACACCCGCTTTGTTCAGGATTTTACTGAGCTGTATACCTATTACAAAAACACGCAATTACTGCAATTAGTTGAGCGCGATGGCAAGCTATTAGCCAGTTTTCAAATTGGTGATCGGTTAACCGACGTGCGTGTTTTCCGCTGGTCAATTTCCAGCGATAAATCCCGCATCGAATACATCGATAACCGTGGCGAACGCGATATCGCCCTGCCGCCAACCAATGATTTCGAATGGGTGCGCACCACGCGGGAAAATACCGTTAATGGTCGCTATCCTCACATTAATATTCTCGATACCGTCTTTGTGGAAACCATCGGCGGCGACCTGACCATCAAATGTGAAAATAATACCGAAGATGGGTTAGGCATCTACCGAGAAGCGGTTCTCGATAAAAACCAATCCCTCGATGACGCCCAGATTGAATATGCGCAGACTGGCAGCCTGATTTTACTCAAAATATTGCCATACCGCGAAGAGAGCTGGCGCTACCTGGTTTACAACATTCTCAACCAAACCGTTCAACGCATTGATGCTATTGGGCAAGCCTGTGTGCAGTTGCCAGAAGATCATGGGATTATCTTCCCCGGCGGCTACTACCTGCAAAATGGGGAGTATAAAACCTTCGAGCAACCAATGGATGGCATGCGTTTTCGCCGCCTGCGTCGTTCGCCTAACGGGGAGGATGTGCTGTATGTGTTTTATTCCCCAAACCAAGGCCGTATCGCTCTGTTCAATTACAATTTAATTGAACGTAAACTCGCTGTGCCATTAATCGGCCACGGTTATGCCATGCTCGAAGATGGCAAAATGGTACTGTTCGAAGGGGAAGGCGATGAAGCCACCCGCGTACACCCAATGCAGGTTTGGCAAACCCCATTCTATTCTGATGAATTTGCTGATAAGCAGCCGCCTCGGGGTGGGTTTCTTGGGCGCATCGGTAATGCTGATTTAGTCCGTGGAATTTCCGAGATTCTCCATGTCGCCAAAGAGATTGAAGGCAACCAAGTTTCCGTTTCTCGCTATGAACAACTTAGCCAGCAACCGAAAAACTTGCTGGATATTTTCTATTGGTTTAACGACGACCAGTGCCTAGGTATTGGCAAACTCTTAAAAGAGATCGCCCAAACCAGTGAGCTGGTGCTCGACGAATACGAAAAAGTCGAAAGCATCCGCCAGCAATCCGTCAAATCCATGAATGAGGCGGTCACTCGCCAACGCTCTTTACTGTCCCTCACCTTGCCGGAAGGATGGACGGACATCCAACAATTTGTGGATGGGCTAAACGCCTTAAACGCCCAACAAGGGCACCTGATTTCATTGCGAGAATTCCGCTATATGGATCTCACTAAACTCAGTGAGATGGAAAATGAAATCACCGAGGCACAGCAGCGCGTCTCCCAAGGTACTGCGCAGTTTCTTGCCAGCGACAAAGCCCTGCAACCGTTTAAAACTCAGCTCGCAACCTTTGAAGAGTTAATTGAAAAGGCACAAACCAGCGCGCAGTTAGATATCCCAATGAATGACATGGAAAAAATGTCAGCGGATTTGGATATGCTCTCTAACTTAATGGCTTCCTTGAGTTTTGATGATGTCACTTTACAGACCCACATCATCGATGCCATTTCACACATTTATGCCCAATTAAACCAATCTCGTGCCCGTCTACAACAAAAACGCAAATCCCAAACCAGTGTTGAGAGCGTGGCGCAATTTGGGGCGCAGTTCCGCCTATTTAGCCAAGGGATCACTAACGCACTATCCCTCGCGACCGACCCAGAACGTTGTGATGATCAGTTATCCCGATTACTGGTTCAGTTAGAAGAGCTAGAAAGTCAGTTTAGCCATCATGATGAATTTCTTGATGATATTCTGGCAAAACGTGAAGAATTACTGGAAACGTTTGAGTCCCATAAACAAGTTCTGATTGATGACCGCCAGCGCCGTTCGCAGAATTTATTAACCGCCGCCGACCGCTTGTTAGAAAGCCTTCAACGCCGCACTGTACGCTTGCAAAACCAAGATGAACTGAATGCGTTTTTTGCCACCGACCCACTCGCACAGAAAACCCGTGAAATCATCGAAAAACTTCGGGAAATCAACGATAACGTTAAAGCCGACGATATCGACGCCAGACTCAAAGCCTCTCGCGATCAAGCCATTCGTATTCTGCGAGATAAAACCGACATCTTTGAAGATGGAGGAAACATTATTAAGCTGGGTCGCCACCGTTTCAGTGTGAACACCCAAGAGCTTGACCTGACTATCTTGCCAAAAGATAACCAACTGTGGGTGTACCTCACCGGAACGGATTTCCAAGAACCCATTGAGAACGCCGAACTTGCACAGTTGCAGCCTTATTGGACTGCCAATCTTGAATCTGAATCTGATACCGTTTATCGCGCTGAATACCTTGCGTATTCCATCATTTATGCCACAGCAAAACGCCAAGATGGTTTGAATTACGACGCCCTAAAAAATGCTCTGTCTGCCCCTGAAAAAATCGATAAACTGGTGCGTGATTTTGCGGCTCCACGCTACAAAGAAGGCTACGAAAAAGGGATCCACGACCATGACGCTATCGCGATATTGAAAAAGCTGATCCCGATTGGTGAAAGCGCTGATTTACTGCGTTTCAACCCAACAGCTCGCGCCATCGCGGCGATTTTTTGGCATCACATTCAAAGCAACGAATACCCTGCCCAATGGCCAGAACGTGCCAGAACCGCGATGAATATCCGCCAGCTGTTCAATAACGATGATGCCCTTTTAGATCTTCAAGCGGAGATCGAAGCCGATATCAGCTTATTCCTGCAAGATAACCCGATTAATTGCCAAGCTCATGAACAAGCTCAAGCCGCGGAATACCTCAGTTTTGCGTTAGCCAGAACGCCGATTGAATTGGTGTACAGCAAATATGCGCGGGACTTAGTGGCGGCACTACAAACGCGCTTAGAAGAAGCCCATATGTGGCTGGATTTCAATCATTCACAGCAAAACCTTGGCACTCGCTATGCTCAGCGCTGGGCGCTGTTGCAAAATTGGCTGAAAGGGCTGTGTTCGATTGACGAATTTGCACACTTACGTCCGTACATTCCGGGCGCCATCGCCATTATTATCTTAGATAAAATGGCATCGGCACGTTATAGCGAAGCCGATTTATACTTTAAGGTTACTGGATTACTGGGGGATCACCCAACCATCCACAACCAAACCCTCTCATTAAGTTTGGATGACTTTTTCAGCCGAATGCGCGAACAGCGTAAGCAATTTATTCCGGCCTTCCGTCAATACCAAGCGCTACGTCAACGCATTGTGAGTGAAGAGCGTAGCCGCCTAAAACTCCATGATTTCAAAGCTAAGCCGCTGAGTTCATTTGTGCGTAACAAGCTGATCAATGACGTCTATTTACCAATTATCGGTGACAACATGGCGAAGCAAATTGGTGCTCTAGGCGAAAACAAACGTACCGATTTAATGGGCTTGTTACTGATGATCTCCCCGCCAGGTTACGGTAAAACCACCCTGATGGAGTACGCGGCTGACCGCCTTGGTCTAATCTTTATGAAGATTAATGGTCCTGCACTTGGGCATGATGTGTTGTCCCTCGACCCAGAACAAGCCCCGAATGCTACCGCCAGACAAGAGCTGGAAAAACTCAACCTCGCCCTCGAAATGGGCAACAACGTGATGCTGTATGTGGATGATATTCAACATACTCACCCTGAGTTTTTACAGAAATTTATCTCCCTGTGTGATGGAACCCGTCGCATAGAAGGGGTATGGAAAAACAAAACCAAAACCTACGATATGCGCGGTAAAAAATTCTGTGTTGTCATGGCGGGTAACCCGTATACCGAATCAGGCGAAGTGTTCCGTATCCCTGATATGCTCGCCAACCGTGCGGATATTTATAACCTCGGTGAAGTACTCGGTGGGATGGATGATGCCTTTGCACTGAGCTACATTGAAAACAGCCTGACCTCAAACCCTGTATTGGCACCGTTGGCGCTGCGCGATTTAAACGATTTGTACTTGCTGGTGGATAAAGCCATGGGCAAATCAGTTTCCACTAACGCACTCAGCTACCCATATTCCGATGCGGAAGTAAATGAAATTACTGCAGTTATTTCCCGATTACTCAGCCTACGTGATGTGGTACTGAAGGTAAACCAGCAGTATATTGCCAGTGCCGCACAGTCCGATAAATATCGAACCGAGCCGGCATTCCGCCTGCAAGGCAGCTACCGAAATATGAATAAACTCAGCGAGAAAGTCTCTTCCGTTATGAATGATGATGAATTGGAGAGATTGCTGGATGACCATTATCTTGGGGAAGCGCAATTATTAACGACCGGTGCTGAAGAGAACTTATTGAAGTTGGCAGAATTACGCGGAAGGCTGAATGAGAAAGATGCCGCTCGCTGGCAGCAAATCAAGAAAGACTTCTTGCGTAACAAAGCATTAGGTGGTGATAATGCCGATGTGGGCGACCGCGTTGTGACTCAGCTCGCTCAACTGGTTGAAAGCGTACAATCTCTCGGACATCGATAATGCAAACTTGGCTAAGCCCGCGAATTAAATTACTGATTACCCTTGCGGGTTTGCTGATCACTATCCAAATCGCCAATAGTTTAAGTGGCTACGCGCTTGTTGGGTTCGGTATCCAACCAAGAACGCTGCACGGGCTGGTGGGGATTATCTTCGCCCCACTGATCCACGGGGATTGGGCGCATCTTCTGAGTAATCTACCGCCATTACTGGTGTTAAGCGCCCTACTGCTACATGATTCCATTCGAAAGTACGCTTACGCCAGCGCATTTATTATTGTGGTTGGCGGCTTGATTGTCTGGCTAGTGGGCAGAAATGCACTGCACATTGGCGCTAGCGGCTGGATTTTTGGGCTTTGGGGGCTATTGATTGCCCAAGGTTTTTTCCGCCGCAAACTGTTAGATATCATTATCGCCCTGTTGGTACTGTTCTATTTTGGCGCGATGGCGAGCGGGTTATTGCCTGTTCATCAACAAATATCGACAGAATCTCATATTGCGGGTGCCATCGCCGGAATAGCCTATGCGTGGTTAGCCAATAAAAAATTAAAAGCGACGCCGCCGACTACCCTTTCAAAGTAACTCGCTACACACTGTAACCCTATACACACAACGCCCTGCGCCATCAAGCAAGTATTGCTCCCGTTCAACATTCACTTGGCTCCCTAATACTTCGCGAAACAGTGCCAATTCCGAACGGCAAAAGTTTTGGCACGCGGTTGCCGCGGCGCAGATAGGGCAATGATTTTCGATAAATAACCAGCTATCGCCTTCCTGTTCCACCTTTGCCATATAGCCCTCTTCGCTACGAACCTCGGCGAGTGCGGCTAAACATTTTTCCAATGGCAACCCTTGGCAACGCTCTAAATATTTACTGCGGCTTTCCGCTTCTCGCTGTTCAATCAGTTTTTCTAGCCCCGCATCACCAAAAATGGTTTTCACTGAATCAATGAGCTGCAAGGCCAGCTGGGCATGGGTATCGGGAAAACGCTGATGCCCCAGTTCTGTTAAGATCCAGTTCTGTCGAGGACGCCCAGCACCTGACTGAGCTGTACATTGGACACCTTCCACCAGCCCCAGAGACGTTAATTTATGGATATGCTGGCGTGCCGCTTCCCCCGTTAAACTTAGGTCATGAGCAATCACAGCCGTAGAAACGGGTCCTTTGGTTTTGATGCAAAACAGCACCTTATCCACTGCTTGAGTAAGATTTAGATTATCAAAGTATTTACTTGCTTTATTCATAGTGTGATTTTATTATCCAAGACAATACTTGGATAATACCCTTTTCTATACTCTTTCGTCCAGCAGGTCTTCGTATGAGCAACAAAACAGTCACCGAATCCAATAAAACAGGCACCGAACCTCAAGGAAAATGGGCCGATTTACTCAGCGGCACCAATGCGTTATTGACGATAGCCCTCACTGGCGGCGTCGCACTCCATGCTATCAATATTTATATTGTCACTACGATTTTACCGAGCGTCGTCAATGATATTGGCGGCCTTGAATATTATGCGTGGAATACCACGCTGTTTGTGGCAACCTCCATTATTGGCTCTGCATTATCCAGTAAAGTACTGGATAGCCTAGGGCCTAAACTTGCCTATCTTAGCGCCCTCACACTATTTTCCTTGGGTGCCATTTGGTGTGCATCCTCACCGTCCATGTTCACCTTATTGGGTGGACGCGCCTTGCAAGGGCTTGGCGGCGGAATGTTATTCGCGCTTAGCTATGCGCTGATCCGCATTGTCTTCACGCCAAACTTGTGGTCACGCGCCATGGGAGTGATATCCGGTATGTGGGGAATAGCTACGTTGTGTGGTCCTGCCATTGGCGGTATTTTTGCTCAAGGGGGTCATTGGCGCTGGGCTTTTTGGGCTTTATTGCCCGTGGCGGTTGTTCTGGCAATGATTGTTATCAACCAATTGCCAGGAAAAAAATCTCAGCAAGCGCAAACAACAAAAATTCCCGTTCTGGCGATTTCACTGCTGGTTATCTCCGTACTTGCTATCTCAATCGGTAGCTTATCTGAAAGCTTGCTCAGTAATCTTGTCGGGTTACTCATTGGTATTGCCTTGCTCATCACCATTGCGTTTATTGATGGCAAGAACGGAAAGCGTTTACTCCCCACAGGGGCTTACTCCCTGAAAACTCAACTTGGGGTTATTTTCCTGACGATGTGTCTGCTAGTGGGGGGAATGACCACCGAAATTTATGTCCCTTACTTCCTGCAAACCATTCACCAGTTTTCACCGTTGATGGCAGGTTATTTAACTGCCGTGATGGCAGCTGGGTGGACGGTGGGTGCTTTACTCAGCGCCAATAAAACGGGCACCATCGTTTTACGTATTCTCAAGATAGGCCCTGTTATCATCTTGGTATCATTGGTTATTCTCGCGATACTGACCCCTAACCTTGCCTTAGTCACCTCCATGTCTTTATTTATTCTCTATTTAATCGCCATGATGGGGGTTGGATTAGGGATTGGCATTTGCTGGCCTCATTTAGTTCTGCGGGTCTTTAAGGCCGCGCCAAAAGGAGAAGAAAACCTCGCTTCTTCCTCTGTTATCACTATTCAATTATATGCGACCGCATTATCCGCAGCATTAGTGGGGGTGGTGGTCAATAATAGCGGATTGATTAATCCTGGTGGGTTAGTCGGTGCTCAGCAAGCCTCTGTATGGCTATTTGCCTTGTTTGCCATTAGCCCACTCTTGGCTGCGATTTTAATTCGCAAAGTTAAATAGTTAAGTCGCTGAAGGATACCCAAATGTGAGTATCCTTTTCTTATATTAACTATTTTTTAAATAAAAATAATGGGTTAGATATCACTTTATTAAGATGCTTATTGGTTTTGATTTCGATAAGCGACAAACATTCAGGACCATGCAGTACTTTTTGTTGATTCAAGCATGTTTGTTTAAATGCTGGTTCAAACAGATTTAATCGCACATACTTCTCGTGTAATTCCGGGTGCTCTTCCTGATATTCATGAATATTATCCGCAACCAATCGCCAGAAATCATCCTCATCTAAGCATTGATTTTTATCTAAAATAACAGCCATATAACGGAAGAAATAGTCGAATGATTCAGTCCAAAAATGTTCAATTTTCTCACTGTCTAACATAGTGTAAGTGCGTTCAACTAGTGCCTCAGGTAACTCACCTTCATGGTTTAAAATACCAACCTCTTCCGCAATGTCCTTCATGAAAATGCCGGCAGGTTTGTCCTCTTCGATAATCAAAATGACGTTTTCACCATGTGGCATAAATACAACATCGTAAGCGTAGAAGAGATGCAATAGCGGCGATAAATAGCGTTTTAAATACTCACGTATCCATTCTCGCCCAGACAAACCGGATGCTTTGATTAATTCAATAAGGAAAGATGTACCGTGATTATCAACATGGAGTAATGACGCCATGGTCATTATTCTCTGATTTTTATCGATTTTATTATATGGATTTTCTCGCCACAGTGCGGACAACATATGTTTTTGAGGCGATTCTTCAGTGATAACCCTTTCAAACAAGGTGTCTCGGTACCCTATTGCAGCAACTTCTTTCAGTAACTTGAAATTTTTCTCAATCAAATAAGCATCTTGTGAAAATATATTATCGAGACTTTCATTAACTATCGGTGCCGTTTTCATTGCATAAGGGGAAAGCCCGCGCATAAATCCAGTGTTAAAAATAGAGATGGCTAGCTTGATATAACGCTTATTTGGCTGACTGATATTGAACAGTGTTCGAATCGATTGCTGGGCCTTATAAGAATCAGAACTTATTCCTAAGTAAATAATTTTTTGACGAGCAATATCAGCTGCAAATCGAATTAAGATTTTTTCACGCCACTGCCACTGATGCACTGGCATCCAGTAGTAATCTTCGTTCAATACCTCATGCTGTTGAAGCACCTCATTGAAATGACTAATTTCCTCTTTGGAGAGCTCTGAATGGATTAAATCTTGGTAATTTAATGAGGAAATTGCACTGAACGTAGCTTTATCTTTATGAACCGCTATCCACACAACATGTTGTTGAGCGCCACATTCTGGGGAATATTTAAGAGAATCAATAAAATCAAATCCATAACACCCTTTATTGATGGCTAAAACGGGGTGCCCTTCGTCCATCATTGATTCTATTAATTGATAATCGGCATGTATCAGTGATTCCGCGTTAAGACGTTCAGTCGCTCGCTTATAGGTCCAACTGTTTAATGTAGATATCAATTCATCAATGTGTATGGGCAGCAATGATTTATCTACCTCTAAAAATTCAAATAATTCGATAAACAGTTCTAAGGCATCAATAGGAGCTTCTTGCTCTTGCTTATATTTTTTAATGGACTCAAGACAGATATCTAAATGCTCTAAGAGATACGGCTTCGCTTTAAAATGATATCGAACCTGTTGGCTATCAATATTAAGCACATAATTATCATCATTAACGAGTATCGGCGTGATAATTCCTTCGTGAGTAAATTCCGTCAAAATCTTCTTTGCCATGATTTTATTCGCCGCAATCCAACTGTCTTTATTCAAGTAATTATCACGGAAAATCAAGCTATCACGGTGGTTTAGTTGCATAAATCCCCTCTATTTTCATTCTCACTAAATTGAAAATGCAGAGTAAGTAAAATGCGCTAGATAAACCATTTTAAAGGGTGTTAGATATACATACTTATTAGATGATTTTAAAATTAATGAAAAGTGCGCTTTTATTCAGCGCACTTTATGCTCAATTTTTAAACCATATTATTTTGGCAACATGATTTAGACAACATTGCTTAGGCTGTACGCTTTTGGCGAAAGAAAAACGGCAACACCACAATACTCACCACCAGCACGATTATCGTGGCAATCATGACAGACATAAATGCGCTATCAAATGCCATATTCGCCTGATTTACTAAGAGATTTGCACTATCTTGCGGTAACCCCTCTGCCACAATTAACGCTTCATCGAGGCTATCATAGACTTTGTCTGCTACCGTTAAACCTGCCGGTAATACCAGCTTGGCGGTATAAACCGCACTCATCAAGCCACCCATAAATGTCACACCAAGCACGCTACCTAACTCGTAAGCCACTTCTTCAATGGATGCTGCCATTCCTGCTTTTTCATCTGGCGCATTTAACATGATGGTGGTTGATGCTGTGGTAAAAATGGCACCTAACCCGAACCCAATACAGAATAAAAATGACAGTAATACCAAACCAGTTGAGGTTTTGAAGACCCACGCAACCCCAATCACGCCGACTAATGTGCAAAGAAATCCTAAAATCATCATCAGCTTTGCGCCGACTTTATGCAAATACATGCCTGCTAATGGAGCCGCTAACACGGACGCAATCGGGATCGGAATAATGTATAGCGCCGCTTCAAATGGGGTGTAACCCAGAACCAACTGTAAGCGTTGACTTAACAGAAGTTCAACACCAACGATAACCACGATGGATAAAATCGCCATCATGATCCCAGCAAAAAACCGTGTGTCGCCGAGTAATTTGAAATCAATCATCGGCGATTCTGATACTAATTGTCGACGGCTAAAAATAACCAAAAATACAATGCCTACCGCAGCCGCTATCAGCAACGTAAACCAATCAATATTCTGTTTCCCCAGCTCTTTTAAGGCATAAATTGAGCCAATCAAGCCCACCAAAATAAATAAAGAGCCTAAATAATCAATAGGTTGATTAGAATTCTTACTACTTTTCGGAATTAAATAGAGTGCAAAAGGGATCACCAACAGAACCACCGGTACGTTGATCAAAAATACAGAACCCCACCAAAAATGATTAAGCAATATACCACCAACTAGTGGTCCTATAGCCGCACCACCGGATGCCACTGCAGACCAAATACCAATCGCCAGCGCGCGTTCTTTCGGGTCTAAAAAGACTTGGCGAACAATCGCTAACGTCGCTGGCATGCTAATCGCAGCACCGACCGCTAAGAAACCACGAGATAAAATTAAGCTAAATGCTGTTGGTGAAAATGCCGCACACAAAGAGGCAAGTGCAAATAGAGGCAATCCAAGTAGAAACATAAATTTATGCCCTACTTTATCACTTAACATTCCCGCAGCGGGTAAGAGACCCGCAACGACTAATGGATAAGCATTCATGATCCATAATTTTTCAGATGCTGTTGCACCTAAATCATGGGTTAACTTAGGTAACGCGGTATATAGCACGGTGACATCAATGACGATGAGAAATAACACACTCGATACTAATAGGAGGATAATCCAACGTTTATAATCTGTTATCATAAAATCTTCTCAACTTGTTTAATTGATCACCTTGATGGATGATCGTGTTACAATATAATTCCATACGTACGTATTGAAAAGAGGTTTTTTTAAATGGGACGTCAACGAACGATTGATCGTGAGAAAGTGCTGGAAGCAGCAGAAGAGATTGTTATCAAACAAGGTGCTACTGCACTCACGATTGATGCAGTCGCCAAATCAATGGGGATTTCTAAGGGTGGAGTCCAATACTGCTTTGGTAATAAAGAAGCGTTAATTGATGCGATGTTTGAACGTTGGGGTCACTCTTATGATGAAATTTTCAGTAAAGCAATAGCCCAAGATAACAGTCCTGAAGGTCAAGTGATTGCGCACATAAAAGCCACAGCGGATCACGATAAAACCAGTATCGCCAAAGGTGCTGCGTTAATGGCATCACTGCTTCAGACGCCTGAATATTTAGAAAGCACTCGTAAATGGTATCGAGAACGCATTGCTAATTTAGACTTATCAACCGAAAACGGCAAGCGAGCTCGATTAATGTTTTTAGCCACTGAAGGCACTTTTATTTTACGCCATTTTGGTTTGATGGATATTGATGATGCAGAATGGCAGTCAATCTTCAGTGATATCGAAAACACCTTTAAATTTTAGGTGAAAATCCATTTTTGATATCGCTAACACTCTCTTTTTTCTATTTTTATCTAAAAAGGAGAGTTTTCAATGAATAAAATAAGTAATGGATACATAGGTAAAGTAGCTCAGCCATATATTGAACAAAACCAACCCGCTTTGGTGAAACCTAAAAACAAAAAAAACGTGTTTATAGAGAGAGTAAACAGGTTGTTTAATACCGGGTTGTTCAATAAATTGCTAAAACATCCCAAGAAGACAAAAAAGACAGAAATCGCACCACCCCATCCGAGTTTCGTAAAGCTGGCTATACCTGAAAGACGCCTTCAAGAAACACAAAAAAAGACGAATTTAGTACCTAACAAAGTACATATTGAGCCGATCGTACATATTGAACCTAAAATCGCAAAAATAGACCAATTCACAGAAAGCTTGCATCGTATCAATATCGCCTTTAAAGATAATTCGCTCGGTGCTGATCATCGACCTACCTTTTTAGTCAAAAATAGCCCTGAATATCCCACAGTCACCCTAGGCAATCGTCATTATCTTGGTAAGGGGGAATATGGAACCGCCTATCGCATGGGTGACTTTGCGATTAAAATTCCTCATCGCGATTTAATATTTGAATACAATAAATATGCTGAGTACGATCGCTGCGCTAGAGTATTAAATGAAATAAATCAAGATGTTAATTTTTCGCGCTCTACTACACTACCAAACGGCAATGTCATTTTAGTCACTAAATTTATTGATGGAAAATCGATAAAAGGTAAGGAGGCTTTTGATTTTGTTAAATCAAGAGGGCGCACTCTTTTTGATCCTGGCTCCGAAGGTAACGTAAAAAAAGACAGGCACAATAATCTGTTTTTAATTGATGCTGATTTTGCTGCTCAGCCTAAACAGTTAAATCGCACCCTGTCTATAGGTACCATTGAAATCTATAATCGTTATAGAAAATAGCGATATCCGTTAGCTTATAATTAATTAAACAAACCAACAACGTAATACACGCTGTTGGTTTTTTATTAATCATGGCTTCATTGCTTATCATACACACTCGGCACAAACACATTTCGCTCGATCATTTTCTCGATTTGCTTATTTAAAATGGTTTCTCGGTAGTGTTTATGATTGCCTTGTGGCTCATGTAAATAGGTATTTTTCGGGTAAATTGGTGTTTCATAAATGAGCTGAGCGCATTCAGTTCGAATATCTTTCAGCCAATTACTGACCGAGGCGTTTGCGCGGTGATGGCGCATGGCTTCAATATCAATCACTCCATACACATAGGTTGAGCCGTTAGTATCCTCTTGTTTACCCACAATTTTACCCTTGTAGTCCACAATCAGTGAACGACCACCACCACAGTCAATTGGTGCTTGTGTGGTCGGGAACATATACATTGAGCCAATATTCGGCGCCACAACATAGAAGTTATTTTCCAACGCACGGGCGCGGTTAGAAATTTCAAATAGGTCATTTTCAGTAAATGGTGTCGGTAATGAGGCGCGATACACCACCTCTGCCCCATTTAATGCCAGACCACGACCGTTTTCAGGGAAGTTGCCTTCCATGGCCATCATTACCCCTAATCGACCAATTTCAGTATCAACAACTGGCCAAAAAGATTGTAATGAACGCCCATATTTTTTTATCCACTCATCGTACAGATCATGAGGCGATGCCGAACGTTCACACGGCAACAAAGAGGACATTTTATGGTGTTTCAGAATAATGTTGCCTTTGGGATCAATAATAAACCCAACGTTAAACATAATACCCGGCCAATCTGGATCACGGGTTTTTGCCTGTGCCATGATGTACACATTTTGAGATTTCGCTAATTCGCCTAATCTGTCAGTCTCTGGACCAGGGATATCAATGGCACCATCTTTTAAAAACTCAGCAATCGGCAAATCCAGCGCTTCATCGTTGAAACCTTGTAAAGCTCCCTCAGGAAGAACGAGTAAACGAACAGGGAGATCCAATGAAGATAGCCACAGCGCACCGTGAGATAGCTCTTCAAGATGGTCGATATTTTTCATAATATCGCTACGCGTTTTTATTCCCCACGTTGTTGGCACTAAACCCACTACACCATATGGCTTTATCATAATAATTCTCCGATTCTATTTTCGATTTACCTGCATTTGGTATTGTTCAAAAATCAAACTCATCGAATATTATTCATATGTTAAATTTATGTCAAATAAATATTAAATTGCATTTTTTGGATATTCACTCTTAATCTGTTCAAGATTTAAGGTTAATATTTAAAATAAAAAATTAGGCTATAAACATATTAACAATCTAGCAATTATCTTATTAATTATAAATATAACCTCGCGTTATTTTATTTTAAAATCATTAAATATCAATAACATGTAAATTTGTTGTTATTTTTAATTTCCGCTTAAAACTAATATAGGAAAACATTTTCATTCTTAAAAACAGAAACAAAAATAGCGAGTAAATATAAGATTTATTAATATTTAACCAAAAAACAAAAACTGCAATAAATATCCTATTCCTGCATTTATTGTACATTTTATTAACATTTCTGTTGTGATTTAACTTAAAAAAGTAAAGTGTAATGTCGGCTTTTCAGATTTAAAAAATATACGTACTTGCCATTAAAAAAATATCGGTCGAATAACGATTAGAGAGTGATTTATGACAATACAAACATCTGAAATTACATCTGTCTCCTCAAAGCGCACGACCTTCAAAGTCATGTTGGTTTGCTGGCTAAGCATTTTATTTGAAGGTTATGACGTGGGGGTGATGGGTGCTGTTTTACCGACACTCTCTGAATATAAAGAGTGGAATTTAACCCCTATTGAATTAGGCGCCTTGAGCAGTTACACCCTCGTGGGAATGTTCTTTGGTGCTTTTATAATCGGAACGTTAAGCGAGTTATATGGTCGACGACGCATGCTATTAATCTGCGTTACGCTCTTCTCGTCCACCATGTTAGCCACTGCTTTAGCGCCAACACCTTGGTTTTTTGGATTAATGCGTTTTATCGGCGGAATCGGACTTGGGGGCGTGATCCCTGTCGCTGCCGCCCTCACCATTGAATATTCACCAACCGAAAAACGCTCGTTTAACTATGCCATTATGTACTCCGGCTACTCTCTGGGTATCTTATGTGCCGCCTTAGTCGCGATTGCGATTCTTAGTCAATTTGGTTGGCGTGGCGTAATGATAGTCGGGTCATTACCTTTATTATTAATTTGGCCAATGTCCCGCCTGTTACCAGAGTCGATTGAATACCTCAATAACCGAGGGCAACACGAAAAAGCGAGAAAACTGGCGGAGAAACTTGAAGTCACCTATCACGAACCCGTGAAGCTAGAAAAGCAGGCTTCTCGTAGCCTAAAAGAAGTCGTCGCGATTATCTTTTCCAAAGATAACCTGCGAGCAACTTGCTGTTTTTGGGTCGCGCTGTTCTGTGGAGGCTTCATCGTTTACGGCTTAAATACGTGGCTGCCATCCATCATGCGTAAAGAAGGTTATGATCTCGGCTCCAGCTTAACGTTCTTAGTGGTGTTCAGTTTATCTTCCGCATTAGGCGGGTTATTCCTCGGAAAAGTCGCCGATAAATGCGGCGCTCGCGGCACAGTTGCGTTCTTCTTTATGCTCGGTGCAATGGGGATTGGATTAATGGTCTTCAAGCAAAATATCTATATGAATTATTTGCTTGTTGGTCTCGCGGGGATTGGCTGTATTTCTGCGCCATTAATTTTGACGGGCTATGTCGCCCATTTCTATCCATCCAGTGTGCGGGCTTCTGCAACAGGTTGGACAATGAGTATCTCCCGTGTCGGAGCCATGTCCGGTCCTATGTTTGGTGCCTATATTGCCAGCCTTGGGGTCGCCAGCAGTTGGAACTTTGCTGCGTTCTCTGCGGTGACGGTAATAGGCGGTATTGCCGTAATGCTACTGCCAAGTAAACGCTTATAAACCCAAAAACAAAATCCCCTCGGTAATTTCGAGGGGATTTCTATCAATACCAATTACCAAAAACGAGCAATTTGTTCACGCAGTGCTTCTGCGGTGGCTTTTCCTTTTTCCCCAACCAATGCACGCCCAGCAATAAAGGCTTTAGCTTTGATGCCTTCGAAAAGGTGAATATCTTCTGGCACAATCCCGCCAGTTATCGACAGTTCGAGTCCTAAATCAGAAAGTTGGCGCATTTTAGTGAGATCTTCAGGTCCCCAGCCCACGCCAGCGAGCTCAGCATCACGAGAACGGTGGTAAATCGCCTGTTTGATCCCTAAGTCTACCCAGTGCTGCGCATCGTCTAATGTCCAGTTACCATACAGTTCAATTTGGATTTCACGACCAAATTCTTCCGCCACTTTTTTGCAGGCAGTAATAGTGGCAATATGCGCCGCCGCTGAAACTGTGATCCAATCCGCGCCTGCTTCAAATGCCATTTTCGATAAAATCGCACCGCCGTCCGTGGTTTTCATATCGCAAACAATAATGTGTGATGGATGATTTTTACGTAGGGTTGAAACCGCATTCATGCCTTCCGCAAAAGCCAAAATAGTACCAATTTCAATCACATCAACAAAAGACTCCACATTGTCAGCAACTGCCAGCGCATCTTTCAGATTGGTTTGGTCTAATGCAATTTGAATTAAAGGTTTAGTCATTTGATTATCCTAGTGTTTTAGATTAAATCGGGTATCTGGTGAATGACGGCTTAAGCTAATGCGGCATCAATCACCTGATAGACCTCATCAGCACTGGTGCAACGGCGAATTTTATCAAGATCAATCCCCGTTTCGCTCTCTTCATCATCCAGTACTTGAGTCACTTCCATTAAGCCTTCCATATGTTCATCAGAAGAACTTCCAGCGAGTGTAATGAGGACATCCACAGGCTCACTTTCCCCATCAAACACAATCGGTTCTTTTAATGTCACCAAAGCAAATGCGGTTTTTAAAACGCCATTTTCTGGGCGGGCATGAGGTAAGGCTAAATTAGGTGCAATACAGATATAAGGGCCTAACTCTTTGACGCTGCTAATAATGGCTTCATGGTAATCCGGCAAAATCGCCCCAGATGCGATGAGCATATCGGTGCCAATCTTAATTGCATCCTGCCAATTATCCGCTGAGGCATGTAATTTAATGGAATTGTTATCCATTAGAGATTGTTTGAAACCCATGGCATTGCTCTCCTATCGTCATGGACATACATCACTGAATCCCCATGACAAATTTAGTTATTGGATTTATTTCGATTCACTAAAGTTATTATGAATAATCGCCAGTAATTCATCGCCAAATGAGTTGGGATTTAACATATTCTGCACACCCAGTACGAATTTACCTTCCCCCGCATCCATTTCAGAAGAGAGATGCTTGGAAGAGACAATAATGTCTGTATTCGCCAATTTTGATTTGTAATCAGAGACAGCGCAGGAATCCATCACATGAGGAATGCCTTTACCTTCAAGGTACTTAGCAATTTTCATTTTCATCATCATCGATGAACCTTGCCCATTACCACATACCGCGAGAATACTGACGGGTCTAGCACCCGTAGAAATAGGCTGTTCTATTGGTTCGACAGACGCATTTTCAACACTCAGCTCCACTTGTGGCTCTGCTGCCGTAGCGGCTTGTGCATCTTCTTCCGCACGCAATCTTTTCGACGCAAAATACATGTAAACAAACGACAGTCCAATCAAGACAAAGAAGAAATATTTGGAGAAGGAAAGCCCCTGCATCACCGGCGGGAACACTAACGCCCAGTCGGCCATGCCCATCCAACCGCTAAAATCCGTTCCTTGCTGGCTAAATAATGAAATCGCCCATGCAGACCCAACAACTTCAATGATCCCCATCACGAAACAGATTTTCATGACCGCTTTCCAGCCACCGAAATGGTTAGCAAATACCCCAATTGTCGCGTTGGAGAAGAACATCGGGATAAAGCCAGGAATAATCATGATCGGGGAACTTAATCCCAACATAATCAATACCGCAGTAAACTGCCCCAACGCCCCCCACATAAAGCCGAATACCATGGCATTAGGAGAGAAAGCGTAAATTGCGGCACAGTCAATGGCGAGTACCGCGTTAGGAATAACGCGCTCGGAAATCCCTTTAAACGCTTCAGAAAGCTCAGCAACAAACATCCGCACACCAGTAACAATAATCTGAATGGCGACCGCGAATTTCAAACCCGTTTCGAGAATATAGATAGTCCAATGGGTTTTCCCTGCCATTTCTTGCAAGTTAGTTAACCCAAAGGAAAGAAGAATAATGCCGAAGAAAACGGTCATCACAATCGCGGTGGCTGCGATGCTATCATGGAAAATATGCAGCCATTTCGGTAGCTTAAGATTATCAACGCTATCGTTTTTATCACCGAGTTTATGGGCAATTTTAGTGGCAACCCATGATGCGACTTGCTGCTGGTGACCGATTGAAAACCCAGCCCCCCCAGTAACTGATTCCGTTGGCTTAAACATTATATTGGATGAAATTCCCCAATACAGCGCCATGAGAACGGCTGAGTAGATAATGGTTTCCCACATGCTGGTGCCCAGCACAAAATAGAATACGGCGATCAATCCCGCTTGCTGGAACATGATATGCCCCGTCAGCATTATGGTGCGGATCCCCGTAATACGGCGGAAAAGTACCAAAAGAATATTAATCGCCAATGCAATCAGAACCGTATATCCAACCCATGAATAGTTATCCCCCATGGTTTCCATGGTGGCCATCATTGAGGTGTATGGGTCGATAACTGAACCGGTAAGGTGATGATACTCTGACATTTTTGCAATGACAGGTTTGAAGCTGGAGACTAATGTATCGGCTCCCACTTGCACTAACATAAAGCCGACAATCGTTTTTATGGTTCCCTTCAGGATGGTTGTGCCATCTCTCTTTAGAAGCCAGTAGCCAATCAATGTCACTAATCCCAGTAATAACGGGGCTTTGGTCATCACTTGGCTGTAAAAAATATAGAATGAGTCATACAGAAAATCCATATTTTTACCCCTAAATCAAATTTAGTGTGAATTATTATCTTATTTAAAATTACATTACCCTGATCACAGACAAGCATTCTCACGCTATAATCAAACAGTTCATCAATTTAATCACTCAAATACATTTTGTAATCATAAGTAATCACCATTTGCTCATTTATGATTATTTAAAGTGACACTTTTTGACCAGTAAAAGACCCTACATTTGTTGAGCCGATCACAACAAATATAGTAAAAATCAATATTTACATATAGTTAAAGAATTAAATTGGCATGGGTAATTTTTGAATTTAGTGAGTTGACAATTTTCACCACGATCATATAGAATCAAATTCAATCATTTTGAGTCAAAAGTTGTCATGGTACTGTGATTATAATAATCATCACTAAAGACGAAAAATGATTATACAGAAATAAGGCGCTACACATGAATGAGACACAAAGACATCATGAAATTTTGTCTTTATTGAAAGAAAATCAAATCATTAACGTATCTTTTATCACAAAACATTTTGATATCTCGCCTGCAACTGCTCGCCGAGATATCGCCAAGCTGGATGAGCAAGGCAAACTCAAAAAAATACGTAATGGTGCAGAGCGCATTGAAGAAAAAAGACTCAGATGGTCACCGCTGAATATCAACAGCACCGACCATTATGAGGAAAAATCACAAATCGCCATGAAAGCGGCAGAACTTTGCCAACCGGGAGATAGCGCTGTTATCAACTGTGGATCCACCGCATTTTTGCTAGGACAGCAACTGTGTGGAAAAGGGGTTCAGATAGTAACGAACTATTTCCCCCTCGCCAGCTATTTGATTGAAGAAGAACATGAAGATGTGGTTCTGATTGGCGGGCAATATAACCGAACACAAGGTATTTTCCTCAATCCAGCATTAAGCACATTGATGGGATATGCCGGTAACTGGATGTTTACTTCAGGGAAAGGTTTAACCGAAACAGGGCTGTACAAAACAGATATGCTGACTGCGGTCGCGGAGCAACAGATGCTCGATCGTATTGATAAATTGGTTGTCGTTGTGGATAGCTCAAAAGTCGGAAGTCGAACAGGAATGTTATTTTGCCCTGCCGAAAAAATTGACTATCTCATCACTGGTAAGAACGCCGATCCAAAAATTATCAAAGCCATCGAAGCCCAAGGCACGCAAGTCATCCTTGTATAATTAGATTAACTATCTAATTCAACGAATTAACAAATTTATTCTGTATTTCGCCTTATTTTCATGAATAAGGCGCTAATCCCTTACATTTGAAATTCTGGATAGGAAAGGTGTTGCTATGAGTAAAGTAAATGAAATTACCCGTGAATCTTGGATTTTAAGTACATTCCCAGAGTGGGGAACCTGGCTCAATGAAGAGATCGAAAAAACCGTCGTAGAACCAAACACATTTTCTATGTGGTGGCTGGGCTGTACAGGTATTTGGTTGAAAAGCGAAGGTAATACTAACATTTCCATCGATTTTTGGTGTGGTACAGGTAAAAAGACCCAAAAAAACCCACTGATGAATCAGCAGCATCAAATGATGCGTATGGGCGGAGTTGAAGCCCTACAACCCAACTTACGTACCGCGATTTTTCCGCTCGACCCCTTTGCGATTAAAGATGTCGATGCCATTTTGGCATCCCATGACCACGCTGACCATATTGATGTCAACGTTGCGGCGGCAGTGCTACAAAACTGCGGAGACCACGTTAAATTTATTGGTCCACAAGCCTGCGTTAACCTATGGACAGGTTGGGGTGTACCGGAAGATCGCTGCATTGTGGCCAAAGTGGGCGATGTGATTGAAATTGGCGATATGAAAATCCGTGTTTTAGATTCATTCGACCGTACAGCGCTAGTGACCTTACCAAAAGGCGTTTCTTCCCATGACAAAGCCATTTTGGACGGTATGGATGAGCGTGCAGTAAACTATTTGATTGAAACCACTGGTGGCTCGCTGTATCACTCTGGAGATTCTCACTATTCCAACTATTATGCGGCGCACGGCAACCGCTACAATATCGATGTTGCACTGCTTTCTTACGGTGAAAACCCGCGCGGTGTCACCGACAAAATGACCTCTTCCGATATATTGCGTGCAGCAGAATCACTAGATTGCACGACGGTTATTCCATTCCACCACGACATTTGGGCTAACTTCCAAAATGATCCTCGTGAAATTGAAGTGCTATGGAATATGAAAAAAGAGCGTCTGCAATATAAATTTGCCCCATTCTTCTGGCAAGTTGGCGGGAAATATACCTACCCAACCGATAAAGGGCGCATGCATTATCAGCATTTCAGAGGCTTCCAAGATATCTTTAAAAACGAACCTGAATTGCCGTATAAAGCCTTCTTGTAAGGTTGATATCGATTAAAAAACAAAATCCGGTCAGGCGTATTCCTGACCGGATTTTTATTATCTTTATAAAACCGCTAACTACATGTCGGTCACCCAAATCGTGATTAAGGGATCACGCCCAGCAATTTAAACCAGAAATAATCCAGCGGCACCAAGAGGAAAAAGGTCAAAATAAACAGGATCAGGCACAGCCTCACCCCATCCATTAACGGCACTTTACCCATTCCCATCGCGACAACAATCGGGGACGCTTGATAAGGCAATAAAGGTGTCGAATAACCGATAACTTGTACCATTAAAACCGCAATCAGCGGTAAGCCCGTGGCATTAGAGAGTGATTCCGCTAACGGTGTATAGAGTGCTGGAACGCCGTTTGCCGTCACCACAAAGTTTAAGCCGCTAGTCAGTCCCACTAAGCTACCAAAATCCATAAACGGGCTATTTGGGTCAAGTGGCAGCATCTTTTGTAAGTAAGTACCAACCACCATTCCAACATTGGAATAACTCACCAATGTTGCTAGGCTCAAAATCCCTGCCACATAGATACATGTGCGGATATTCACCGCTTTAACAAACTCGTCATTGGTGACAAAACCAACTTTAGGCAACAAGCAGAAACATGCCGCGACGAGTCCCACCCATGCCGGTGAAATGCCGTGTGTAGTATCCGTTATCCAAAAAAGCAACGTGACCGCCAGCACAACACCGAGCTTTTTCTCATCGCGGCTCATCGGTGGTAAGTTTTTTTGCTCAACCACCTGCTGCAATTTGGCAGGAAATAGAAAATAGATACACAGCACCACCATTGCGCCTTTAATCAATCCCAAGATTGGCATGTGCAAGAACAGGTAATTTAAATAGGAAAGTTTAAGGTGATAAGTAGTTTCTATCGCCCCCGCCATAACAAGGTTGGGCACGTTCGCAGGTAACACTGTCGCAGAAAGCTGGAAGGTACCGAAACCCACTGCCAACGCTAACCCGATGCGCCCTCGGCTGCCACTTTCTAGCCCGACTTTATCCGCAATTGCCATTACAATCGGCATCAGTAACGCAATTCGTCCCATATTCGACGGCATAATAAACGCCAACCCATACGCGAGGATCACCACGCCAATGATCAATGAGAGCCAGGATTTGGTAAAACGTCCTGAGATATGCTGCGCAATACGTTCCGCCAGCCCCACTTTATTGATGGCAAACCCAAGAATAAAGCCGCTTAAAACGAGCCAAAATGCTTCTGAGGTAAACCCTGAGAAAATCACATTGGTTGGCGCTAGATGTAAACATGCCGCTGCTGCTAAAAACAGTAATGCTACTAAATATTCTGGTAGTTTTCCTGTCGCCCAAAACCCTATCGTGATTGCGATGACAACCGCACTTAACCATTCAATCTCTGCCATCCACGTCGCCTTCTGCTGATTTTTATTGTTGTTTATTATTGCTCAATACTGCATCAAGAAAATTAAGTATACGTGAAATTGATAGCGAATAGATGCATACACAAGCAACTAATTAGCATCGGTTTGTTATAGTTCAGCAGGGAAATTTAAATGATGAGTAAGAATAGAGAAGCAATAAAAAGCCGGTGTACTGTTACAGGACACCGGCTGGATTTTTAAATCAGTGCGAGATTACTCAACCGTCACTGATTTTGCCAAGTTACGCGGCTGGTCTACGTCAGTTCCTTTGATTAACGCAACATGGTAAGAAAGCAGTTGCAGAGGAACGGTATAGAAAATTGGTGCGATTAACTCTTCTACATGCGGCAGGGGAACAATTTTCATGTTTTCACTTGCCACAAAACCAGCATCTTGGTCAGCGAATACATACAGCAGACCACCACGCGCACGAACTTCTTCAATGTTAGATTTCAGTTTTTCTAACAGTTCGTTGTTCGGTGCAACGATGATAACCGGCATATCCGCATCAATTAATGCTAATGGACCATGTTTTAATTCGCCCGCGGCATACGCTTCAGCGTGAATATACGAAATCTCTTTCAGTTTCAGTGCGCCTTCAACAGCGATAGGGAACTGATCGCCACGACCTAAGAACAGCGCGTGGTTTTTGTCTGAGAAATCTTCCGCTAACGCTTCAATCACTTTGTCTTGAGACAGCATGCTTTCAATACGCGCTGGCAGTGCGTGAAGTGCATGAGCAATACGCTCTTCCAGTTCTGGGTTAGCCCCTTTCAGGCGTCCCATATACGCCACCAGCATCAACAATACCGTTAATTGGGTTGTGAATGCTTTGGTGGAAGCGACGCCAATTTCCGCGCCCGCTTTGGTCATCAGAGAAAACTCAGATTCGCGGACTAATGAAGATGCGCCAACGTTACAAATCGCCAGAGACGTTAAGTAGCCTAACTCTTTAGACAAACGCAGAGCGGCTAGTGTATCCGCCGTTTCCCCTGATTGGGAAATGGTGATCATCAAGCTGCCTTTACGGTGTGCTGGTTTGCGGTAACGGTATTCAGACGCAATTTCCACGTCACAAGGAATACCCGCCAGTGATTCAAACCAGTAACGTGCAACCATACCAGCGTTGTAGGAAGTCCCACAAGCAACGATTTGGATATGATCGACTTTAGACAGAATTTCGCTAGCTTTCGGGCCTAATTCGCTAAGGTCGATACCATTATCTTGGTTAAAACGCCCTTCGAGGGTGTTTTTAATCGCCATCGGCTGTTCATAGATCTCTTTTTGCATGTAATGGCGGTATGTGCCTTTATCACCTGCATCGTATTGAACATTCGATTCGATTTGCTCACGTTCAACTG
The DNA here is from genome assembly GCF_028479565.1 of Providencia sp. PROV202. Taxonomy (NCBI): domain Bacteria; kingdom Pseudomonadati; phylum Pseudomonadota; class Gammaproteobacteria; order Enterobacterales; family Morganellaceae; genus Providencia; species Providencia sp. PROV202. The sequence goes on along the minus strand of NZ_JAMPNV010000015.1, from coordinate 26,570 downwards.
GCGCGCCTTGCTTATCAAAAATACGCACAGTGCGACGAGTAACTTCCGCAATATCCCCTTCTTCTAGGTAGATAAAACGACGAGTCACAGGCAATAATGCCAGTTGGTCAGAAGCTAAGAAGTTTTCGCCAACACCCAGACCGATAACCAACGGGCTACCAGAGCGGGCTGCGACTAATAATTCTGGGTTGCGGCTATCCATAATCACGGTGCCATAAGCGCCACGTAATTGCGGGATCACGCGCTGAACCACTTCCAATAATGTACCGCCTTGCTGCTGTTCATGGTGAACAAGGTGCGCAATTACTTCAGTGTCAGTGTCTGAACTAAAGATATAGCCGAGTTTTTTCAGCTCTTCTTTCAGTTCTAAATAGTTCTCGATAATTCCGTTATGAACAACGGCAATGTAACCCGAGGTATGAGGGTGAGCGTTACGCTCGCTTGGAATACCATGAGTTGCCCAGCGAGTATGCGCGATACCCGTTCCACCAGAAACTGGGTTCTTTTCTGCTTCTTCCGCCAGCATTTGTACTTTACCGACTTCACGTAAGCGTTGCAGATGACCTTCATGATCAACCACCGCCATACCCGCAGAGTCATAACCACGGTATTCTAAACGGCGAAGACCTTCTAACAGAATTTCCGCGATATCACGTTGTGCGACAGCACCAACAATTCCACACATATTAAGTTATTCCTAAATAAAGGGGTTCTTCCCCTCTTATTGTCGCAACCTGATTATTGTTCAGCTTTCGCTGTTCCCCAGCCTTGTAGAAACGGGGAATTTATTGTTTTGTTTGCTACTTTGTAGCGATTTTTATATTAAAAAATACTGACCGACATTGCTTAGACTGCTAATTCTTAGATAGCTAATTCTTAGATAGCTAATTCTTAGATAGCTAATTCGTTCATAGCTAATCATAGGAGAGACTTGAATATCTCTCCTCTATATTTACTTATGTTTTATTTACTTATTTTTTCTTTACTGGGCGCTGCCAGTTTTTAATGTGAGTCTGTTTCACGCGGCTCACCACCAGCTCCCCTTCGTTAATATCACGAGTGACCGTGGTGCCAGCACCAATGGTTGCGCCATTAGCCACACTCACAGGAGCAACTAACTGAGTGTCAGAGCCAACAAATACATCATCACCAATAACTGTTTTAAATTTATTCACACCATCATAATTACAGGTGATCGTGCCCGCACCAATATTCACATTACTACCAATCTGAGCATCACCCAGATAGCTTAAGTGACCCGCTTTAGAGCCTAAGCCCAGCGTGGCATTTTTCATTTCAACAAAGTTACCCACATGGGATTTCGCTGCTAATTTAGCACCAGGGCGTAAACGAGCGAAAGGTCCAACAGTACATTCCGTGGATAATTCAGAATTTTCAATGACTGAGTATGGGCTGATAACTGAGTTATCGCCAATCACACAGTTTTTCAGTACGCAGCCTGTTTGGATCTGAACGTTATTACCCAGCGTCACGTTACCTTCGATGATCACGTTGGTGTCGATCACCACATCGCGACCGTGAGTTAAGGTTCCGCGAATATCAAAACGCGCAGGGTCGATAAGCATCACACCCGCTAACAGTAATTTTTCAGCTTGTTCTTTTTGGTAGATGCGCTCTAACGCTGCTAATTGCAGACGGTTATTAACCCCTTCCATTTCACTGAGGTGGCTTGGGTGAACGGTCGCAATTTTATTACCTTCTTTATGAGCAAGGGCAATGATGTCGGTGATGTAGTACTCACCTTGGGCATTGTTATTGTTCAGTTGGCTCAGCCAGCGATTAAAGTCTTTGCCGCTTGCGACCATAATACCGGTGTTGATTTCTTGGATTTTACGCTGCTCTTCACTGGCATCTTTCTGCTCAATGATACCAACGACTTCGCCGTTTTCACGGATAATGCGACCATAACCGGCTGGGTTATCGAGGATAACAGTCAGTAAGCCAATGCCGCCTTCTGGCTTAGCTTCTACCAGTCGTTGTAATGTGTCTTTCGCAATCAGCGGTACATCGCCATACAGCATGACAATGTCTTCGTCATCTTGGAAGTGGGGAGCGGCTTGCTGCATTGCGTGACCGGTACCCAGTTGCTCCGCTTGCAGAACCCAATTGAGGTTTTGTTCACCCAGTTTTTCTTTCAGTAAATCACCGCCATGTCCGTATACCAGATGAATATCCGACGCACCGATTGATTTCGCAGTATCAATCACATGCTGAACCATTGGTTTACCTGCGAGTAAATGCAGAACTTTAGGTAAGTCTGAATACATCCGTGTGCCTTTACCGGCAGCTAAAATCACGACACTTTTTCTTTGCACAGTCATATTTTCCTGAAACTCCAACTTTGGGGTGAAAGTAAACCTATTTCCTGCATAAATTACTACATATTTCGCACAAATAAAAAAGCCAGTTAGTCAAACTAACTGGCTTTTTCTATATTGCTATCATTACATAAGCTTTTTAGTTAACTCGATAACTCGAAGTTTCGCTATTGCTTTTGCAAGTTCTGCTGATGCCTGAGCATAATCAACATCGCCGTGTGCTTTGCGGACATGTTCTTCCGCTTTGCGTTTAGCTTCCACTGCACGAGCTTCGTCTAAATCTTTACCACGGATCGCTGTATCAGCGAGTACGATAACACCTGTTGGTTGAACTTCTAAGATACCGCCGGAGAGGTAAATTAGCTCTTCTTCACCAAACTGCTTCGTAATGCGTACCATGCCCGGTTTTATGGCAGTCAGCAGCGGGGTATGCTGCGGATAAATCCCCAACTCACCTTCACTACCTGTCACCTGAATTTTTTGTACTAAGCCTTCAAACATCTGTTTTTCCGCGCTTACTACTTTCAGGTAGTATGTCATTGCAGCTACCATATCAACCTCTCGTCAGATGGATTAAAGCTTTTTCGCTTTTTCCACAGCTTCTTCAATGGTACCAACCATGTAGAACGCTTGTTCTGGCAGGTGGTCGTAATCACCGTTCAGGATGCCGCTGAAGCCACGGATAGTGTCTTTCAGAGAAACGAACTTACCTGGTGAACCGGTAAAGACTTCTGCAACGAAGAATGGTTGAGACAGGAAGCGCTGGATCTTACGAGCACGAGCAACAACCAGTTTGTCTTCTTCAGACAGTTCATCCATACCCAGGATTGCAATAATATCTTTCAGTTCTTGGTAACGTTGCAGAATAGACTGAACGCCACGAGCAACATCATAGTGCTCTTGACCAACTACCAGTGGGTCTAATTGACGGCTGGTAGAATCCAGAGGGTCAACCGCAGGGTAGATACCCAGAGATGCAATTTGACGGCTCAGAACTACAGTTGCGTCTAAGTGAGCAAAGGTGGTTGCTGGTGATGGGTCAGTCAAGTCATCCGCTGGTACGTATACCGCTTGAACGGAAGTGATAGAACCAGTTTGAGTTGAGGTAATACGTTCTTGCAGAACACCCATCTCTTCCGCCAGCGTTGGTTGGTAACCTACTGCTGATGGCATACGACCTAACAGTGCTGATACTTCAGTACCTGCCAGTGTATAACGATAAATGTTGTCAACGAACAGCAGTACGTCACGACCTTCGTCACGGAATTTCTCAGCCATAGTCAGACCAGTCAGCGCAACACGCAGACGGTTTCCTGGTGGCTCGTTCATCTGGCCATAAACCAGTGATACTTTATCCAGAACGTTTGAGTCGGTCATTTCATGATAGAAGTCGTTACCTTCACGGGTACGCTCACCAACACCGGCGAACACTGAGTAACCTGAGTGCTCAATCGCGATGTTACGGATCAGTTCCATCATGTTTACTGTTTTACCAACACCCGCACCACCGAACAGACCTACTTTACCACCTTTCGCGAATGGACAGATTAAGTCCATTACTTTGATACCGGTTTCCAGCAGTTCAGTTGAGTTAGCTAACTCTTCGTAGCTTGGTGCAGCACGGTGAATAGACCAGCGCTCTTCTTCGCCGATATCACCTTTCATGTCGATTGGTTCACCCAGAACGTTCATGATACGTCCCAGAGTTGCTTTACCGACTGGTACTTCGATTGGGTGCTCTAGGTTTACAACTTCTAAACCACGGCTCAGACCGTCTGATGTACCCATTGCGATACAACGGACAACACCACCACCTAACTGTTGTTGAACTTCCAACACCAGTTTTTCTTTACCGTTAATAACCTCAAGAGCATCGTACACTTTTGGTACGTTATCTTGAGGGAACTCGACGTCCACAACGGCGCCGATTACCTGGATAATCTTTCCAGTAGCCATCTTGAATCCTCTACGTAATTCGTAAACCTAGCTGTTAAACCGCGGCAGCACCAGAAACGATCTCGGTCAGTTCCTGAGTAATGCTGGCCTGACGAGCTTTGTTGTAAACCAACTGCAACTCTTTGATCAGGTTTCCACCGTTATCTGTAGCGGCTTTCATCGCTACCATTCGAGCGGCCTGCTCACTAGCTAGGTTTTCAACGACGCCCTGATAAACCTGCGACTCGATATAACGACGCAGCAGGGTATCCAGCAACGCCTTAGGATCGGGTTCATATAAATAATCCCAAGATTTCTTCTTCAGTGTTTCGTCATCGCTTGCAGGCAATGGCAGTAATTGAAGAATCGTTGGCTCTTGAGACATTGTATTGACGAACTTGTTGTTCACCACATACAGTTTATCTAAACGCCCTTCATCATAGGCTTGTAGCATAGAGTTAACTGGGCCAATCAGGTCAGAAAGGGTCGGGTTATCCCCCATTCCGGTTACTTGTGAAACGACATTGCCGCCTACAGAACCGAAGAATGCTACCGCTTTAGAACCGATTAAAGCCAAATCAACCTGAACGTTTTTCTCAGACCACGTTTTCATGTCTGCCAGCAGTTTTTTGAACAGGTTAACGTTCAAACCACCACACAGACCACGGTCTGTTGAAACAACCAAATACCCGACACGCTTAACTTCACGCTCTTCGAGATATGGGTGTTTATATTCCAGATTACCTAATGCAAGGTGACCAATCACACTGCGCATGGTTTCTGCATAAGGACGGCTGGCCGCCATGCGTTCCTGCGTTTTACGCATTTTGGACGCCGCGACCATTTCCATCGCTTTAGTGATCTTCTGCGTGTTTTGCACGCTTCCAATCTTGGAACGTATCTCTTTTGCGCCGGCCATTTCTGCTTCTCCTTATTAACCAGACGGCCCATAAAAATTCACGGGCCGAATAGTATTACCAGGACTGGGTGGCTTTGAATGATTCGAGCAGTTTATTCAACTTAGCTTCGATATCATCGTTATATTTGCCCGCCAGACCAATTTCGTTCATAAGGTCAGCATGCTCGCGCTGTGCAAATGAAACTAATGCAGCTTCGAATGCACCAATTTTTGCTAACTCAACATCGTCCAGATATCCACGTTCTGCAGCGAACAGAGACAGTGCCTGCTCTGCTACTGACATTGGTGCATACTGTTTCTGTTTCAGCAGTTCAGTTACTTTCTGACCGTGGCTCAACTGTTTACGAGTTGCGTCATCGAGGTCGGAAGCAAACTGAGCAAACGCTGCCAGTTCACGGTATTGAGCCAGTGCTGTACGGATACCACCAGACAGTTTCTTAATGATTTTAGTCTGAGCAGCACCACCAACACGAGATACTGAAATACCTGGGTTAACTGCTGGACGAATACCAGAGTTAAACAGGTTAGATTCCAGGAAGATCTGACCATCTGTAATCGAAATTACGTTTGTTGGTACGAATGCAGAAACGTCACCCGCTTGAGTTTCAATGATTGGCAGAGCAGTCAATGAACCAGTTTGGCCTTTCACTTCACCTTTAGTGAATGCTTCTACGTAATCAGCGTTAACGCGAGCAGCACGCTCAAGTAAACGGGAGTGCAGATAGAAAACATCACCTGGGTATGCTTCACGTCCTGGTGGACGACGCAGCAACAGTGAAATTTGACGGTATGCGACAGCCTGTTTAGACAGGTCATCATAAACGATCAGGGCATCTTCACCGCGGTCACGGAAATATTCACCCATCGCGCAACCAGAGTATGGTGCTAAGTATTGCAGTGCAGCTGATTCAGATGCAGTTGCAACAACAACGATAGTGTTTTCCAGAGCGCCGTGCTCTTCCAGTTTACGTACTACGTTAGAGATAGTTGATGCTTTCTGTCCGATAGCAACGTAAACACATTTGATGCCAGAATCACGCTGGTTGATGATTGCATCGATCGCCAGAGCTGTTTTACCAGTTTGACGGTCACCGATGACAAGCTCACGCTGGCCACGGCCGATTGGAATCATCGCATCGACTGATTTATAACCAGTCTGTACAGGTTGATCAACGGATTGACGGTCGATAACACCCGGAGCAATAACTTCTACAGGAGAGAAGCCATCGTGCTCAACAGGACCTTTACCATCAATTGGTTGGCCCAGTGTATTCACTACACGTCCTAATAGGCCACGGCCTACTGGAACTTCAAGAATACGACCAGTACATTTAACTTTCATGCCTTCTGCTAAGTCAGCATAAGGACCCATAACAACCGCACCAACAGAGTCACGCTCTAAGTTCAGTGCAATTGCGTAACGGTTGCCAGGCAGTGCGATCATTTCACCCTGCATGACTTCGGCTAAACCGTGAATACGAATGATACCGTCGTTAACGGAAACAATCGTACCTTCATTGTGAGCTTCACTCACAACATCGAACTGAGCAATACGCTGTTTGATCAGTTCGCTGATTTCGGTGGAATTCAGTTGCATATGCTCCAGTCCCCTTAAGACTGCAAGACGTCAGTTAAACGCTCTAAGCGACCGCGGACACTACCGTCAATGACGAGGTCTCCCGCACGAATGATCACTCCAGCAATAACAGACTTGTCAATTTTGCAATTCAGCTTAACTTTGCGTGACAGACGTTTTTCCATCGCGGCAGAAATTTTAGCTGACTGCTGTTCACTCAGTTCGTTCGCAGAAAGAACATCAACTTCAACAGTTGATTCCAGCGTATCGCGCAATTGGATAAATTGAGCTAATACTTCTGGCATCGTTGTTAAACGACCGTTTTCCGCCATAACACGAATCAGATTTTGAACATGCTCGTCAATTTCATCTCCACAAACAGAGATAAACGTTTTAGCTAATGTTTCTGGTGCAATAGAACCAGAAAGCAGCTCACCAACCTGTTCATTGCGCGTCACCTCAGAGGTGAAGGCCAGCATTTCCTGCCATTTAGCAACAGCTTGGTTTTCCACAGCAAAGTCAAAAGCTGCTTTGGCGTAGGGGCGAGCTACAGTAGCGATTTCAGACATGCCCCTCCCTCCTTACAGTTCAGCGACTAGTTTATCAACGATGTCGCTGTTAGCAGCTTCATCCACGGAACGTTCGATGATCTTCTCGGCACCTGCGATAGCAAGCATCGCAACCTGTTTACGTAACTCTTCACGTGCACGTTTACGCTCAGCATCAATTTCAGCTTGCGCTTGTGCTACGATTTTTGCACGTTCTGTTTCTGCTTCCGCTTTCGCTTCATCAATCATTTGAGTGCGTTGTTTATTCGCTTGTTCAATGATGATTTGAGCTTCAGCTTTCGCTTTTTTCAGTCGGTCGGTTGCGTCGGTTTGCGCCAGTTCCAGGTTCTTTTTAGCACGTTCTGCGGAAGATAAACCGTCAGCAATTTCTTTTTGACGTTTTTCTATGGCCGCCATAATCGGTGGCCATACATACTTCATACAGAACAAAACAAACAGGACAAACGCGATAGCCTGGCCGAGGATTGTTGCATTTAGATTCACAGACAATACCTCTTATCTATTAGTTAGTTAATGTTCTTAATGTGTGCCGAACGTTAATTAGGCAACAGCGAACATTACATATAAGCCCAGACCAACAGCAATCATCGGAATAGCATCGACCAGACCCATTACGATAAAGAACTGTGTACGCAGCAGAGGAATTAAATCTGGCTGACGAGCAGCGCCTTCTAAAAATTTACCACCTAGGATGCCGATACCGATCGCAGCACCGATCGCCGCTAAACCCATCATAATAGCGGCAGCCATGTACAGCAGATCCATACTCAGGTTTTCCATGACAGTCTCCAGTTTGTTTCAGTTAATACAATTATTGATTAATAAAATTAGTGCTCTTCAGAAGCCATCGACAGATAGACAACAGTCAGAACCATAAAAATAAAGGCTTGTAGCGTAATAATCAGTATGTGGAAGATAGCCCAAGGCAGGCTTAACAACCACTGTGACCACCACGGAAGCAGAGCCGCGATAAGAATAAAGATCAATTCACCTGCATACATGTTACCAAACAGTCGCAGACCGAGTGATACAGGTTTTGACAGCAGGCTAACCCCTTCAAGAATCAAGTTTACAGGGATAAATACCGGATGGTTGAAAGGCTGCATAGTGAGCTCTTTCGTAAATCCGCCAATTCCTTTCATCTTGATGCTGTAAAAGATTATTAGGATAAACACACCAATTGCCATCGACATCGTGATACTCACATCTGCGGTTGGAACAATACGCAGAGCAGGTAAACCTAAGTAGTGCTCACCGATGTATGGGATGAAATCAATTGGAAGTAGATCCAGAAGGTTCATTAAAAATACCCAGACGAACACCGTTAATGCCAGAGGGGCAATAACTTTGCTCTTCCCGTGATACATATCACGGACTGAGTTATCAACGAAACCAATGATCAGTTCTATTGCAGTCTGTAACTTACCGGGTACGCCACTAGTCGCATTGGCAGCAACTTTTCTAAATAGCCACAGGAATAAAGCCCCGAGAACTACTGAGAAAAAAAGCGAGTCAATGTTTAACGCCCAAAACGTTGGACTAGCGTGGGGATCGACCAACTCAAAGGTACGTAGATCCAACTGAAGGTTTCTCAGATGGTGACCTATGTACTCATTTGTAGTCATCACTTCTCCTGATGCAGACATGATGCCTCTTACCCTTTTGTAGTTTAAAAATACTTACCGTTTTACAACGGCTGGTGCAACAATCTGAACAATCAGCACCGCTAAATAGGTCAAACCCAGTGGTGTTATTGACGCTTTAAACACACCAAAAGCAACAACTAAGACAGTAATAGTTGTCACAACCTTTAACCCTGCTCCTAATGCAAAGAACCAGGCAATGCGGACAGGTTCATCCTCTTCTTTTGCTTTTTCAAAGCGTGATAGCAGCATAAATACAATATTAGGTAACCAGCATGCTAACCCACCAGCAAGAGCAGAGGCCCCCCATTCTATACTATTTGCACAGAAAGCCCCACTGAGGATTACAAAAGTTATTAACTGAATAGACAGTTGCTTAGAAGCATTACTGCCATAAAGGGAAACAGACATAACTTTGTGTACTCCCAGCTCTCTCAGCCTAAGAAACGCTAAGGGTTGTAATAAAACTGCCTTTGCTTAAATGTGTCAAGAGACAAAAACGTGCAAATTATACGGGCAGGCGAAATGAATTCAATCAGTAAGTAGCGAAAAGGTGAATAAATATTTAATTTTTTCGAGATAGCGCAGAATTAAGACAGATGGGATTAATAATTCATTAACGATTCGTCGCCTAAAAATAACTTTATGTGATTAAGATCACAACAAATATTAATCTCTTGATTAATAACCACACTATTTATCTGGTTAGAACCCTGTTTTTAAGCCATAAATCAAATAATTAAATTTGTTATTTTTTAGACAAAAAAATGAAAAGATAATTTGGATATTTCATTATTAATGCTAAAACGATTTAGTAAGAATATTAGATTAGGAATATTATTGCCATTAATGTGATTATTTTTGATATACATTCGTTAATATTCTGTAAATAATAAGTGAATTTAAATTATCTTCATTTTAATTATATATAAAAATAGCCGTAACATTGTAAATGTACGGCTACCGCTCTAAAAGATAAAATAATTTTACTAAAAACTACGTTATTTTTTGAATAATTTAACCAAGTGACGCTGTTCGTCTAATTCGGGAATTTTTAGCTCTGTAATGGACTCAACTTCAAAGCCATCTGGCAACTGTGTGAGTTCTTCATCACGAACTACACCTTTTAACGCATAAAAGCGCCCTTCCCTCGCAGGAAGATGGTGGCACCAACTCAGCATATCGTTGAGTGATGCAAAAGCTCGGCTAATTACGCCATCAAATCCATCTTCAACCGGATACTCTTCTACTCGAGATTGAACTGGCTCAATGTTAGTTAGCCCTAACTCATGCTGAACCTGTTTCAGAAAGCGTATACGCTTCCCTAAGCTATCCAATAAAACAAAGTGAGCATCAGGTCGAATGATCGCTAAAGGAACGCCAGGAAGCCCTGGGCCCGTTCCTACGTCGATAAACTTGTCGCCCTTGAGGTGATCGTTCACCACGATGCTGTCCATGATGTGGCGAACTAACATTTGTTCAGGCTCACGTACCGACGTTAAATTGTACGCTTTATTCCATTTGTGCAATAAACCGACATAATCAACTAACTGCTGTTTTTGCTTGTCAGTCAGTTGGATATCAGCTTTTGCCAATAGCTTTGTCAGTTTGCTGAGTAAATCCATATTATGCACTCCGACGCAACATGCCTTGTTTTTTGAGCCACACTAACAGAATTGAAATTGCTGCTGGTGTGATCCCTGAAATACGAGATGCTTGACCAATTGACGTTGGTTTGTGGTCATTCAGTTTTGCCATAACTTCATTGGATAAGCCTTTCACCTGCTTATAATCTAAATCAACAGGGAGTAAGGTATTTTCATTACGCAGTTGACGTTCGATCTCTTCTTGCTGACGAGCAATGTAACCTTCATATTTCACTTGAATTTCAACTTGATCTGCCGCTTGAGGATCTTCAACACCCGGAGCAAACAGATTTAACGAGGTCAGCATTTGATACGTCATTTCAGGACGACGCAGTAAATCTTCACCGTTCGCTTCTTTCGATAATGGAACGGTTAAAATTTGGTCGATTTCTTCATGGTTATCAGATTTAGGGTGAACCCAGATATCTTTTAAGCGTTGACGCTCTTTTTCGATCATTTCGACTTTGCGGTTGAAGTGCTCCCAACGAACATCATCCACAAGACCTAATTCACGTCCTTTTTCGGTTAAACGTAAATCTGCATTATCTTCGCGTAGCATCAAACGGTATTCCGCACGAGAAGTGAACATACGGTACGGTTCTTTGGTACCTAATGTGCACAGGTCATCAACTAATACGCCGACATAGGCTTGATCACGACGAGGGAACCAACCTTCTAGGTCAAATGCATGTTGTGCGGCGTTAAGACCCGCCAATAAACCTTGAGCTGCAGCTTCTTCGTAACCTGTTGTACCGTTGATTTGACCCGCAAAGAACAAGCCTTCGATAAATTTGCTTTCGAGAGTTTGTTTTAGATCGCGTGGGTCAAAGAAATCGTACTCAATGGCATAACCAGGACGGACGATCCTTGCATTTTCCATTCCCTTCATGGAATGAACTATTTTCATTTGAACATCAAATGGCAAGCTGGTGGAGATCCCGTTTGGATAAATTTCGTTGCTAGTTAATCCTTCAGGCTCTAAGAAGATCTGGTGAGCGTTTTTATCGGCAAAACGCATTACCTTATCTTCAATGGAAGGGCAGTAACGAGGACCGATCCCTTCGATGATCCCTGCATACATTGGGCTGCGATCTAAATTATTACGGATCACATCATGAGTTTGCTCATTGGTATAGGTGATGTAGCAAGGCACTTGTTGTGGATGCTGCTCTTGCGAACCTAAAAATGAGAATACTGGCATTGGATCATCACCTAGCTGTTGAGCTAACTGACTGAAATCAATAGTTCTTGCATCAATACGTGGTGGTGTACCCGTTTTTAAGCGGTTTACACGTAATGGCAATTCTCTTAAACGTTGAGATAACGTAATTGCGGGTGGATCACCAGCACGACCGCCACTGTAGTTTTCTAAACCGATATGAATTTTTCCATCAAGGAAAGTACCTACGGTTAATACCACCGCTTTGGCTTTAAATTTTAAGCCCATGCGGGTAACAGCACCGGTAACTCGGTTATTTTCAACAATCAGATCTTCAACAGGTTGTTGGAAGATCATTAAGTTTGGCTGATTCTCTAATGCAGTTCTAACCGCTTGGCGATAGAGAACGCGGTCTGCTTGTGCGCGAGTTGCACGAACCGCTGGGCCTTTACTTGCATTAAGTGTTCTAAATTGAATACCCGCTTTGTCAGTTGCGGTAGCCATTAAACCACCGAGGGCATCAATTTCTCTTACCAGATGTCCCTTACCGATCCCACCGATGGCTGGGTTGCAAGACATCTGGCCCAATGTATCAATATTGTGAGTCAGTAATAGGGTTTGACGCCCCATACGTGCAGCTGCCATTGCTGCCTCAGTACCGGCATGACCACCACCAATTACGATGACGTCAAATTGCTCTGGATAAAACATGTGTGAACCTTAACGTTAGAAAATGCGGATTCTGCATTCGAGGAGTGAATTCTACTCAAGTTTGATGGAGAGACCAAGCCCTGGCCTCTCGCCTATATAATATAAAGATCTTTTTTATTTAAAGATCTCTTTATTAGATCTTTTATTAGGATCGACGGTTTCTGTGGATAAGTGATTTTTCACTTTAAAGATCATCAAAGTGTAAAGGATCATATACTGTGAATGATCCGTGATCCTTTTGCGTATAAGCTGGGATCAAAACAGGGACTTATGCACAGGCCTTGGCCGACCTAAAACTTATAATCTGGATAACTACCGGTTAATACCACGATCTTACCGGAGTTATCCACAGTTGTTTGCGGTTATTTTGAACAGATCAGAGTTCGTTTGCCCAAATTTTAACCCATTCTCCTGCGGGATCTTCAGGAATTTCGTGTTGTTGAACATCAATTTCGAAGCAATCACCGATCCTTTTTGCACCATGATCCTGTAATAAGGTATCTAGGGTATGGATCGCACCACAAAAAGTGTCATATTCCGAACTGCCAATCCCCACTGCGCCATACTTGATCTTACTCAGGTCTGGTGACTGAGATTGAATTGCTTCGGCTAAAGGTTGGATATTTTCGGGAAGATCCCCTGCGCCATGTGTTGAGCTCACCACCAGCCATAACCCTTCAAGTGGTAAGTCATCCAGTTCAGGACCGTGCTGTATATCCGTTTCATAGCCGAGTTCTTCTAAAATCTCTGCCATATGCTCCGCTACATATTCGGCGCTGCCCATGGTACTGCCACTAATTAAAGTTACTTTTGTTACGCTCATGGTTACTCTCTTTCACATTAACAGGGCGCTATTGTACGCTGTGAATGAGCTGGGATCTACCTGTGGATAATGTGGTTATATCATTTTTTTTCTACGGGGTGATCGTTCGCATGATCGGGTTCTGTAAGGAGATCAGCGTTTCGGTTGACTGTATTTCGTCAATGGTCTGAATTTTGTTGATAAGTACGTCTTGAAGAGAATCTATCGAGCGGCACATTACCTTAATAAAGATGCTGTATTGACCCGTCGTATAGTAAACCTCTACGACTTCCTCTAAGGCATCCAACTTTTTGAGGGCGGTATGATAATCCTTGGCACTTTTTAAAATGATCCCGATAAAGCAGCAGACATCAAAACCCAACTGTTTTGCGCTGATATCGATACGGGTTCCTTTTATGATCCCTGCCTGCTTCATTTTTTCCACGCGCACATGAATAGTCCCAGGACTTACCGAGAATTTTTTGGCGAGTTCCGCATAAGGTGTACGTGCATTGACCATTAATTCGTGAAGTATGTCACGATCGAGATTATCGATTTGATAATTTTCTGGCATTATTTAGCCCTCATTTTGATGATTATTCATTTTTATACCCATTTTTTTAATCAAAATAAACAGTAAAGGCTTTTTTTAATGATGGATATTGAATTTATACCTCATTTTGTTGCTTAATCTACACATCGGCTAATCACAGCTAACAAATTATGGGTAAAATTATGGACAAGTCATTCATCGAACATCAGCAACAAATCAGCTTTGTTAAATCTTATTTCTCACGTTTACTTGAAAAAGAGCTTGGCTTAATTGAAGTTCAAGGTCCTATCCTGAGCCGTTTAGGTGATGGTACACAAGATAACTTATCAGGCTGCGAAAAAGCCGTTCAGGTAAAAGTGAAATCAATTCCTGGTGCAACGTTTGAAGTGGTTCACTCTTTGGCTAAATGGAAACGCAAAACCTTAGGTCGTTTTGGTTTCAGCGAAGGTCAAGGCTTGTACACACATATGAAAGCGTTACGTCCGGACGAGGATCGCTTAACCCCAATCCACTCCGTCTATGTTGACCAGTGGGATTGGGAAAAAGTGATGGCAGATGAGGATCGTACACTTCCTTATCTGAAGCAGACAGTGGGTAAAATCTATAAGGCAATAAAAGAAACAGAAGCTGCCGTAAGTAAAGAATTTGGACTGGCACCGTTCCTGCCAGACCAAATTCACTTTATCCACAGCGAAGAGCTGCTAAAACGTTACCCTGACTTAGACGCAAAAGGTCGTGAGCGTGCGATTGCGAAAGAATTGGGTGCAGTATTCTTAATCGGTATCGGTGGAAAATTGTCAAGCGGCGAATCCCACGATGTGCGTGCACCAGACTACGATGACTGGACAACCGAAAACGAAGATGGCTTCAAAGGCTTAAACGGTGACATCATTGTTTGGAACCCAGTATTGCAAGACGCATTTGAAATCTCTTCAATGGGGATCCGTGTCAGTCCTGAATGCTTAACTCGCCAACTCGGATTAACGGGTGATGAAAAACGTATGGAGCTGGAATGGCATCAAGCGTTAGTGAAAGGTGAAATGCCACAATCTATCGGTGGTGGTATTGGCCAGTCTCGTTTAGTGATGTTACTGCTGCAACGTCAACATATCGGTCAAGTTCAGTGTGGTGTTTGGTCACCAGAAATGGCTGAAACTGTTGAAGATATGCTGTAATTAGCGATTAAAACGGCGCAGTAGTCTGCTTTTTAGCCCTGTATCAAAGCGCCAGATATGATCAAATATCTTCATGATACCGGGCTTCCCATAATTTGAGACAGATACCGCATGGAAGCGGTATTTACCAACCTTCTGAAGGGATTTAATCTTCTGAATTAACTCATCCGGCAAGCGCTGAGCCACAAAGTCCGAAATGACAACCGCATCGGCATCACTCCACTGTTTTGACTCCAATTTTACCGTTGTTTCTCGTAAACATGCCGCCAAGTCGGTTCCACCACGGAATGTTTGATGCAAGAAGCGCATGCATTGTTCTAAACCATCCGCAGAGAGAAGGTCATAATGAACAATTTCAGTGGAAAACAGCATCACGTGGCAAGCTCGGTTATCCGCCAGCGCGATTTTCATTAAGGCCAGACAGAACGCTTTTGCACAACGCTCATTAATTCCACCCATAGAACCTGAAGTATCGATACATACTACAAATGGTCCTCTGGGCTGATCTTCATGTTGATGATGGGTTACTGGGCGTAAAACTTTGCGTTCTTGCCAGCTTTCCCCTTGTAATCGATAGGTTATAAGCTGCTTCTCTAATAACTTGCGGTAGAACTCAAATTCAATATCTTCAAGCCCTAACATCGCAAGCTCTGCCGGTAATAACCGCAGAATATCGTCACTCTGGTTTAAGCCATTCACTTGCTCAGGGACGGTTTCGGGGACTTTTTCCATCACTGTCATCGGCTCAAGGATCACATTGTCATCAAGAATAGACTTAGCAGATTGGCTACGCCCCAGTAACTGAGCAATTTTTTCCAGCTCGGGTTGCTGGCGCAAAAAATCACTGTAGCGAGCGATTAATTGATCATTATAAGACGCTGGGTTATTAAACCCTTTACTCAGATCCCATAATCGCCCAGAGGAACGTTCATTTTCCCCTAGAATATCCTCAAGATTACCGCTCAGTGCTAAACGGCGTTGTAATTCCGCCAGCAATTGCTCTTTTTCTTGCTCTAAGAGTTCTTTATGTAATGTAGTCACCTGCAAAATCAAGCTAATACGCCAACGTTGAACAATCAAAGATTGCCGTGCACTGCGATTTTCAATTTTTCCCTTTTGCAGCTGTAGGGCTTCACGGTAAAACGGGGAATCTAATTGCTCGAGCCGTGCTATCACGTCAGGCAATTGGGTGAAAAATGTATCAGTGGGAATGCCCAATGACTTCTGATATAACCCAAACTCTTCAGAAAGTTGCTGAGGAACTAGCGCATCTTGCAGCTTCTGTTTAAGGTCTTTTTTCCAACTGGAGAGATCTTTTAATAGCGCCTTTTTCAATCGAGGATGCTTTTCAAAGAAAACCGCCAGCTGTGGGGTGGCAAGAAGAGAAATAATAATCTCTTCAATCAGCTGGCTTTCATTCACTGAAAGCAATAATTCGAGGGACGCTAGGCTCATCATAATGAGTTAGCCACCTTTCCCATAATTTGCTGGCGGAGCTGGGTCAATTTATCGCTCAGTTTAATAAAGCTCTCTTCAACATCTGCTAGCCAATGGGACTCGATAAACAGGTTAGGTTGCTGCTTTTCAAATTGGTATTTCGCCCCTTGGATCTCATTTTGGATGGCATCAAGCTTATCTAGCCACTCTTTATTATTGGTTGTCGGCGCTGCTGTAGGGTTTTTATCTTGTAAATATAAGGTTGATGCTTGATGGCTAACATCTAACAGCTGAATTTGGTTTAAATTATTCACTTCAGCCGCCAGCTCTTGTGCGAAACCAATCCCATTAAGATGAGCGGATAAGGTGGTGCCTTTATTGAGGAAATTCACCAGTGATTTTTTCTCGGTGGTAATAAAGGTCACTTTCATATTATGTAGCTGTAATGGGCGATGCAAAAATAGGGTTACACGCCCTTCACCAATATTCTCTGGTAACACATAAGAGGCTTTTCGTGCGAACATCGCGTTATTTTTTAAAACTTTAAATGCATCTTGGTTATTTTGATCTTGGGTGGATGACATCCACTGTTGGTAAACCTGCTCAATTTCTCGCGTAAATTTACGCTGTTGCCAGCCATCTTCCTGCACTAATGACTTGAGCAATTGCGGCAGTAAGTTCATTGACTGCATATCATGCCATAGGCAATCTTTGAGCAGCACAATATCCAACGGCGAAACGGAGTTTCGACCATTAAAGAAGGCGCTAGCCTGCAATAAATAAACGGCTTTTTTCCAACGCCTATCAGAGACATATAAATTTTTCTCTGTGGCATCAATCTGTTGGCGTAATTGGTAAATCAATTCAAAACAGTGATCGGGCAGCGAAACCTTGGGAATTTCTTTTTGCCATTCTCGATACTCTTCTTCACTGATTTTTAGGTGATCAGGAACCAAATTCTCTTCTTGTTGAGATTTGCCTGTCAGCAGCGCGCGGAAATTTTGCTTCTCTTGTACTTTATCCAGCCAAATTCGCAGCAGCATCCTATCAAATAGCGCTTCAAGACTATTATCCGCATCAGGTAACTCGTTGGATGCAGTGACTAGCAAACGCATTGGGATGTTTTTTTCTTCATCCCCATTACGGAATTTGCGCTCATTAATGGCGGTCAGTAAAGTATTTAAAATGGCAGGGCCTGCTTTCCAAATCTCATCCAAAAACACCACTTCCGCATCGGGCAGGTATCCTTTGGTTAAACGCTCATAACGCCCTTCATCTTTTAAGGCTTGAATGGAAAGTGGACCAAAAATCTCTTCAGGGGTAGAAAAGCGCGTCATTAAATATTCAAACGCATTTGCTTGGCGGAAGGCATATTTCATGCGGCGGGCAATTAAGCTTTTCGCTATCCCGGGAGGTCCCAGCAAAAACACACTTTCCCCACTGAGCGTGGCGAGCAAACACAAACGAATAGCTTGTTGACGTTCATACAAGCCACCTTCAAGGTAGTTGCTTAATTGGGCTATCCGTTCTGCTAATTGCATAAGGTGTTCCTTTTCTCTAAATAACTCGTCTAAGGGTTAGAGGGAGATGGTTATTGACCACGCTATTGCTAGGTTATCCGTCCTTTTATTCATTGTGCAATCAGTTTTATGATTTTTCTTTGATGTTATTTAGGATAAAGAGCAACAAATCTAACTTGTAACGAACAACTGAGTATTAATTAAGCAGGAACGATTCAGCGACAACTTATTCAATAAGTTAGCTTTTTATGCGTAAAAATAGGCTAACGAAACGTTTCGATAGTGATCACAAAACCAAGATAAGAACATTGAGTTGTGACTGTTCTTTACTATTATTGTATAAGCGAAACGTTTCGCTCATGCAGAGACGAAACTCAAAAGTAGAAAAAATAGACTAAAAACGGTGGTAAAGAATGAAGAAAGGTATGTTGCTTAACTCAAATGTTGCTTCCGTGATTGCCAAACTGGGTCATACCGACCATATCACGCTGGGTGATGCCGGCCTGCCAATTCCAGCCAGCGCTGAACGTATTGACCTCGCTGTGACGCAAGGACTACCGGATTTTATGTCTGTTTTGCGGGTGATCACCCAAGAAATGCAGGTAGAAAAAGCGATACTTGCTCAAGAAATCAGCAAAATAAATCCGCAAATGGAAAAAGCCATTTTAGCCCATCTTCATGAATTGGAAGCGGCACAGGGAAACCACATTGAAGTCATCTATTGCAGTCATGAACATTTCAAGCAACGCACTCATGAAAGCAAAGCCGTTATCCGAACAGGGGAATGTTCACCATACGCGAATATTATTCTTTGTTCTGGTGTGACTTTCTGAGGTGACTATGCAACCTTTATTAGAACTTATCGGCATTGATAAAGCCTTTCCCGGTGTAAAAGCTCTCTCGGGAGCCGCATTGAAAGTCTACCCTGGCCGAGTGATGGCGCTGGTGGGAGAAAATGGTGCGGGTAAATCCACCATGATGAAAGTACTCACGGGGATCTACAACAAAGACGCGGGCGCGATCCGTTACCTTGGTAAAGATGTGGCGTTTAATGGCCCGAAAAGTTCCCAAGAAGCCGGGATCGGGATCATTCACCAAGAATTGAATTTAATTCCTGAACTGACTATCGCTGAAAACATCTTTCTAGGTCGTGAATTTGTAAATAAGTTCGGCAAAATCGACTGGAAAAAAATGTTCAGCGAGTCAGACAAACTGCTCCAACGATTAAACCTTGATTACGATAGCCACCAAACCATCGCCGAATTATCCATCGGTGAACAACAAATGGTGGAAATTGCCAAAGTTCTCAGCTTTCAGTCTCAAGTCATCATTATGGATGAACCGACGGATGCACTTACCGATACCGAAACCGCCTCACTTTTTCGCGTGATTGAAGATTTAAAATCTCAAGGCTGTGGCATTGTGTATATCTCTCATCGTTTAAAAGAAATTTTCGAAATTTGCGACGACGTGACCGTTTTTCGCGACGGTCAGTTTATTGGTGAAAAGTCCGTCAGTGAATTAGAAGAAGAAAAACTGATTGAGATGATGGTAGGACGCAAACTGGAAGACCAATATCCACGAGTTGATGTGCCTGTTGGTGATATTCGTCTCCAAGTTGAAAATGTTTCTGGCCCCGGTGTAACCAATGCTAGTTTCACACTAAGAAGCGGTGAAATTTTAGGTGTTTCAGGTTTGATGGGCGCAGGACGTACAGAGTTGATGAAAATCATCTACGGCGCAGCACCGAAAAAATCCGGCAATATCCAGCTAGAAGGCAAAAACGTCACCTTAAAAACCCCACAAGATGGTTTGAATAACGGCATCGTTTATATTTCCGAAGACCGTAAGCGCGATGGTTTAGTACTGGGGATGTCAGTAAAAGAAAATATGTCCTTAACGGCATTAGGTTACTTCAGCCACTTTGGCGGTACATTAAAGCATGGTGAAGAGCAAATGACCGTGGGGGATTTTATCCGCTTATTTAATATTAAAACCCCATCCATGGATCAAATCATTGGCAACTTATCTGGTGGTAACCAGCAAAAAGTGGCAATTGCCCGTGGATTAATGACCCGTCCAAAAGTTCTGATTCTTGATGAACCAACCCGTGGTGTCGACGTTGGGGCAAAAAAAGAGATTTACCAACTAATCAACCAATTTAAAAAAGAAGGGCTGAGTATCATCCTTGTATCTTCAGAAATGCCTGAAGTGATTGGGATGAGCGATCGCATTTTGGTTATGCATGAAGGGCATATCAGTGGCGAATTCTCTGCCAAAGAAGCAACGCAGGAAGCCTTAATGGCGGCCGCAGTCGGTAAAAATTACGGCTCAGTTCAGGAGTTAACAGCATGAGTTCAACAACCGCACCATCAAAACGCTACTTCAGCAAAGCATGGCTAATGGAGCAAAAATCCTTAATCGCCCTATTAGTCTTAATTGCGATTGTTTCAACCCTAAGTCCTAACTTTTTTACGGTCAATAACCTGTTTAATATCCTGCAACAGACTTCTGTGAACGCGATTATGGCAGTGGGAATGACGTTAGTGATTCTGACTTCAGGCATTGATTTGTCTGTGGGATCTCTATTGGCATTAACTGGTGCTGTAGCCGCATCGATGGTCGGCGCTGATGTGAATGCCTTTGTTGCTGTCGCGGGTGCATTAGCGCTCGGTGCTGCCATTGGTGCATGCACAGGGGTGATTGTCGCAAAAGGTAAAGTCCAAGCCTTTATCGCAACGTTAGTCATGATGCTATTACTACGTGGTGTAACCCGTGTTTATACCGATGGCAGCCCAATCAATACGGGTTTTAGCGATAACGCCGATTTATTTGGTTGGTTTGGTATTGGTCGCCCGCTAGGTATTCCTACCCCAGTATGGTTAATGGTAATTGTCTTTGCTGCGGCATGGTACATGCTGCACCACACCCGCTTAGGTCGTTATATCTATGCGTTAGGCGGAAATGAATCAGCGACCCGCTTATCCGGTATTAATGTCGATAAAATTAAAATTATCGTTTACTCCCTGTGTGGTTTATTAGCAGCGCTGGCGAGTGTGATTGAAGTGGCACGTTTATCTTCAGCTCAGCCAATGGCGGGTAATGGTTATGAACTGGATGCGATTGCTGCGGTGGTACTGGGTGGCACAAGCCTTGCTGGTGGTAAAGGGCGCATTGTTGGTACGCTGATTGGTGCGCTGATCTTAGGTTTCTTAAACAATGGTTTGAACTTATTAGGTATTTCGTCGAACTACCAAATGATCGTAAAAGCCGTTGTGATTTTATTAGCTGTACTTGTTGATAACAAAAAATAGTGATTCTGACCCCTACCCGATAATGACAGGAATTTTCTTATGAAACTGAACAAATTAGCGACTTTATTTACCGCTTTTGCACTAACAGCAACCGTCAGTGTGAACGCGATGGCCAAAGAGAGCATCGCGCTGGTTATTTCAACCTTGAACAACCCATTCTTTGTGACCATGAAAGATGCGGCACAAAAAGAAGCGGACAAACTGGGCTATGAACTGATTGTTTTAGATTCTCAAGATAACCCAGCGAAAGAGTTAGCGAACGTCCAAGATTTAACGGTACGTGGCACCAAATTAATGCTGATCAACCCAACTGACTCTGACGCAGTGGGTAACTCTATCTTGATGGCTAACAAAGCGAAAATCCCTGTGATCACCCTAGACCGCGCCGCTAACAAAGGTGAAGTGGTGAGCCATGTTGCCTCTGATAACCGCATGGGCGGAAAAATGGCGGCAGACTTTATCGCCAAGAAAACGGGCAATGACGCCAAAGTTATTCAATTAGAAGGGATTTCTGGAACGTCGGCAGCTCGTGAACGTGGTGAAGGTTTCAATACGGGTGCGAAAGAGCATAAATTCAACGTATTAGCGAGCCAGCCTGCGGATTTCGACAGAACTAAAGGCTTGAACGTGATGCAAAACTTATTGACTGCACACCCTACTGTTCAGGCTGTTTTTGCACAAAATGATGAAATGGCTTTAGGGGCGTTAAGAGCATTACAAACTGCCGGTCGTGATGACGTTTTGGTGGTTGGTTTTGATGGTACAAATGACGGTATCAAAGCAGTTCAAGGTGGAAAACTAGGTGCGACGATTGCTCAACGTCCAGATCAAATTGGTATTGTTGGAGTGCAGATCGCAGATAAAGTATTAAAAGGCGAGAAAGTCGAAGCAACAGTTCCTGTTGAATTAGAACTCGTGGTAAAACAATAATTCTATATAAAGTAATAATCCTTGATAAAACAAGAAGATTGATAAATCGCCGTGAAACTTAGCGGCGGTTTATTTAATTGCGTAGCAAAAGGACATAAATGTGATGGCAGCAGCTAAACTGGTTGTTTTAGGTAGTATCAACGTTGACCACATTCTGAATGTGCAGCAGTTTCCCCAGCCAGGCGAAACAGTAAGAGGTGATAGTTACCAAGTTGCTTTCGGTGGCAAAGGTGCCAACCAAGCGGTAGCTGCAGGTCGTAGTGGCGCTGATATCACATTTATTGCTTGTGTCGGTGATGACGATGTCGGTGTTAGCATCAAAAAACAACTGCAAAAAGATACGATTAAGATTGATTGTATTGATTCAGTTGCCGGTGAAACAACGGGTGTTGCACTCATTTATGTAAACGGGCAAGGCGAAAATATTATTGGGATCAATGCGGGAGCCAATGGTCATCTTTCTACAGAACGACTGGCCGCATATCAGCAAAAAATTATCGATGCTGATGCTTTATTGATGCAGCTTGAATCCCCGATTGAAACTGTTCAAATGGCCGCTGAGATCGCGCGTAAACACCAAACTCAAGTGATTTTAAACCCAGCGCCTGCACAAGCGTTGCCAGATTCGCTACTGTCGCTGGTGGATGTGATCACGCCGAATGAAACGGAAGCGGAGCATTTAACGGGTATCGCTGTTAATGATGAAGAAGGCGCACAAAAAGCAGCGCAAGCACTGCATCAAAAAGGCATTAATAAAGTGATGATTACATTGGGCGCCAGAGGGGTTTGGTACAGTGAATCTGGCAAGCAAGGCAAAATAATTCCGGGCTTTAAAGTGAAAGCGGTGGACACCATTGCAGCAGGTGATACATTCAATGGGGCGTATGTAACTGCGCTACTTGAAGGTCAGTCTGATGAAGATGCGATTGTCTTTGCCCATGCGGCTGCCGCAATTGCAGTGACGCGTCCCGGTGCACAACCTTCTGTTCCATGGCGTAATGAAATAGACCAGTTTCTTCTTCAATAGGATTAATTTGTGGCAACAATGAAAGATGTTGCTCGCCTTGCTGGCGTGTCAACATCCACCGTATCCCATGTTATCAACCAAAATCGCTATGTTAGCGAAAGCGTCACTTCACGGGTAAAAAGTGCCATCGAACAACTCAACTATGCGCCATCGGCCTTAGCGAGAAGTTTGAAGATGAACCGCACCAATACCATCGGAATGTTACTGACCGCCAGTAACAACCCGTTTTATGCGGAAGTCGTACGTGGTGTAGAACGTAGTTGCTACGAATTGGGTTACAGTTTGATCCTGTGCAACACCGAAGGGGATTTTAAGCGGATGGATCATAGCTTAGAGACCCTTTTGCAAAAACGCGTCGATGGGCTTCTTATTATGTGCACTGAAGCGCAAGGCCCATCCAAAGCCGTATTTTCCCGCTATCCGTCTGTTCCTACGGTGATGATGGACTGGTCTCCGTTTGAATCAGCCGGAGATATTATTCAGGATAACTCGTTCCTCGGCGGTGAAATTGCCACGCGTCATTTAATTGATGCGGGGTTTACTCGAATTGCCTGTATTGCTGGCCCTCAAGATAAATCTCCCGCACAAGCGCGTTATCAAGGTTTCCTTCAAGCCATGAAGGCCGCATCCCTCAATATCCATGACGAATATATTATCTTTAGTGATTTTGAGTTTTCAGGTGGTTTTGATTCGATGAATAAACTCTTGGCACTACCGAATCCCCCTGATGCTATTTTTGCGGGGAATGATGCAATGGCGGTCGGTGCCTACCAAGCTATTTACCAAAAAGGCATGAAAGTGCCTGACGACATTTCCATTATTGGTTATGACGATATTGCACTCTCTTCTTACATGATCCCACCACTCACCACAGTTCATCAGCCAAAGGATGAACTTGGTCAGCAAGCGGTTAACCAGCTTATTTATCGAATGGATAACCCAGATGCAGAACCATCTGTTTTAGTCTTAACACCAAAACTCGTGGAACGCCAATCAGTGAGGAAACGCTAATTCTGCGTTTTCTCAGATTTTTTGCCTTTGCCTTTAATTAAATTATCGCCATCGGTTTTACTGAGTAATAGAAACACAAAGGCAGAAAGTAACGTGATAGCGCCGATAGTAATAAAGGTGTAATGGAAGTTATCCACGACATTACTGTTTGGCTGGTTATCAAAAAAGCTCAAAATGGTGGCGCTCACCGCGATCCCAAAGCTAATCGAAAGTTGCTGAGTCACGGCTAGCATACTGTTGCCGGCGCTAGCATTATTATCCGTTAAATCCGCTAGGCAAATGGTATTCATAGCAGTGAACTGGGTGGACATCACCATCCCTAAAACAAACAACGGAACGATAAGCAGGTAAATCGACATATCTGGAGATTGCAGCGAAAACTGCGAGACCATCAACCCAATAATCACCGTGACAGTAAATAGCGTATTACGGTATCCAAATCGGGTTAGAATTCTTGTGACTGCGGACTTTGCCGTAATCGAGCCAATGGCCAGCGGAGCCATCATCATTCCCGCGACAACGGCTTCATAACCAAATCCTACTTGCAGCATTAATGGCATTAAGAATGGAATACTTCCCGTACCTAATCGCGTGGCGATGTTACCGCTAATACCGATGGAAAAGGTTCTCGTCTTAAATAAGTTGAGCGGAATAATGGCGTGCTTAATGCGCCTTGCGTGAAGTATATAAAGAAGAAGACAAAGAAAACCGCCCAGAACAATAGCCAAAGGAATATAGTTAGACAGTGATTTATCGCCGAACAGATCCAGACTGACTGAGAGCATGACCAAGCCAAAGCCAAATAAAAGAAAGCCAAGGGTATCAAACTTACGCTTTGGCATTTTAAAATCAGGCATATGCCTTAAGGCATACACAATCCCAAGTACACCAATAGGGATATTAATAATGAATATCCAATGCCATGTGGCATAGGTGACGAGAATACCACCCAACAGAGGCCCTAAGATGGGGCCGACTAACCCAGGGATGGTGACAAAATTCAAAATAGGCAGAAGTTCACTGCGCGGATACGCCCGAATTAATGCGAGCCGCGCTACTGGCATCATCATTGCCCCGCCAATTCCTTGGATAACGCGAGAAATAACCAGCACAGTTAATGAAGGAGAAAGCGCGCAGAGTAATGACCCTAAAGAAAACAGAGAAACCGCAATGATAAAGATACGTCGAGTGCCAAATCTATCGGCAAACCAACCACTCACCGGAATTAACAGTGCAACTGTTAGGGTATAGCTCACTACGGCAGATTGCATCGCTAATGGGGAGTGATGCAAACTTTTGGCGATATCGGGCAGTGCCGTATTCAATATCGTGGCATCTAACGCTTGCATAAAGAAAGCCATCGCGGCAATCCATGGCAAACCCGACATATTTTTAGCAGTTTTAAACATCCGTTACCTATCGATAAATTTGGTGAGCGAATTCGTTCTGTTAGCTTATTTGTTCATTGTCGTTAATAAGGTATAGCAGAGATCGTAAGCTTCACGGCTATTGCCATTAATAATAGCATCGGCAAGTTGTTGATGAAGTTCCACTTCAATCGCATCATTTTCTGTTATTGCATCAAAATAAAGCTGATACACCGACCTAAAAAGATTCGCGAACGAAATTAAAAAAGGATTACAGCACGCCCGATAGATAGTGAGATGAAAGCGAAAATCAACTTTTATCCAGTGAGGCCTATCGAACTCTTTTTCTAAGGTTACCATTTCATTTGATAGTAATTGTAGAGACTGTTTTTGCTCTTCAGTGGCATTCAGTGCAGCGAAATAGCAAGCTTGGGGCTCAATGGCGAGGCGAACAACTTGAAAGTGTTTAATCACCACGGATTTTTCTTCGCTGTTAATCCACCAATTTAATAAGTCTTGGTCAAGGAAGTTCCAATTTGATGCGGGCATGACTCGTGTACCAATTCGAGGGCGAGCTAAAACCATGCCTTTTGCAGCTAATGTTTTAATGGCTTCTCTTATGGCGGTTCGGCTGGCATTAAATTGCTTTGATAATTCTAATTCGCTGGGAAGAATAGAGTCAGATAAGTAGGTGCCTTTTAATATGAGCTGTCCAAGACTCTGCGCAATAATAAAAGAGAGGTTTTTTTGTGAGGCATTTTGTTGCTTGCTCAATTCCATAATTCATCTCATACAGATACTAATCAATGATATGTTACGTGAGTAAATCAATTATTGCTGCTGAAATAGTCAAAAAACAGTAGTAATTTACGCTGTTAAGTCATATTTGGCTAAAAAAAGCGCGAACGAAATAAATATGTAAAAAAACACTTGCGAG
>NZ_JAMPNV010000014.1:0-272522 GCF_028479565.1 Providencia sp. PROV202 | reverse complement strand
CTCGCAAGTGTTTTTTTTAAAATAATTTCCAAGTGCTGATTTATCACCCAAAACGGTTACTTTGTGATGCTTTTTAAGGCTTTTGGCAGGTCTGCAAGGCTATTAATCACCAGATCTGCACTCGCAATAGCGTCATCTGTAACAGGTTCTCCGCTTTTTACTAATACATTTGTCCCCACAAGAGCCGCTTTGCCCGCTTGCATATCTGCAAGCTTGTCGCCAATCATAATAGAAGAAGCCATATCAATGTTTAAAAATTGCTGGGCATCTAAGAGCATTCCTGGTTTTGGTTTGCGGCAATTACATTCTTGCTTATATTCTTCTACTGTTGCATCCAGATGATGAGGGCAGAAATAGATACCATCTAAATCAACACCACGGTCGGCAAGAGACCAATCCATCCACTCAGTTAGCGTCATAAACTGGTCTTCAGTATAGATACCACGGCCAATACCAGATTGATTAGTCACGACAACTAATGCATATCCCATTTTTTTGAGTTCAATCATGGCTTCAATAGCGCCATCGATAAATTCGAAGTCATCGATTTGGTGTACATAGCCATGGTCGATATTAATTGTGCCATCTCTATCTAGAAAGATTGCTGGAATGCCTTTGCTCACTGCTTTACTCCTCAAACTAAAATGGTTTTTAGTATCTCATGAAAAGAAATGAAATGAGAATAGAATAAATCCATCAAACTTTGTTGACTTAGACGTCTAGACGCCTTAACATCCAATACATGTTAGATACAGTATCTTGAATATAATTCGTCAGAGAATAGAAGATAGAATGATAAAGCTCTCAAATATTAATAAAGTGTTCCAGCAAGGAAACCGCAATATACAGGCGCTGACTGATATCAGCCTGCATGTTCCTGCTGGTCAAATATATGGTGTCATTGGTGCATCCGGCGCAGGTAAAAGTACCTTAATTCGTTGCGTGAATATGCTGGAGCGTCCAACATCAGGGCAAGTCATTGTTGATGGACAAGATTTAACGTCTCTGCCAGAGAAAGAAGTGACAAAAGCACGCCGTGGAATTGGCATGATCTTTCAACATTTTAATTTATTATCTTCGCGCACTGTGTTTGATAACGTGGCACTGCCACTAGAATTAGACAATACACCGAAAGAGACCATTAAACAGCGCGTTAATGAATTATTAGAGTTAGTCGGTTTATCTGAAAAGAAAGATGCTTATCCAGCGAATCTTTCTGGTGGTCAAAAACAGCGTGTGGCTATTGCCCGCGCCTTAGCAAACTCACCAAAAGTATTACTGTGTGATGAAGCAACAAGCGCATTAGATCCAGCAACGACGCGCTCTATTTTAGAATTATTGAAAGATATCAACCGTCGCTTAGGCTTAACTATCTTATTAATCACCCATGAAATGGATGTCGTGAAACGCATTTGTGACCAAGTGGCAGTAATCAGTGGCGGTCAACTTATTGAGCAAGATAAAGTGAGTGAAGTTTTCTCTCATCCTAAAACGCCTGTTGCTCAAGCATTTATTAAGTCAACATTAGTTATCGATATTCCAGATGACTATAAAGAACGTTTGCAGCCAGAATCAGGTAAAGATCTCTCCCCGTTATTGAAACTGGAGTTCACAGGGCAATCGGTGGATGCGCCATTAATCTCAATGGCCGTACGTAAATTTGATATCGATATTAATATTTTAAGCTCTCAGATTGATTATGCCGGTGGCGTTAAATTCGGTGTGATGCTGGCTGAATTACACGGTTTAGAAAATGGCATTGAGTCCACCATTACATTTTTGAAAGAGCACCACGTGAAAGTTGAGGTTTTAGGTTATGTCTGAGGGAATGATTTCACTGCTTATTTCAGGAACGATTGATACGATTATAATGACTTTCGTTTCTGCAATTTTAGGTTTTATTTTAGGTATCCCGACAGGCGTCCTACTTTATGTCACTCGTCGTGGGCAAGTGATGGAAAATACCGTTCTGTATAGCGTTATTTCTGCTGTCGTGAACGTATTCCGCTCAATACCGTTTATTATTTTATTAGTCTGGATCAGCCCGTTTACCAAATTCATCGTAGGTTCTGCGATTGGTATCGAAGGGGCGATTGTTCCATTGACTGTTGGTGCAATTCCATTTATTGCTCGCATGGTTGAAAACGCATTATTAGAAGTACCGAATGGTTTAATTGAAGCATCACGCGCTATGGGTGCAACACCGTTACAGATTATCCGCAAAGTATTACTGCCAGAATCTTTACCGGGGTTAATTAACGCAGCAACCATTACATTAATTATGTTAGTCGGTTATTCCGCAATGGGTGGTGCAGTAGGTTCCGGTGGATTAGGACAAATTGCAATGCAATACGGCTACTATACTTATAATCCATTAGTTATGAACACCGTTCTGGTTCTATTGATTGTCTTAGTATTCATCATTCAGTTCACTGGTGAATATTTAATGAAAAAAGTGTCACATAAATAGTCCGTAATCTAGATAGTCAGAAACAATAGCAGCGCCAAAAAACGCTACACAGTAGTTAAGGTGCTATAAATAGTGTCTAAAGGGGTAAATTATGTCTATTAAGTTGAAATCAATTGCAGTAGTTGGCGCGCTGTTAGGAACATTAGCTCTCGCTGGCTGTGGTGAAAAACAAAAAGATCCAAATAGCATCAAAGTCGGTGTGATCATGGGCAAAGAGTTTGAAGTTGCTGAAGTTGCACAAAAAGTTGCTAAAGAAAAATATGGACTGAATGTTGAATTAGTTTCTTTCAATGACTTCGTACTACCAAACGAAGCATTAAGCAAAGGTGATATTGATGCTAACGCATTTCAACATAAACCTTATTTAGATCAGCAAATTAAAGACCGTAACTACAAATTAGTGCCTGTTGGAAATACCTTCATTTATCCAATTGCGGGATATTCTAAGCAAATTAAATCTATTGATGAATTGGCTGATGGTTCACAAGTTGCGCTGCCAAATGACCCAACTAACTTAGGTCGTTCATTACTGTTACTGCAAAAACAAGGTTTAATTAAGTTAAAAGATGGCACAGGTTTAATGCCTACCGTGTTGGATGTTGTTGAGAATCCAAAAGGCTTAAAATTTGTTGAATTAGAAGCACCACAATTACCGCGTGCTCTGGATGATCAAAAAATTGCACTGGCTATCATCAATACAACTTGGGCTAGCAGCGCAACACCTAAATTGACTCCAGCAAAAGATGGTCTGTTTGTTGAAGATAAAGATTCTCCATATGTGAACATTATTGTGGCTCGTGAAGATAATAAAGATAGCGAGAATGTGAAGAAGTTTATTCAAGCATATCAATCTAATGAAGTGGCAGAAAAGGCCAACGAAGTTTTCGATGGTGGAGCAGTTAAAGGCTGGTAAGCTTTTCTCTTAAAAAAAATGTGTATAAAATGCTAGGTGACTTTATGTCACCTAGTTTTTTTGTATTATACCAACATGCTTTAAACCGATTTGTTTCAAATACATTAGCTTTAGACCGATTACATAATTAATGCGCTAGCGCAAATAATAAAAAGGTAATATCTATGAGATTGTTTTTGCTCGCCCTCGCTACATTTGCTTTAGCTGGGTGCGGAATTAATCAATACACCAGTCCAAGCATGAATAAAGGGTTTTCGAGCATGAAATTATCGAAACCTTTACCTGTAGAAACTGAAGAAGAAGATGTCAGTGCAGAAAACATTAAATTAATGAACAGCCCTGAAGAGTTATTAGGAATGCCATTTCGTGACTTAGGTATTGTCTCTGGTGAGTCATGCAGAAAAAATGCAAAGAGTCCGCCTATTAACCTTGATTCAGCTAAAAACAGCATGTTGACGCAAGCCGCTTATATCGCTGCGGATGCCGTGTTATTACATCAGTGCCAAACCAAATCAGCGCCGGGTTGTTACCAAGCAACGGTATGTGAAGGTAGTGCACTTAAAATTGTTGAATAATCAACTTATGCAATCTTTTCAATTTAATGTTATTGGGCATATCGAATCCCCTTATAAAGAAAAGTTTGCCATTCCTCGCCAGCCCGGGCTGGTTCAAAACGGCTTTGGGCGTTTGCATTTACATCCGCCATACAATGACCCTAATGCCGTTAGAGGATTAACTCAATTTAGCCATATTTGGGTGTTGTTTGTTTTTCACCAAACGATGGAAGGTGGCTGGAAACCTCTCGTACGCCCTCCCCGCTTAGGCGGCAATGATAAAATGGGTGTATTTGCCACTCGTTCAACCTTTCGACCAAACCCTATAGGGATGTCGTTAGTTGAATTAAAAGACGTGACTATCGAAAACAACCAAGTCATTCTTGAACTCGGTAGCTTAGATTTAGTTGATGGCACACCAGTGGTCGATATCAAACCGTATCTGCCTTTTGCTGAAGCTATTACAACAGCCAAAGCCGGTTATGCTCAAGAAGCACCATCAGAAGATATGCAGGTTATATTTAGCTCACAAGCTCAAATTGAATGTGATAAATACCAATCTCGCTATCCCGGATTAGCGTCTTTTATTGAGCAAGTATTAAAGCAAGACCCACGTCCTGCC
This sequence comes from Providencia sp. PROV202, assembly GCF_028479565.1. Classification (NCBI taxonomy): domain Bacteria; kingdom Pseudomonadati; phylum Pseudomonadota; class Gammaproteobacteria; order Enterobacterales; family Morganellaceae; genus Providencia; species Providencia sp. PROV202. The sequence goes on along the minus strand of NZ_JAMPNV010000014.1, from coordinate 267,963 downwards.
TATAAGAAACAATCCAATGAAGCCCGTGATTATGCGGTTCATTTATTAGATTTCAATGTGCGCTGGCGAGTGACTAATAATATCACTGAAGTGTTTGCCATCGAACGTAATGAAAAATCGCGTTAACCTCTTTTGACAAAGCATCGTCACTGGTAGACTAGCTGTTTATTCCGCTGCTTAGCAGCTTTAAATTATTGGGTAGGCATAAGCCCTACCATAATTTGTTGTTCTAATGGAACCTATACAATGCGTACTAGCAAATATCTGCTCTCAACTCTAAAAGAGACCCCTGCGGATGCAGAAGTTATCAGCCATAAGCTGATGCTGCGTGCAGGGATGATCCGTAAACTTGCTTCTGGTCTGTATGACTGGTTACCCACTGGCGTGCGTGTTCTGCGTAAAGTAGAAAACATCGTTCGTGAAGAAATGGAAAATGCAGGCGCTATCGAGGTATCTTTACCCGTCGTTCAACCTGCTGACTTATGGCAAGAAAGTGGACGTTGGGAACAATATGGCCCTGAGTTACTGCGCTTTGTAGATCGTGGCGAGCGCCCATTTGTTTTAGGTCCAACCCACGAAGAAGTTATCACTGACTTAGTGCGTAATGAGATCACTTCATACAAACAATTACCATTGAATTTATTCCAAATTCAAACCAAATTCCGTGATGAAGTTCGTCCTCGTTTCGGTGTAATGCGTTCTCGTGAATTTATCATGAAAGATGCATACTCGTTCCACACAAACCAAGAGTCATTGCAAGAAACTTACGATGCAATGTACCAAGCTTATAGCAAAATCTTCACCCGCATTGGCTTTGATTTCCGAGCAGTACAAGCAGACACCGGTTCTATCGGTGGTAACGCGTCTCACGAATTCCAAGTTTTAGCACAAAGCGGTGAAGATGATGTTGTCTTCTCTACTGAATCTGATTTTGCAGCTAATATCGAATTTGCTGAAGCGGTTGCACCAAATGTTCAACGTGCAGCGCCAAGCCAAGAAATGCATTTAGTGGATACACCAAATGCAAAAACGATTGCTGAATTAGTTGAACAGTTCAATCTGCCAATCGAGAAAACAGTTAAGACTCTGATTGTTCATGCAGTGAAAGACTCTGGTCATACTTTAGTTGCCCTGTTAATTCGTGGTGACCATGAACTGAACGAAATCAAAGCAGAGAAACACCCGTTAGTGGCAAGCCCATTGCAATTTGCTACTGAAGAAGAAATCCGTAAAGTCGTGAATGCTGGTCCAGGCTCTTTAGGTCCAGTGAATATGCCAATGCCAATCGTCATTGACCGCAGCGTTGCAGTGATGAGTGACTTTGGTGCAGGTGCAAATGTTGATGGTAAACACTACTTTGGCATCAACTGGGAACGTGACCTCCCACTGCCAGAAGTTTACGACCTGCGTAATGTGGTAGCGGGTGACCCAAGCCCAGATGGTAAAGGTACCCTGTTAATCAAACGCGGTATCGAAGTAGGTCATATCTTCCAGTTAGGCACCAAATATTCTGAAGCAATGAAAGCCTCTGTGCAGAACGAAGAAGGTCATAACCAAATCGTGACAATGGGTTGCTATGGTATTGGTGTAACTCGTATTGTTGCAGCAGCGATTGAGCAGAGCCACGATGAACGCGGTATTGTATGGCCAGATGCTATCGCACCATTCCACGTTGCTATCCTGCCAATGAACATGCATAAGTCTTATCGCGTTAAAGAAGTTGCTGAAAAACTGTATGCAGACCTGAAAGCACAAGGTATCGATGTTATTTTCGATGACCGTAAAGAACGCCCAGGTGTGATGTTTGCCGATATGGAACTGATTGGAGTTCCATACACTATCGTCATTGGTGACCGTAATTTAGATACTAACCAAGTTGAATATAAATCACGCCGCAGTGATGACAAACAACTGGTTGGTTTAGATAACGTGGTTAGCTTCCTGAAAGAAAAACTAGCTAAATAACCGTTACGTTAGCCTAAATACAAAAAGCTCAGAGTTCAGTTTTACTGTCTCTGAGCTTTTTTATTGTCACTAAGCCTTTTTACAATATAACCAAAACGAATTCAGGTTATTTGCAAGAGCGAGTTTTATCGAACTGAATATTCCCAGTAGGAATAAATGCAGAATCAAATTGACCATCTTCCATGGATGGGCGAATAGAGTAGAAACCATCCACCTCTAAATAAACTGGCGTGCCGCCATCCACATCAGTATCACTATAAGCTTTCTCTAGTTCAATGCCTGACGTTGCATATTTACGTCCAGAACCACATTCAGTAAATATAGCGGCATCGGCCATATAACGATATTCACCACGTTTTTTACTTGGAGTGACCTGTTTTAAGGTATGGTTCATTGAACTCTCAATCGCTTTGCCTTCTAAATCTAGCAGTGTGATTGATTGGTTATCAGGAGATTGTGCGAAGTATGTTCGCTCTGCTTTCGAGTTAGTTAATGTTAATACATTTTCCGTGCTAGACCAGTTTCCTGTTTCATGGAACATTTGATTCCCTTCACGGGTTTCTAAATAAAGCAGTTGCTCAACATAGCTGCCATCTGGATTGACTAATAATGTGGCTTCAATACCTGAACAATCTGCACAAGGAAGTACACCACTATAAACATGGTCTACAGGAGCGAAGTTCGCTTCGTTCACGCTGCTTTGACAACCGGATAATGCCACGGCACCCGCCGAAATAAGAGCCAATAAAAGTACTTTCTTCATTATAATTCCTTTCAGATCATTCAATTATTACTGTTACGCTTATTAATACATCATAGCATTTCAAGAAATAAAAAAATAAGGTATGCAAAAATTTACAATCGGATAAATAACCAGCTAAAGATATCAGTTTAGTGAATAAGAATTTTCCTTTTCCCACGTCACTGATTATAGTTATTAAATTACTATGCTATTATCGAGCGAAGCACTTTTTGATTTAGCTTTTTATTTCATCGGTAAATGCTTAGTCGATAAATGCTAGTGTTTTTAGATAAAACAAACATGTTCAAGGCGGCAATAACCGCCACTAACACAGTGGTGAGGGAATATGTCTACAGATAATGAATATCAACCAATCAATTGTGATGATTACGAATATCTAGAAATCGCATGCCAGCGTCAATTAAAGCTGCAAATTAAGCTTAATGACGGCGAGAATATTGAAGGGCAAGCCAGTGATTTGCTCCTACGAAAAAAAATTGAGTACCTCGTCCTGATCACACAGGAAGGCACTAAGGAGCTACGACTGGATATTATCTCATCCTTCAGTCATCCTGAAATCGGCACTATCGTTGTCGACCACTCCCACTAATACTCGCTTTTTCTGAGTTTCTTCTATGCCCCTTATGATAGTCACAGTCATAAGGGGTTTCTAATTTATAGATAGTTTATTCGCGTTATTCGCAGGAAAACTCATCGGTATTTGTCCAATGTTCGGAATTTTTCCAATCAATAGCCATGCCAATATTCTCCTCACCCACAAATCCATCAGGTGTAATAAAGCAGCCTACCGCACAAATAAGCGTTTCATTATAGTAAATTAGTGGGGTTCTTTCCCTCATCCACGGTGCAACACCCAGCTCTTGCCAAATTTTCTTGCTGCTACGTGAATGGTGGCGACCGACAATATTTAGCGAACCTTGTAATCCAAAGCGAACTGTCACTTTTTCTGTTTCTTGTGGTGGGCGTATCTGCCCGTCGCCATCCATCACAACCAGCATTCCCAGTGATTCAGGTAATAAATAATCCTCAGGATAATTCCACTGATATTGTTTTCCCATCAGGCTATTAATGCGCTTAACCACCCACAGAGCCCCTTGATAACGGCGAATTTCCACGTTACCCAAACGACAGATAGGTTCTGCATCCTGCCGAGCAAGTGCCACTTCCTGCCAAATCCGTTCCAATTGATTAAATGGCGGCATAGGTAACTGGTGAAAGCCTATCCAGCGGCGGATCAAGGCATTACGCTTGGCAACTGAACAATGGATAAGCCCATCGATATATAATCCACCTCGATAATCAATGATGTCATCCAGTGAATCTTGCAGTAGCTCGTCCAGCAGCGCCTCTTGTTCTGCGCATAATGAGGCACTTCGAGAAACTGCAGTCGCAAAATGTGGCCAGCGTTCAGATAATCTTGGCATAATATGCAAGCGCAGGAAGTTACGATCATATCGGTCGTCTTGATTACTATCATCTTCAACCCAAGGAAGTTGATATTCCGCTCGATAGTTTTCTAATTCATGGCGAGAAATGACTAATAAAGGTCGTAATAGAATCGTTTTTCCATTTTTCGCTTGAAAAGGAAGTGACTCCGGCATCGCGGAAAGTCCTGCGGGTCCACTGCCTCGCTTAAGCGCCAGCATGAATGTTTCAGCTTGATCATCAAGATGCTGAGCCGTCACCAAAATCTCATTGTCGAGTAGCTCATCACGATATGCTTGATAACGTTCAGTTCTTGCTGCCGCTTCAACACCAATCTGAGAGCTATCTACGGTTACACGCTGGCAAATAAACGGGATATTCCATTGTTGACATAATGAAGCACAGTGAGTTTCCCACTTATCCGCTTGAATATTTAAACCATGATGAATATGAATGGCGCGGATTTCTAATGACGGTAATTCACTGATTTTTATCTGATAAAGAGCATGAAGTAATACCGTGGAGTCGATACCACCACTGAATCCAACCAGAATTTTTCGGTAGCTTCCGATTTTTTCTCGAACTGTTGCGAGAATATGCTGTGAGGATTTCGCCATTATCTTCCCTTTATTCCACCCACATCTTAATTCAATATTATATTAAAGATAATAAAAAACGGGAGCTGGCTAAACCGACTCCCGTTTCAAAATAGAATGGATTGCACTTAATAGGTTAGCTAATTAGCAGTAACCATATCCCATCAGACGTTGATAACGACGATTTTTCAGTGCTTCTTCATCCAGAGTTTCTAACTCATTCAAGTCTTGCGTGATTTGTGCTTTCAGAGATTCTGCAATTTCATCGTAGTTACGATGAGCGCCGCCCAGAGGTTCAGGGATCACGCTATCAATCAGCTTCAGCTCTTTTAAGCGAGGCGCCGTAATACCCATCGCATCAGCCGCTAATGGTGCTTTATCGGCGCTTTTCCACAGAATAGATGCACAGCCTTCTGGTGAGATAACGGAATAAGTGCTGTATTGCAGCATATTCACTTTATCACCCACACCAATCGCTAACGCACCACCTGAACCGCCTTCGCCGATCACGGTACAGATCACTGGAACGGATAAGCGAGACATTTCACGTAAGTTACGCGCAATCGCTTCGGATTGACCGCGCTCTTCTGCACCAACACCCGGATATGCACCCGGTGTATCGATAAACGTAATAATTGGTAGGTTAAAACGCTCAGCCATTTCCATCAGACGCAGTGCCTTACGGTAGCCTTCTGGTGCTGGCATACCAAAGTTACGGCGAATTTTCTCTTTCGTTTCACGACCCTTTTGATGGCCAATAACCATCACTGGGCGGCCATCTAAACGAGCCAGACCACCAATAATCGCTTTGTCATCGGCATATGCACGATCACCCGCTAACTCTTGGTAATCTGTAAAAATACGGGAAATGTAGTCCAAAGAGTATGGACGACGTGGGTGACGAGCGAGTTTAGCAATTTGCCAAGCCCCCAGATCAGAGAAAATCTTACGTGTCAGTTCAACACTTTTTTCACGTAAACGAGCAACCTCTTCATCTAGGTTGACTTCTAAGTTGTTATCTTGACGGCTAACTGCAGTTAGGGAATCGATTTTCGCCTCTAATTCAGCAATCGGCTGTTCAAAATCAAGAAAGTCCAGACTCATAATATTCCTATTTTAGTCAAATTCTAATTCTACCTGCTCACTACCCAGCAGAGTTCGAAGGTCGTTCAGAAGGGGATCCACGGGTGTCACACGCCAAACAACGCCAAACTTGAGCTTAGCTCTGGCATCATCCTTCTGATAATACAAATGAACCGGTATCGTGCCTGAGCGGTGAGGTTCAAGAGCATTGCGAAGCCGATTCAGTAATTGATCGTTAATTTGTTTATCGGACAGCGATATTGCAAGGCCGCGCGCATATTTCTCCCTTGCTTCTCCGATATCCATCAATTCGCGCACTGTCATTTTATTACCACCATTGAAATCATCAAAGCTGACCTGACCGGTGGCAATCAAAATATTGTCTTTTTCCAACATATGTTGGTATTTATCCAGCGCATCTGAAAATAACATAATATCCAGGCGACCGGAACGATCATCAAGCGTACAAATCCCAATTCTATTCCCACGCTTCGTGGTGATCACTTTTGCAGAGAGCACTAAACCTACCACAGTTGTCACTTGACCGCGAGGGGTTGGGTTCACATCTTTCAATCTCAAACCATTTGTATAACGCTCTATCTCACTTAAGTATCGCGTTATTGGATGACCTGTCAAATAGAGACCCAACGTTTCGCGCTCACCTTCTAGCACGACTTGCTCAGGCCACTTCGGCACACTCGCGTAAGAACTTTCAACCTGCTCAGGCGCTTCAGCAAGCACCCCAAACATATCCCCTTGCCCGATAGCTTCTGCTTTCGCATGCTGATCTGCTGCTTTTAATGCGTCTTCAAGGGATGACATCAAGGCTGCTCGGTGAGGACCTAAATGATCGAATGCCCCAGCCATGATCAGCTTTTCCATCACGCGGCGGTTGATCTTTTTAATATCCACACGAGCACAAAGATCGAAAATTTCTTTAAAGATCCCACCTTGTTGGCGAGCTTCAATAATCGCTTCGATTGGCCCTTCACCAACGCCTTTAATTGCGCCGATGCCGTAAACTATCTCACCTTCATCATTCACATGGAAGTGATATAACCCACTATTGATATCTGGTGGCAATACTTTCAAGCCCATACGCCAACATTCATCAACCAGCCCCACCACTTTTTCCGTGTTATCCATATCCGCAGTCATTACTGCAGCCATAAATTCAGCCGGATAGTGGGCTTTTAGCCATAATGTTTGGTACGAGACCAGCGCATAGGCCGCGGAGTGTGATTTGTTAAATCCATAACCGGCGAATTTCTCCACCAAGTCAAAGATTTTCATCGACAATTCGCCATCTACCCCGTTTTTGATGGAACCTTCTTCAAAAACAGAGCGCTGTTTTGCCATCTCTTCAGGTTTCTTTTTCCCCATCGCACGACGCAACATATCCGCGCCACCGAGGGTATAGCCAGCTAAAACCTGAGCAATCTGCATAACCTGTTCTTGGTATAAGATAATACCATAAGTTGGCTCTAGAACAGGTTTTAATGATTCATGCTGCCAATTTACATCAGGATATGAGATCTCTTCACGACCATGTTTACGGTCGATAAAGTTATCTACCATCCCCGATTGCAGCGGGCCTGGGCGGAATAACGCCACCAGAGCGATCATATCTTCAAAACAGTCCGGTTGCAGGCGTTTAATCAGATCCTTCATTCCTCGGGATTCTAATTGGAATACCGCCGTGGTTTCCGAGCGCTGCAACATATCGAAGCTTTTCTTATCCTGTAAAGGAATAGCTGCAATATCAATCGGTTCTAAATTTTTCTTGGCTCGACGGGCATTGATCATCTCCAATGCCCAGTTAATAATGGTTAGCGTACGCAGACCTAAGAAGTCGAATTTTACCAAGCCAGCATATTCGACATCGTTCTTATCGAATTGTGTAACGGGGTTATTACCTTCAGCATCGCAATAGAGCGGCGCAAAATCCGTAATTTTAGTTGGTGCAATAACTACCCCACCGGCGTGCTTACCGGCGTTACGCGTTACCCCTTCAAGCTTACGCGCCATATCGATTAGCGCTTTAACCTCTTCATCTGCTTCATAAATTTCAGGCAGCTGCGGTTCTGCTTCAAAGGCTTTTTCAAGGGTCATTCCCGGATCAGGGGGAACAAGTTTAGAAATTCTATCAACGAAACCGTAAGGGTGGCCCAGTACACGTCCCACGTCACGAATAACGGCTTTTGCTGCCATCGTACCAAAGGTAATAATCTGGGATACCGCGTCCCGGCCATACATTTGAGCAACGTGATCAATAACTTGGTCACGTTTTTCCATGCAGAAGTCAACGTCGAAGTCTGGCATTGATACCCGCTCTGGGTTCAAGAAACGCTCAAACAGTAGGTCAAGTTCAAGTGGGTCTAGGTCAGTGATTTTTAGAGCATAGGCCACTAAAGAACCCGCACCTGAACCTCGTCCCGGGCCAACAGGAACGCCGTTATCTTTCGACCACTGGATAAACTCCATCACTATCAAGAAGTAGCCTGGGAATCCCATTTGGTTGATAACGTTGAGTTCGATTTCTAAACGTTCATCATATTCAGGACGTCTTTCTGCTCGGACTTTCTCATCTGGGAATAGGAATTTGAGGCGCTCCTCCAGACCTTCTTTTGAACGCATGACCAGAAAGTCTTCCGTTTCCATATCCCCTGTTGGGAATTTCGGTAGGAAATATTCACCAAGACGAATAGTGACGTTACAGCGCTTAGCAATCTCTACACTATTTTCTAATGCTTCAGGGATGTCGGCAAACAGCTCGCACATCTCTTCTTCAGTACGTAAGTATTGCTGAGGACTATAATTTTTGGGGCGCTTCGGATCGGCTAACGTGAATCCATCATGAATAGCGACACGAATTTCATGGGCGTCAAAGTCGCTGCTTTCAATGAAGCAGACATCGTTGGTTGCCACTACAGGCAGACCACGTTGGGTGGCTAGCTCAACTGCTGCATGGAGGTAGCTTTCTTCATCCGGCCGCCCTGTCCGGATAAGTTCAAGATAGTAAGCATCTGGAAAATGGGTTTGATAAAACTCAAGGCTTTCATCCACTAACGCTTGATTACCGCGCAGTAAAAATTGCCCCACATCTCCTTTTCGCCCGCCTGATAATAGGATCAAACCTTCTTTATGTTTGACAAGCCAATCCCGGTGAATCGTTGGACCAATGGCACCATAGCCTTTTTGGTATGCTTCGGAGATGAGTAAAGTGAGGTTTTGATAGCCTTCGTTATTGCGAGCTAGAACGGTTAAGTGAGCAACCTCATCACCCAGTTGCTCACTTTCCATATAAAAATCAGCCCCAATGATTGGCTTGATACCCACACCATGAGCCGCACCATAAAACTTCACTAACCCACAAAGGTTAGTAAAATCCGTGATGGCAAATGCAGGCATGCCCATGGCGGCGACTTTTTTCACTAATGGACCGGTTTTTGCCAGTCCATCAATCATGGAGTAGTCACTGTGAACACGTAGATGAATAAAACGAGGAGAAGCCATTAACCTTATACCTATTTTTCTTATGCCGACTATTTAATGTCTAACGCACGTCTTACAGGCGCGAAGCTTTTACGGTGAAACTCAGTAGCGCCAAACTCAGCTAATTTTTCTAAATGATACGCTGTGGGATAGCCTTTGTGTTTCGCAAAACCATATTCAGGGAAAGCTTTATCAAGCTCGACCATTTCTCTGTCTCTGACCACTTTCGCCAGAATGGATGCAGCGCTGATCTCTTGGACTAAACTATCACCTTTAACAACGGCCTGTGATGGCATGGTCAGTTTAGGGCAACGGTTACCATCGACTAAAACAAACTCTGGTTGAATGGAAAGGCCTTCTACCGCTCTTTGCATAGCTAACATTGTGGCATGCAATATATTCAATTGATCGATTTCTTCTGGTTCTGCGCGGCCAATACACCAACACAGCGCTTTTTCTTTGATCTCATCGAACAGCTTTTCACGCTTTTTTTCGCTAAGTTTTTTTGAGTCCGCAAGCCCTTCAATCGGATTGTTGGGGTCTAAAATCACAGCAGCGGTCACGACGGCACCGACAAGCGGCCCACGCCCCACTTCATCAACGCCAGCAATTAAGTTGGCTTTTGGGTATATAAATTCCATTATTTTCTAACCAAATCTAATACAGCATCAGCGGCTTGTTGATCTGCATCACAACGAATCAGTTGATGCAATTGTAAGAAGGTTTCCTTCAGCGCATCGACTTGCTCTCCGCCTTCCAACAATGGAAGTAACTGGTCGGCAAGCTGCTGTGGCTGGCACTCTTCTTGGAGTAGTTCTTTCACGATTTCTTTCCCTGCCAATAAATTTGGCAAAGAAACATAAGGCGTTTTGACTAAGCGTTTCGCGAGCCAGAATGTAAAGGGCTTCATACGATAGCCCACTACCATTGGGCATTTGGTTAGCATACATTCTAAGGCAGCGGTGCCTGAAGCGAGTAATGTCGCATCTGACGCAGTCATTGCGTCGCGAGCCTGACCATCCAGAATATGGACATTCAACTCTGGAGCAACCTGTTGTTTTATCTCATCGAATTGTTGGCGTCGTTTCTGATTTACCAGAGGCACAACAATATGTAGATCGGCAAAGTGGCTACTTAATAGTGTAGCGGTTTTTAAGAAATCAGCACTGAGCATTTCCACTTCAGAATGGCGACTCCCCGGTAACAATGCTAAACATTTTGCAGTCGCAGGGATATTCAAACGTTCACGCGCGGCCTGTTTATCCGGATTTAAAGGGATAGAATCCGCCATTGTGTGCCCGATAAAACGGCAAGGAACATCAAAACGGTCATAAAATGCTTTCTCAAACGGGAGAAATGCTAAGACTAAATTGGTGGAGCGACCGATTTTGAACACGCGTTTTTGGCGCCATGCCCATACCGATGGGCTGACATAATGGATAGTTTTGATACCTTTTGATTTTAAACGACCTTCAAGGGTGATATTAAAATCAGGCGCATCAATACCGACAAACACATCAGGTTGTAACTCAGTAAAACGCTGAGTTAAATCTTTACGGATGGATAATAAACGCGGTAAACGCCCAAGGACTTCAACAATCCCCATGACGGCGAGCTCTTCCATTTCATACCAAGCTTCACAACCTTCTGCTTGCATGAGTGGGCCAGCAACACCGACAAAACGGGCATTGGGAACTTGTTGTTTTAAGGCACGGATAAGCCCTGCACCTAAGATATCACCAGAGGTTTCTCCGGCAACAAGGCCAATAGTAAGTGGGCGGTTGCTATTCACCAAAATTCGCTCCTTATTAAAGGCCTTTTCTTGTGTTCATCTACAGCTGCAAAAATTAACGAATAATTCCGCGCTTAGATTGTGCTGAGTCTTCTAAGAAATCACTAAATACTTTGACGTGTTCGTCAGTTTTTGCCATTTCAGCAATTTCTTCACGTGCTTCTTCTAAAGATTTCCCTGAACGATATAACGTTTTGTAAGCGTTACGAATAGCATGCAGAGATTCTTTTTCAAAACCACGGCGTTTTAAACCTTCAAGGTTTAAACCAAATGGAGTTGCATGGTTGCCCTGTGCAATAACGTATGGAGGTACATCTTGCGCAACACCAGAGCATCCACCGACCATTACGTGCGCACCAATCTGACAGAATTGATGCACCGCAGTCATGCCACCAATAATAGCGAAATCACCAAGAGTGACGTGACCACCTAACGTTCCGTTATTCGCGATAATACAGCGGTTACCAATGATGCAGTCATGCGCAATATGGACGTTAACCATCAGTAAATTATCATTACCAATTTTAGTTAGGTCGCCGCCTTGTGTGGTTCCACGGTGGATAGTCACACTTTCACGGATGCGGTTACGGTCGCCAATCTCAACGCGAGTTGGCTCACCTTGGTATTTCAGGTCTTGGTTAATTTCACCAATCGAAGCAAATTGAAAAATAACGTTGTCGCGGCCAATTTTCGTGTGTCCGTTGACAACAACGTGAGATTTCAGCTCAGTACCTTCACCAATTTCAACATTAGCGCCGATATAGCAAAAAGGACCAATGCGAACATTGGCACCAATAACAGCTCCATCTTCTACAATAGATGAGGGATGAACATAGGCAGTTTTGTCAATCATATCAGACCTCACGACGACGGGCGCACATCATTTCTGCTTCGCAGGCCACTTCTCCATCAACTTTTGCAACACCTTTAAAACGTGCAACACCGCGACGTTCTTTGATAAATTCAACTTCCAGGATCATTTGGTCTCCTGGCAGAACGGGACGTTTAAAGCGTGCATTATCAATCGCTGCAAAATAATACAATTCGCCAGGTTCAAGTTTGCCTACGCTTTTAAACGCAAGGATACCCGTAGCCTGAGCCATTGCTTCTAAAATTAAAACACCCGGGAAAATTGGTTTGCTAGGGAAATGTCCCTGAAAGAATGGCTCGTTAAAAGAGACGTTCTTTACCGCGCGCAAAGATTTACCTTCTTCAAAATCCAATACACGGTCAACCAAAAGGAATGGGTAACGGTGCGGAAGTAGTTCTAAGATTTCTTCTATATTCAGAGTATGATTATCACTCATCGAAATACTCTTCCTGTCTATTAATACTATCTAATTAATGAATCGGCCCGCTTTAACTCAAGGGTGAGTTAACAGGCAGGCCGGAAAAAACGTAACTCAAGAAACTATTTTAGCTTGAATTACCAAATAATTACTGATTTTTTTGATTTTGGCTATCTAATTCACGTTCAAGTGTCTTTAGACGCTTATTCATCTCATTGATGTTTAAGACTAAAGCCGCGGTTTTACGCCATGTTTTATTCGGCTGTAAAGGAATACCGGAAGAGTAAACTCCTGGCTCAGTAATTGGTCGCATGACCATTCCCATACCTGTTACGGTAACCTTGTCACAGATTTCCATATGACCATTGATAACACTGGCTCCGCCAATCATACAATAGCGACCGATTTTTAAACTACCAGCCATGATGACGCCACCCGCAACTGCGGTATTATCACCTATTGTTACATTGTGCGCAATTTGGCATTGGTTATCGATGATAACGCCATTACCAATGACTGTGTTATCTAATGCGCCACGGTCAATTGTTGTACACGCGCCGATCTCAACACGAGACCCGATGATCACGGTACCTAATTGCGGGATCTTGATCCAATTACCACGATCATTGGCATAACCAAAGCCATCAGAACCGATCACTGTACCTGACTGGATCAAGCAACTTTCACCAATCTCAACATGATGGTAAACACTGACATTCGCCCATAAACGGGTGCCTGCACCAATGCGGGTATTTTTACCAATAAAACAACCTGCACCAATCACAACGTTATCGCCTAGCACAACGCCACTTTCGATAACAGCATTCGCGCCAATTGCAACATTCTGGCCAAGCTGGGCATCATCAGCGATAACCGCTGATGCATGGATATTCTCAGCAGGGGCTGGAGTGGTATCCATAATTTGCGCCATATGCGCATAAGCAAGATAAGGATTATCTACAACCAGTGCAGCAACCTTACAAGCACTCAGATCTTTTTCAGTTAATACCACAGCAGCAGCTTGGCAATCTGCCAACTTATCGCTGTAACGGCTATCAGATAAAAAAGTAATCTGCTGATTGTTCGCTGAATACATCGGTGCAATACCGGTGATGACGATATCGCCATCACCGTGTAACTGTGCATTCAACTGCTGAGCGAGGTCAGCTAATCGAATTGAAGACATCTATTATTTAACCTGTTTTTGAACCTGACTGGTGATATCGATACCATCTTTTGCATACGCAACCGCGTTTGCATCGATAACAACGTCATAGCCTTCTTTCGCTGCAACAGATTTAATAGAATCTTGGATACGGCTCAGGATCTTATTACGCTCTTCAGCTTGACGACGACGGTTGTCTTCTTCAAATTTTTGAGCTTTCTCAGCGAACTGGTCACGTTTAGTGATTAATTCTTTTTCCTGCTTTTCACGATCGCTAGTGCTCATAGTCGCACCGTCACGACGCAGCTTTTCTACGCGTGATTGCAGGTCTTTTTCCAGATTCTGCAGTTCAGTAGCACGGCTTTTGAATTCACTCTCAAGCTGTTTAGCAACGGCTTCACGAGCAGGCATGTTTTGGAAAACTTCGCCAACATTAACAATAGCGATTTTTTCAGCATACGCACCCGCAGACATTGCTAAAGCAATACTCACACCCGCTGCACACAACAATTTTTTCACACTAAACTCCTTAACCCATTCTTATGGCTGGAAATTTTGGTAGCCCTCATTATCTTATGAGGGCTGATTTCGATAGAGACTGAATTATTACCAAGTTCTACCAATATTAAATTGGAACTGTTCTGATTTGTCGCCTTCGTAATCCTTGATAGGTTGCGCATAGGAGAAGACCAGAGGCCCAAGTGGCGAAATCCACTGTAAAGCAATACCCGTAGAAACACGGACGTTAGTTGCTGTACCGTAGTCAGGCATGCCTGCACGCCATGCTGGGTTAATACTGTTCCAATTGGTATCCCATACGGTTCCCGCATCTACAAACAGAGATGTACGGATCGTATTCGCATATTTTTCGTCGATAAATGGCGTTGGTGTAATCAGCTCAAATGAACCTGCATACATCGCATTACCACCAACCGCATCGCTAGATGGGCTACCTGGCTCTGGACCATCTTTCCCGTTCACATTCTTCAAATAAACAGCTTTAGGACCAATGTTATTCGAACGGAAACCACGGATGGTGCTAGAGCCCCCTGCATAGAAGTTCTCATAGAATGGCATTTGCTTGCTGCCGATACCATCACCATAACCCGCCTGCGCACGACCTAACACAACCCACGTTTCATCATCATTCAGTGGGAGATATTGGGCAGTATCAAAACGCAGTTTGTAGTATTCGTTATCCGAACCTGGAATTGTCACTTTACCTGAAACACTGGTTTTGTTACCCGATGTTGGGAAGAAACCACGGTTTAAGGAGTTGTACGTCCAACCTAAATTCAGTGTAAAGTCATCTGCTCTAAAGCTTTCCTTGTTACGACCGTCTTTAGTCACTGGTGGGTTTTCACCCATAGATTGTAGATAATCCCACATCGCGGCTTGCGCACGCATGTCAGACAGGTCGTTATGAACATAACCCGCACCAATACGGAAGGAGTTATTTTCATTGAATGGGAAGCTTAATGTACTATCTAAACCATACGTTTTGTTGTTATAGCCAGATAAGTCCGCATCTTTCGCACTAAAGTCGTTATAGAAGATACGTCCACCCAAACTTACACCGTTAACCGTGAAGTAAGGGTCTGTCATTGAAAACTCGACGTTTGTTGAGTAGTCATTTCGGCTGGCGTTAATTCCAACCGCATTACCTGTACCCAACCAGTTATCCTGAGTGACACCGACTTGGAAGCTCACGCCACTTTCAGTACCAAAACCAACACCAAAGTTCATTGAACCGGTATTACGTTCTTTAACTTTATAGATAACATCAACTTGGTCTGGGCTACCCGGAATACGCTGAGTTTCAACATCAACCGTTTCGAAGAAACCAGTACGGTTCAGACGCTCTTTACCTAATTCAACTAAATCGTTACCTAGCCAAGCACCTTCCATTTGACGCATTTCACGGCGTAAAACAGAATCTTTACTGGTATCGTTACCTTGGAAACGAATTTGACGAACATAGAAACGGTTACCTGCATCAACGTTAACATGCAGTTTAACAGTCTTATCAGCATCATTAATTTCTGGCTGAGTCATTACGCGCGGATAGGCGTAACCATAACGACCAAACAGGTCTTTAATTTGGTTTTCCATCTGAGTCACTTGAGCACCATTGTATAACTCACCTGGAGTGATGGTGATCAGCTCTTGGATATCCGCTAAATGCTCTGCCGTATTACCATTAACATCCACACCAGAAATCTTATATTGATCTCCTTCAGTGACATTAATCGTAATGTAGATATCTTTTTTATCTGGTGTCAGACTCACTTGCGTCGAGTCGATATTGAAACGTGCATAACCACGATCAAGGTAGAAACTGCGCAGGGTTTCTAAGTCACCCGCCAATTTTTGTTTTTGATATTTTTGGTCAGCCGCCAAGTTCCACCATGGCACATCGTCACGTAATTGGAGCTTATTCACCAATTCCGCTGTTGAGTAGTTTTTATTACCCACAATGTTGATTTGCTGGATTTTTGCAGACACGCCTTCAGAGAACACAAATTTCAAATCCACGCGGTTACGTGGTAATGGCGTGACCACCGCTTTTACTGTCGCGTTGTATTTACCAACACTGTAGTAAAAGTCCTCTAAACCTTTTTCAATATTCGCAATTTTAGTGCGGTCTAATGCTTCACCCACACGGACATTGGATGCTTCCAAGTTCTGCTTTAGCATGTCATCTTTTACAGATTTGTTACCTGTAAAAGTGATACTCGCGATGGTTGGTCGTTCTTTAACTTGAACGATCAGCGTATTTCCATCACGCAGGACCCTAACATCTTCGAAGTTACCTGTAGAGAATAGTGAGCGAATCGAACGACTAATATCTTCGTTATCGATTGAATCCCCGACCCTGACAGGCATGTTCAATAATGCTGCACCAACGGCGACGCGTTGTAGACCTTCGAAACGAATGTCTTTAACTACGAATCCGTCTGAACCGTATGCAGTGGCGCTACCTAAAAGCAGCGACGCTATGAGCAACTTTTTCATCGCCATCGTTGTTATGCGTATTCCTTACTGGTCCCAAGCTTACAAAATTAGAAGCGAGAGAAATCATTAAAAAGTGCAAGTCCCATTAACAGAATCAATGCCATTGCACCAATTCGAAAACTAAAGTCTTGTACTCGCTCAGACACTGGACTCCCTTTAATTTTTTCAATTAATAAGAAGAGTAAGTGCCCCCCATCTAACACAGGCAATGGAAATAGATTGATGATGCCTAAGTTCACGCTAATCAGCGCAATAAACATCAGATAATATACCAAGCCTGACTCCGCCGAAACCCCCGCACCTTTTGCGATAGATACCGGCCCGCTCAAGTTATTGAGTTTGACATCCCCAACAACCAGTTTACCCATCATATTGACTGTCAGTTTCATTAACTGCCAAGTCTTGTCGCTAGCTTGAAACAGTGCAGATACAGGGTTGTATTGCTGCACTGTTTTATATTCATCAGCTAGCGGTAATACAGTTAGTTCGACACCTGCAACGCCAAAACGCTCACCTTTTTTACCTTCCTGAACATCAGGAACCAAGGTTAAATCAATCAATGTCGAATCACGTTGTACGGCTAATTTTAATGGTGTCCCCGGATTATTTCGGATTATTCTCGTCACTGGATTCCAAGTATCCAGCAGCTCTCCGTTGACACTGATAATTCTATCTCCCGGCTTTAAACCGGCACGCTCGCCCGCTAAGCCTTCCGTCACCTTATGGATGACTGGGTCAACCTTCGCAGACACTGGCATAATCCCTATAGATAAAATAGGATCCTGCTTTTCAGGGTCAAATTGCCATGCGCTTAAATCCACTGTTTTAGAAACTGGCTCATTATATCCTTGAGGTAAAACTTGTGCAGTAAATTCCCTATCACCAATTTTACTCACTAGCGCTAAACGAACTGAATTCCAATCAGGTGTTTCGATACCGTCTATCGATTTTAGTTCCATTTGAGGCTCAAAATTTGCCTCAGCAGCAATGGAATTTGGCTTAATGTTATCAATGACTGGGCGAACAGACGGAATCCCAATCATAAAGACAATCCAGTAGACAACAATAGCGAGCAAAAAGTTCGCAAGAGGCCCTGCGCTGATAATGGCGGCACGTTGTCCAACGGTCTTATTATTGAAAGCTAAATGACGGCGTTCAGGGCTTACTTCACCAACACGCTCATCGAGCATTTTGACGTAGCCACCAAGTGGGATCAACGCTAAAACAAACTCTGTCCCATGTTTATCGACTTTACGCCATAGCGTCTTACCAAACCCTATAGAGAATTTTTCAACATAAACACCGCAACGGCGCGCGACCCAATAATGCCCAAATTCGTGCACTGTAATCAGCACGCCAATCGCAATAATAAACGCCGCTAAGCTCCAAATAAATCCCATTAATCTTCCTAAAGACCAAAACCGTTAAAAACTAACAAATTCAGCCCTGCAAATACAGGGATTGCCGCAGTTAGACTATCAATTCTATCGAGTATCCCACCGTGACCTGGAATTAAATGACTGCTGTCTTTAATACCGGATTGGCGCTTAAACATACTCTCTGTTAAGTCACCGAACACAGATACTACAACAACAATAATTGAAGTCACTAGTAAATAATCTGGCATTGCAGGGATTGGTGCATATAAGCTAAATAACCATGAGATAATTCCAGCGGTAATTAAACCACCGATTAACCCTTCCCATGTTTTCCCTGGAGAAACTTTTGGTGCCATTTTATTGCGACCAATTGTACGTCCAAATGCATAAGCACCAGAGTCAGCCCCCCACACCAATAACATAACGTAGAGTAACCACCATGCCCCTACAGAAGTATCAGCTTGGTAACCAATGGTTCTTAATACCATCATGCCACTATAGAAAGGCACAATAGTTAATACGCCGAACAGTAAGCGAATGATGACCGATTTGCCCCATGAGGCAGAAGTTGGGTATGTCACAACTAATAAAATGGCGGCAACCCACCAGATTAAACCTGCCCAGAGGCTATATAAAATAAACGGAGAACTTGAAAGTGCTATCATGTCTGGTAAAGAAAATTGAATTGCGAGTAATGCCGCCGCAAATACAACCGCTAAACCGATACGTTTAGTTTGTGAATGCCATCCTGCAAATTGCGCCCATTCCCATGCACCCAACGCGCAGACTGCGATCACCACTAAACCGAAATTTGCTGGGGACAGTAAAAAAAGTGCAGCTATAACAATTGGAATTAAAATCACCGCAGTGAGTAAACGATACTTCAGCACATCCATCCCCTTTTATTTGACGAGTTCGTCATCTGATTCTGCTCCACCATAGCGCCGTTCTCGCTTGCTAAAAGCATCGACTGCATCCTGAAACACCATTTCATCAAAATCTGGCCATAAAACGTTGGTGAAATAAAATTCCGCATAAGCAACCTGCCATAACAAGAAATTACTAATGCGATGTTCTCCACCTGTACGGATCACCAAATCGACACACTCTTGGTCATGCATACAAACATGGTCGCTAATCGTACTTTCAGTTACGTCATCAATAGATAACTCCCCACGACTCACTTTTTCATAAACTTGTTTAACGCTATTAACAATATCCCAGCGTCCACCGTAGTTAGCGGCAATATTCAGTTGTAAACCTGTGTTACCTGCGGTTAATGCTTCCGCTTTATCAATTCTTTTTCTTAAGGTTTCACTAAAGCGACTAACATCACCAATAATTTTCAGTTTTACGTTATTTTTATGCAGGTTTTTGACTTCATTATCTAATGCAAAAACAAACAGATCCATCAACGAACTGACTTCTTTTTCTGGTCTTTTCCAATTTTCACTGCTGAATGCGTAAAGTGTCAGGGAACGAATATTATTCTTTACTGCAAAACGCACAGAACTACGTACAGATTCAACACCTGCTCGATGACCAGTAATTCTGAATTTTCCTCTCTGTTTTGCCCATCGCCCATTACCATCCATAATGATGGCAACATGCTTAGGCATCATAGAATCAGAGAGATTTTCACCACTAGAGTTCATTAAATGTTAATCCTTGTCTGTACTACTTGGGAAATCTGACTCAATCATAACTCTTATGATTATAATTGCTGATAAGACACATCCTTAATATGCTTATTGTTGATAAGCTTTCTATTCTCAACACGCCACATATTAAAGATATATTATAGTTATCAGCAACTAAATAAATCACATATCAAGATTAAAATTCTTGAGTAATTAGCTGAGCTGCTTCACGACGAGCACAAGCATCGATTTCTAAGACCTCGTCAATGGACGTGGGTTCCGAAAAATCTAATTTATCCATAATCTTGTGATTGATTTTTGCAATATCTGTAAAGCGAATTTTCTCTTCTAAGAAAGCACCGACAGTAATTTCATTCGCGCCATTTAATACAGTCGTCGCCGCTTGCCCTTGGTGACATGCATCAATAGCCAGTTTCAGACAAGGATAACGTTGGTAATCAGGCTCCACAAAAGTCAGTGAAGATAACGTAGTGAAATCCAATGGCTTAGCGCCCGACATAATGCGCTGAGGATAAGCCATGCTGTACGAAATAGGCGTGCGCATATCCGGCGTTCCTAACTGGGCGATAACACTTCCATCACGGTAACGAACCATAGAATGGATTACAGATTGAGGGTGAATAATCACTTCCATCTGTTTTTCGTTAGCATTAAAGAAATAGCAGGCTTCAATATATTCCAGACCTTTATTCATCATAGTCGCGGAGTCTACTGAGATTTTACGCCCCATTGACCAATTAGGATGATTACATGCCTCATCAGGTGTCACCTGGTCAAAATAAGATAACGGCGTATCTCTAAATGGCCCACCAGACCCAGTTAATACGATGCTGGAAATCCCAGAAGCCGTCAGGTCGGCAAAGCCTAAATTCAATTGAATCTCTTCAGGTAGGCTTTGAAAAATCGCGTTATGCTCGCTATCAATCGGAAAAACTGTCGCTTGGTGCTCTCGAATCGCATTAAAGAATAAACGGCCGCTGGTAATCAGAGACTCTTTATTCGCTAATAATATTCTTTTCCCTTTGCGGATTGCAGACAACGTTGGGAGTAGCCCCGCCACGCCAGTAATTGCTGACATCACTTGATCCGCTTCATCCAATCCAGCAAGTTCAATTGCAGATTCTGTACCGGATAAAACCTCTGTTTTGCAGTTATTTTCCGTCAGAATAGTGCGTAACGCTTTCGCTGCGCTTTCGTCAGCCATTGAGACATACTTAGGATTAAATTCAAGGCATTGACTTGCCATCTCAGTCACATTTTTACCTGCGACTAATGCAAGAATTTGGAATTGATCAGGATTTTGACGAACAACAGAAAGTGTACTTGTACCGATTGAACCTGTAGAACCCAGGATAGTAAGACGTTTCATAGTGATCAGATACTCTGTATTAATTCAATACTGAGATTATATCAGCTTAGCGATGAGAAAGGATTGTTTAATAGAAATGATAAATAATAAAGCCATACTAAAGCACACTTTTAAAAAATGTGTTCAGATGGCTTTATTATCAAGATGGATTAAAACTCCATCAGCTCCGCTTCTTTCTGAGCTAATGCTTCATCCACTTTTTTGATGAAGTTATCAGTCAGCTTTTGGATGTCATCCTGTGAACGGCGCTCGTCATCTTCACTGATTTCTTTGTCTTTCAGTAAAGCTTTAACTTTATCGTTAGCGTCACGGCGAACGTTACGAATCGCGATACGACCTTGCTCTGCATCACCACGAACCACTTTAATTAAGTCTTTACGACGCTCTTCCGTTAATGGAGGAAGTGGAACGCGAATAACAGTACCTGCTGAAGATGGGTTCAGACCTAAGTCAGACGCCATGATCGCTTTTTCAATTGCAGGTGACATGCTACGGTCAAAAACAGAAATTGCTAATGTACGTGAATCTTCAACAGTCACGTTAGCTAATTGACGCAGAGGCGTCGCAGAACCGTAATATTCAACAGAAATGCCGTCTAACAGGCTTGGTGAAGCGCGGCCAGTACGAACTTTGCTGATTTGACTTTTTAGTGCTTCAAGGCTCTTTTCCATACGGTCTTGAGCATCTTTTTGGATTTCGTTAATCACGTTATCAACCCTTAAGAACTTGTTATTAAAGGCCGCAAAGCAGCCTCGCTTAAATTGTCTGAATTTATGTTAGATAATACATTCAAACTCAGGTCATGTCTCTGAGTATTAATTGTGAGAAATCAGAGTTCCTTCGTTTTCACCCATCACAACACGGCGTAATGCGCCTGGCTTATTCATGTTGAAAACACGAATTGGCAGGTTGTGATCGCGTGCTAGCGTAAATGCAGCTAAATCCATAACTTTCAATTCACGCTCAAGAACTTCTTGATAATTCAGGTTTTCATACAGAACGGCATCAGGATCTTTGGCAGGATCTGACGAGTAAACGCCATCAACTTTTGTGGCTTTCAGTACAACATCAGCTTCAATTTCAATACCGCGTAAGCAAGCTGCTGAGTCCGTTGTGAAGAAT
Organism: Providencia sp. PROV202; assembly: GCF_028479565.1. Taxonomy (NCBI): domain Bacteria; kingdom Pseudomonadati; phylum Pseudomonadota; class Gammaproteobacteria; order Enterobacterales; family Morganellaceae; genus Providencia; species Providencia sp. PROV202. Next base: position 245,844 of record NZ_JAMPNV010000014.1, on the reverse strand, counting down.
GGATTTCCTGTTCCTGCAGAGAAGATAACCACACGGCCGTGACGTAGTAAGCTGATAGCTTCAGCCCAGCTATAGTTGTCACACACGCCATTGAGTGGAATCGCAGACATTAGTCTTGCGTTAACGTATGCACGGTGCAGCGCATCACGCATTGCCAGGCCATTCATCACAGTTGCTAGCATCCCCATATGGTCACCAACAACGCGGTTCATGCCAGCTTGTGCCAGACCGGCACCACGGAACAAGTTACCACCACCAATAACCACACCGACCTGTATACCCAGTTCTATAAGTTCTTTGATTTCCTGAGCCATACGATCTAAAACGCTAGCATCGATACCAAAACCTTCTGCACCTTGTAGAGCCTCGCCACTTAGTTTTAGCAGAATACGCTGATAAACGGGTTTTGCATTGGTTGCCATGAGTTGTGTCCTAACAGGTCATTATTGGAGTCATACATATAGAGCCTCGCTCTATATGCCGAAAAATGTATTTGATACAGAATGCTACACAAAAATAGTTCAAGTTGCAGGAAGTTGAATCGCTACACTAAAAGAGGCGAATGCATGCAGCTTGAAATATGCAGTGTATTAAAGAAAGGCCGCCAATCGGCGGCCCTTTTCGTTGATTACTTGCTCATTGCAGCAACTTCTGCTGCGAAGTCAGTTTCAACTTTCTCGATACCTTCACCAACTTCAAAGCGGATGAAGTTAGTTACGTTAGCACCTTTTTCTTTCAGTAAGTCACCAACAGATTTGCTTGGATCCATTACGAAAGGCTGGCCAGTCAGAGAGATTTCGCCAGTGAATTTGTTCATGCGACCGATAACCATTTTTTCAGCGATTTCGCGTGGTTTACCAGATTGCATAGCGATGTCTAACTGAATTTGGTGCTCGTGAGCAACAACGTCAGCTGGAACGTTTTCTGGAGTTACATATTCTGGCTTGCTTGCAGCAATGTGCATAGCGATGTGTTTCAGCAGTTCTTCATCTGCGCCTTCGCCAGCAACCAGAACACCGATACGAGCGCCGTGCAGGTAGCTACCTACTTGTGCGCCTTCCAGAATAGCAACGCGACGGATATTGATGTTTTCACCAATTTTCGCAACTAAAGCTGTACGAGCTTCTTCGAATTTTGCTTTCAGAGCGTCGATGTCAGCGTTTTTATCAGCAACAACTGAAGCTAAAACTTCTTTACCGAATGCTAAGAAACCAGCATCTTTAGCAACGAAGTCAGTTTCGCAGTTCAGTTCAATCAGCGCACCAGTTTTACCGTCGTTGAAAACTTCAGTCAGGATAACGCCTTCAGCAGCAACACGGCCTGCTTTTTTAGCTGCTTTCGCTTGACCTGATTTACGCATGTTGTCGATTGCTAATTCGATGTCACCGTTAGCTTCAACTAATGCTTTTTTACATTCCATCATACCTGCGCCAGTACGTTCGCGCAGTTCTTTTACCAATGCAGCGGTAATTCCAGACATGTGATTTATTCCTCGATATGCCTCACGGGACTTTCCCACAAGGATAATTCTGATTCACAGAGACAAAAGGGGCCTAAGTAGGCCCCTTCTAACCAATATATAGCAATACCTGGTTAATAAGGGCTTTTGCCTTATTATTCAGCTTCTACTAAGCTTTCTTCTGCTTGAACAGCCAGATCTTGTGAACGACCTTCACGAACGGTGTTTGCAACAGCGCCCAGATACAGTTTGATTGCACGGATTGCATCGTCGTTACCAGGGATAACGAAGTCGATACCGTCTGGATCAGAGTTAGTATCAACGATAGCAAATACTGGGATACCCAGGTTGTTAGCTTCTTTGATAGCAATGTGTTCGTGGTCTGCATCGATAACGAACAGAGCGTCTGGTAAACCGCCCATATCTTTGATACCGCCTAAGCTGTTTTCTAACTTACCAAGTTCACGAGTACGCATCAGCGCTTCTTTCTTGGTCAGTTTGTCGAAAGTACCGTCTTGTGACTGAACTTCCAGATCTTTCAGACGTTTGATTGACTGACGAACAGTTTTCCAGTTAGTCAGCATCCCACCTAACCAACGGTGGTTTACGAAATATTGATCACAGCTTCCAGCAGCTTCTTGAACGGCTTCGCTTGCAGCACGTTTAGTACCAACAAACAGAATCTTGCCTTTACGAGAAGCAATTTTAGTCAACTCAGCCAGAGCTTCGTTGAACATTGGAACAGTCTTTTCCAAGTTGATGATATGAACTTTGTTACGAGCGCCGAAAATGAAAGGTTTCATTTTAGGGTTCCAGTAACGAGTCTGGTGACCAAAGTGAACGCCCGCTTGTAACATATCGCGCATGGAAACAGTTGCCATTTTATACCTCTGTATATAAGTAATTGGGGTTATGCCTCCACGAATCCCATGCTACCGACTCTATAGCTGCGTCTAAACGCATAAGAGCACCCCGGCGCACGTGCCGATTCGTGTGTGTTATTACACAATTGAGTTTTAGTTTACGCACATCCAATCGATGCCTTTAAGATTCACTCACTAATCCAAATTAGATTAAAAAATGAGATAAAGAGAAAAATATGGATTGCCGGCGCGCTTTATACCATAAAATGCAGTTACAATCCAATAATTGTTGTTTTTTTCGCTGATAAAAACCAAGACCATTATTTAAATCTCAACGAATTTTGCCCGTTACAAAAGAACCACTGAGCAAATATAGAGCAACAACAAAACGATAGCGAAAAATAGCCAAGATGAAAAACTCATCATCAAAAATCGACTGGTAATTTTGACAATTTGTGCTCTAAAAAGCTCAATTTGAACAAACCACGCCTGCGGCTTGGCTTACCCTGTGCTCCATTATCTGTTTTTAATCGGCTTGTATAATCGAATTGTGGGCATCTAAACATATCGCCTACTAGTTGGCAGAAAATGCGGTGACTGTTACCATACTCGGCATCAACGGTAAAAATGTCGCAACAATTGCCCATTTCCAAACCCTTTTTTTAACATGTCGCAAATCCCTGCTGACATATATGGACTGAACTCATGGCTATTATTATCAAAACTGAAGAAGATATTCAGAAAATGCGTGTTGCTGGTCGCCTAGCAGCTGAAGTGTTAGAAATGATCGCACCGCATGTTGTGCCGGGAGTCAGTACAGGTGAATTGGATCGCCTTTGCCACAAACACATTGTTGAGCAACAACAAGCGATCCCTGCCTGCCTTGACTACCATGGTTTCCCTAAGTCTGTTTGTATTTCTGTGAATGATGTTATCTGCCACGGTATTCCAAGCGACGATAAAATTCTGAAAGATGGTGATGTGGTTAACATCGACGTCACTGTCATCAAAAATGGTTTCCACGGTGATACCTCTAAAATGTTCATCGTCGGTAAACCGACTATCCAAGGTGAGCGCCTGTGCCAAGTGACCCAAGAGAGTCTGTATCTGGCCATCCGCATGGTAAAACCAGGTATCCGTTTACGCACCATTGGTAAAGCCATTCAAGAATTTGTTGAGAAACAAGACCTGTCAGTAGTTCGCGAATATTGCGGTCACGGCATCGGTGAAGGTTTCCACGAAGAACCACAAGTGCTGCATTATGATGCAGATGACAGCGGCGTTGTGCTGCAAAAAGGTATGACTTTCACTATCGAACCAATGGTGAATACCGGTGATTTCCGTATTCGTACCATGAAAGATGGCTGGACAGTCAAAACTAAAGACCGTGGTTGGTCTGCACAGTACGAGCACACTTTAGCGGTGACTGACAACGGCTGTGAAATTTTAACTCTGCGTAAAGAAGAAGAGCCATTTATTTCTGCGGTTCTGATCAACGAGTAATCGCATTTCAAGCTCCTCCTAGGGGGAGCTTAGTTTTTCTGTTCATCCCCCCTAAAAAAACGTAAGCTGATCATAATTTCTGTATGGCTCTCAACACGGACAGATGATGATGACGGCACCTTCAAACAGCTATTTATCCCCCACGCAATTCCAACCTTCCGATCTTGAGCTCTCAGCGCTTCGGCAACACGTTGACCAATTTGATGCTTGGCTAGAATCTGCTTTTCACCAAGGGAAAAATGTCGTGGATTTACTCCGCGCTCGCAGTGACTACCTTGATACCCTGCTCACCAAGCTTTGGCAGAATTACCATTTTGACCAATGTTCAGGGATGTCGTTAATTGCCGTCGGTGGCTATGGTCGTCATGAGCTACACCCGCTATCAGACATCGACATTTTAATTCTCAGCCAGCAACCACTTCCTGAAGAAATTGCCGCTAAAGTCGGTCAATTTATTACCTTACTCTGGGATTTACGTTTTGATATCGGGCACAGTGTTCGCTCATTGGAAGAGTGCATTGAAGCAGGAAAACAAGACTTAACCACAGCGACTAATCTGATTGAATCGCGCTTAATATGTGGTGATATCACCCTATTCTTAAGCTTACAGAAAACCATTTTTAGTGATGATTTTTGGCCTTCCGCCACATTTTTTGCCGCAAAATTAGCCGAACAGCAGGAACGCCATCAGCGTTATCACAGTACCAGCTACAACTTAGAGCCAGATATTAAAAGCAGCCCAGGCGGATTACGGGATATTCATACCTTACTTTGGGTAGGTCGCCGTCATTTTGGTGCGACAACCGTCGATGAAATGGTCGGCTTTGGTTTCCTCACCGAAGAAGAACGTCAAGAGCTCAAAGAGTGTTTATCGTTTTTATGGAAAATCCGCTTTGCTTTGCATTTAGTGGTCAAGCGCTATGACAACCGACTACTGTTTGATCGTCAATTTAGTGTCGCACAATCATTAGGTTACACTGGCGAGCGGAACCAACCTGTCGAGCTCATGATGAAAGATTTCTATCGCGTCACTCGCCGCGTCAGGGAATTGAATCAAATGCTGCTGCAACTGTTTGATGAAGCTATTTTGGCCTTGAATCCCAATGAAAAACCGCGTCCTATTGATGAATACTTTCAACTACGTGGCAACTTAATCGATGTGATTGACGAAATGCTGTTTATTAAACAGCCAGAAGCTATTTTGAAAATGTTCTATCAAATGGCTCGCAACCCCAATATTGAAGGGATCTACTCCACCACATTACGCCAATTACGCTTTGCACGGCGCGATCTGAAAGTCCCATTATGCGAAATCCCTGAAGCTCGCCGCATGTTTATCAAAATATTGCGCCACCCAAGAGCGATAAAGGGAGCCTTTGTGCCGATGCACTTACACAGTGTTCTCAGCGCCTATACACCATTTTGGAGCAACATTGTCGGACAAATGCAATTCGACCTGTTCCACGCCTATACGGTGGATGAGCACACTATTCGCGTCTTACAGAAAATCGACAGTTTTACACAGGAAGAGAATCGCCGCGAGCACCCGCTATGCGTCAGTGTTTACCCTAAGATTTTGCAGCCGGAACTGTTGCGCTTAGCAGCGATGTTTCATGATATTGCTAAAGGGCGCTCTGGGGATCACTCCGATTTGGGCGCTGAATTTGTCTATGAATTCGCCCTTCAACACGATTTTACAACCAAAGATGCCGAGCTTGTATCATGGCTGGTGAAAAATCATCTATTGATGTCCGTGACAGCCCAACGCCGAGATATTCAAGACCCTGATGTGATTAAACAGTTTGCAGGGGAAGTAAAATCGACAGCGCGCTTAAATTACCTAATGTGCTTAACAGTTGCCGATATTTGTGCCACCAACAGCACATTATGGAATAGCTGGAAGCAAAGCTTGATCCGCGAGCTTTATCTTTCAACCGAGCATCAACTCAACCAGGGTATGCAAAGCACTCCCGACCTTCGCGAGCGCATTCGTCACCATCGCTACCAAGCGCTATCGCTACTGCGCCAATCTCATGTCGATGAAGAGCAGCTCAACACTCTGTGGTCACGCTGTCATGCAGATTATTTTCTGCGCCACACGCCGATTCAACTGGCTTGGCACGCCAACCATTTGCTCAAACACGATTTAACCCAGCCTTTGGTGTTAATCAGTACTCAGCCGAAACATGGCGGAACAGAAATTTTTATCTGGTGCCACGACAAAGCACATTTATTTGCAGCCGTTGCCAGTGAGCTAGATAGGCGCAACCTAAGCATTCATAGCGCTCAAATTTTTACCAATAAAGATAATATGGCGATGGATACTTTCGTGGTGCTAGAACCTAACGGCTCGCCACTTTCGAAAGATAGATATGAACATATTCGCAAGGCGCTGTTACTTGCCGTTCAGCAACCTGAAATTCCGTTACCAAAACCACGAACACTCCCAGCGAAGCTACGCCATTTCAGCGTACCAACCAAAGTGAATTTTCTACACTCCAATAATGACCGCCGTACCTACATGGAGTTATTCGCCCTTGATCAACCCGGCTTGCTCGCCAAAGTAGGCCACATTTTCGCTCAGATGGAGATTTCTTTATACGGCGCCCGCATCACAACCATTGGTGAAAAAGTCGAAGACTTTTTTGTATTGGCAGATAAAGAACACAAAGCATTGGATAAAAATATGCAACAAGAGTTATCAGAAAGGTTGACAGAAGCCCTTAAATCGAAGGATAAAATATAGTGCCAGTCTAATTTATGGCATGTTACCTGACTGAGAACCATTGAAGGAGAAACAGCATTAATGCAACAATTACAAACAATTATTGAGCAAGCATTCGAAGATCGCGCATCCATTACTCCAAATACCGTTACCCCAGCGGTTAAACAAGCCGTGATGGAAACCATCGCTTTATTAGATAGCGGTAAACTGCGTGTTGCAGAAAAAATTGCAGGTGTTTGGGTCACTCACCAGTGGCTGAAAAAAGCCGTTTTATTATCTTTCCGTATTCATGATAACCAAGTCATCGAAGGCGCTGAAAGCCGCTATTTTGACAAAGTGCCGATGAAATTTGCGGATTACGACAAAGCTCGCTTTGAACGTGAAGGCTTCCGTGTTGTTCCACCAGCAGCCGTACGCCAAGGAGCTTATATCGCCAAAAACAGCGTATTGATGCCATCTTACGTCAACATCGGTGCGTATGTTGATGAAGGAACTATGGTTGATACATGGGCAACGGTTGGTTCTTGTGCGCAAATCGGTAAAAATGTTCACTTATCTGGTGGCGTTGGCATCGGCGGTGTTCTGGAGCCATTACAAGCAAACCCAACAATTATCGAAGATAACTGTTTTATCGGCGCACGTTCTGAAGTCGTTGAAGGCGTAATTGTTGAAGAAGGCTCCGTGATTTCTATGGGCGTTTATCTGGGTCAAAGTACCAAAATTTATGACCGTGAAACGGGTGAAATTTTCTATGGTCGCGTACCTGCTGGCTCCGTTGTCGTTTCTGGTAACTTACCGTCCAAAGATGGTAGCTACAGCCTGTACTGCGCCGTGATCGTGAAAAAAGTCGACGAAAAAACCCGCGGGAAAGTCGGCATCAATGAGTTGCTAAGAAGTATTGACGAGTAATTATAAATGAGTGGCTTACTCGTAAGTTACCGAATCAATTACTCATCAAACTCTACACCCTCTCACCTTCCCTGACATTTTAAGGGGCATAAGGTGTAAAACGCGAAGCTACCCCGAAACGCATGTCCATCTGCGAATCGGGTAGCCGAGTGTCCCATTAAGCTATTGTTCCACTTTTCCATTGATTCGCAATGGAAAATCCTGCATTTCAAGCATAAACCTCGCATTGAGTCAGCAGAAACCTCTGGGTTATAGATAGATAATGTAAATAATAAAGTAGATTCTATTACAAACAGAGGTTGGTCAAACTGGATTAATCGCGCATAATATGACCGAGAATTTACTGCCCTTGGTCAATTAGCTGCTATTATTAGATGGTTATTTTGTCACTCATCATTTTATAAGCAATTAGGGCTCAGTAAATGGTTATAAAAAGAGACCGCTTTGTTTATAGCCCTTATTTATAACCTTAAAAGTCATCGACACAGTCCCTTACGATTAAGCGAGCTAACATGTACGACAATTTGAAAAGTTTAGGCATCAGCAATCCGCAAGATATCGACCGCTATTCCCTGCGCCAAGAAGCTAATAACGATATTTTAAAAATTTACTTTCGCAAAGATAAAGGCGAGTTTTTCGCTAAAAGCGTGAAGTTTAAATACCCACGTCAGCGTAAGACCGTTGCAGCAACTGATGGCAGCAACAATTTCAAAGAAATTAACGAAATCAATACTAACTTACGTTATGTAATTGAAGAACTGGATCAAATTTGTCAAAACGACCAAACTGATATTGATTTAAAACACAAAATTTTGGATGACCTACGTCATTTAGAACACGTGGTGTCCAATAAAATCGCGGAAATTGAAGCAGATCTCGAGAAACTCACTCGTAAATAATCAGCTTCCTCACTGCACTGTAAGCCAATATGTTTACAGTGCAGATGCGTAATGCTCGCTATTTACAGCATGTCCGCCCAAGACTGTAACCACGCTTTGGCAAACTCTTCAGGCTCTTCCACTTCTGTCGCATCAATAAACAGCACATCACCAATACGGCTGCCAGATTGCTCAGCTAATAACTCATCAAACTGTTTACCAGCCCCGCAGAAGTTCTCATAGCTGCTATCACCTAAAGCAATCACGCCATATTTCAATTCAGGCTGATAGCCGACAACATCTTTAATTTCATAGAAAAGAGGCGCAATAGTGTCAGGAATGTCGCCTTGTCCGGTGGTGGAGGTGATCACTAAAGCAACGCCTTCACCCGCATTGTAGGTTTGCCAGTCTGCCAGCGTTGGCTCCTCAAAAACTTCAATTTCATGGCCTTGCTGTTCGAAAATCTCTTGCGCCACTTCAGCAACCGCTAATGCGTTACCATACACCGTCCCGACAAAAATTCCGATTTTGGACATTACGCCCTCCTTATAAAAACCTGTCAAATAGGATAATCAATCACATTAATGTCGAGCTTTGAAACAGTATCAACCCATCCAAATTGCTCAACTAATGACAGCCATTGTGCATCCCATGGCGCGACTAACGATATTTTTTCTTCTGTTATAGGGTGAATAAATATTAGCTGGCTAGCATGCAGCATCAAGCGAGAAACTGAAAAATGCTCACTCACACCGCGGTTTTGTCGTAAATCTCCATGTTTACTATCCCCAATAATTGGATGACGTAAATGGGACATGTGGCGTCTTAATTGGTGTTTGCGTCCAGTTTCAGGTTTAAGCTCAACAAGGCTAAAACGCGCAGTATCATAGCGGCCAATCGCCACAGGGCATTCGACTGTCGCCAAAGGCTGGTAATGGGTGACACACTCTTGTAACCGAGGCTCTTTAGTGGCATGTTTATCCGCAATTTTGTCGAGTTCCTCGAGCAACGGATAATCCAATCTGTCCCCTTGTGTAACGTAGCCTCGCACAATCGCATGGTACACTTTTTCCATGGTATGCTGCTCGAACTGCTCGGCGAGCGACCTTGCTACCTCACTGGATAATGCAAACAACAACACACCCGATGTCGGCCTATCAAGACGATGGATTGGAAAAACATGCTGCCCAATTTGGTCACGCAGTGTTTGCATCACAAACACCGTTTCTTTGCTGTCGAGCCAGCTGCGGTGCACCAACATACCTGCTGGTTTATTAACAGCAACTACATACTCATCTTGGTAGATAATATCCAGCATCCGTTATTCACCCATCACGGTGAATTGAAAGTAGCTATCTAACTCACGCAAATGATCGAGGAATGCAATAAAGCGCCCTTCTTCATCGTCTTTGTAGATCTCTTCAAAATATGGTGCGATAGCAAAATTGCTCGGCAACATGGCACCTTGATCAATCATCGCAGTCAACCGAGGAATTAAAATCCACTGTAACCATTGCGCAGCTTCCATCGTATCGATGGCGAAAGGTTCTACACTTTCAAACGCGTCTGGACTTGGTGGTACTTCTTCCCATAAGGATTTGGCTCTCATCTCTATTTCAAGATGACCGAGTTTCTCAAGGATGCGTTGCTCAATATTCATACTAAAACCTATTCAACTATAATAATTCAAAATATACCGTATTTTTGGACACCGTTTTGTCGCAAACATGGTTCTGTCATAAACATAGTCTGTCGCAAATATAGCTCTGCCGCAAACATGGGGATGAGACAAGCAAAAAACAATCATGAGCCTAAAAATTGACTTTCAATTTTCCATTCTTAACATTTATTAAAATAATGAATGTTTGTTTATCATTTGTTGTATGCTCAGCATTTATTATCAAATGTTTTTCTACACAGTTTGCTTTTTTTCATTATTAACATAAAGATGGTTTATCTATGGGACTATTAAAGCAGTGGCGTCAACAAAACAAGACATGGAAATCTTTCACTAACAAATACGTACAGCTAAAAAGAAAGATCCGCATTGCTAAGTTGCCTTCACAACAATATCAGCAATATCAATCGATGTGCGATACATACCAAAGCGCCCAGCTATCAGCGACTATCGTTGGTGTACCTCAATTTATTGAGCGACCAATCAACAAATATCTGCATAAAGCATGGAGCGGTAAACAGAAATTATCAACTGCAAGCCACACGTTAGATTTAATTGAAAAAACCTTTACGCCTGAAGCTATTAACGCCATGTTTTCGGATAAACGAGATGGCTTAACGGTGGCGAATATTGAGCTAAAATCCGGTGATTTTGCCCAATTAAAAATGATTTATTCTCAATATCCACGTGAAGGGGATCTCTCCATCCATTTACTCAATGAAACGGGTGATGAAATCTATTTGATGAGTTTCTCATTTGGTGAACAAGGCCAGCTGTATGTCTGCTCTCTACAAGGACCATCGACAGAGCAGAGTGTAGAGCAAGTGAAATCCATCACAAAGCAGATGCATGCAATGAGACCTAAAAACCTTTTGATGTCTGCTATTTATGCGGTAGCTGCTTATTTCCAAATCAAATCTATTCTCGGAATTTCAAATAACAGCCATATCAAAAGCCAGCATTTAAAATCTAGCTACGATACCTTTTGGGAGGAATGTGGCGGCGTTTTAAATGCCGAAGGTTGGTATCAATTACCACTTCAAGAGCCGATGCGTGATATTGAGTCAGTGAAAAGCCAGAGACGTTCCGAATTCCGTAAGCGCGAAGCACTGAGAGAAGCTATGTCTCAAAGCATTATTGAATCCCTTGCTCAATACTCCAATGCAGCCCAAAAATAAAAAAAAAGTAGCCAGTTAAAAACTAACTGGCTACTTATCTCTCAATTGACTTGCATCCTGCAATGCGACTTCCTGCCGCCTAACATCCTGTTAGATAAAAATTTAGCAGACCAACTGTTCCGCTAGGTTATCCATTCCCTTGTTTTTTATATGTAAAAAAGCTAAACAACTACCCTGTCCAGCCCGATAAGAATGTATTAAATCCATTAAGCAAACAACCTAGTACTCTACATTCGGCTTATTCAAAAAATAGTAAAAAACTTAAAATGGATAGTAACGCTATGAAATTAAAAGTTAAATAGTTCTCATTTCGATAATATGAAAAATTATTAAGATATGGCTTAACCCAATTGTAGGCAATAACCTACAACACCATGCTATAAATCTCTTACCCCTGAGATGATATCACGGGCTTCAGTTGTTGAATAAAGCTCGCAAGATTTTCTGCAATAACTTGTCGTTGCTTGCTTCCAAACGTTTCTACAATAATTTCTCCGGTTAAATTACACAGAGAAATCATCTCTAATTCAGAGTCTAACGTAGCAATAAACAGCGTTGGTGCTAACTTTAAGCGCTTTTGAGTCACCAAATGCCCAATCAAGTTTTCCTGTAAGCGAATAAAGTCCTCTTCGCTCCACACTTGCACCAAATTCAATGACAAGTCACCAAACGTCGCACTCATATCTCCAGCTAACTGAGTGGTATAAAAAGCGTGAATATCGTCCTGTAATTGGAGATCTAGCGCATTAGCCACATTATTTAAGCTTTTCTCTTCTAATGGAAACGGTTGAGGCTCCCAATAAACCACATCATCACCAGTACGAACGATGCAAGGAGAAGGTACCCCATACAACTCGGCAGACACAGGCGGAAGCCCCGTAGCTTCTTGCCACTTAGCCACATACTGGCTGGTAAAATTTTTAATTAAATCAGAGATTATTGTATTCATCGTTTTTCAATTGTGAGAAATGACATTATTGAAACCAATTTAAATTGGCAGACTCAATATTACGGATAAGTGGTATTATGACAGAAGTTAACCAGCGAATAAAACGCACTCAGTTTGCCAATGTTCAGCACTGACACACCGAAAAGATAAGGATCACAATGTCTCACTATCAAAATAACCCCGCTCTCGATAATTTAACTCTCGGGAAAAAGACGGCTTATCATGACCAGTATGATGCCACTTTATTGCAAGCGGTGCCACGTAGCCTTAATCGCGATCCTTTGAATATTCATGCTGATACACAGCCATTCCACGGTGCCGATATTTGGACACTGTATGAACTCTCTTGGCTAAATGCCCGTGGCGTGCCTCAAGTGGCGATAGGCTCTGTCAGTGTAGATGCGACAAGTGAAAATCTGGTGGAGTCAAAAAGCTTCAAGCTTTATCTGAATAGTTTCAATCAGACCCGATTCGAAACGTGGGAAAATGTGCGAAGCGTTTTGCAAAATGACCTAAGCCGCTGTGCTAATGGCGAGGTTAAGGTTACACTTTATAAACTTGATGACTTCACTCAGCAAGCCATTCACCAATTTCAAGGTGTTTGTATTGATGAGCAAGAGATTGACATCGATAACTATGAATTTAATCGCGACTATTTGGTCGATTGCACCCAACCAGAGGTCGTCGAAGAAACCCTCGTCAGCCACCTGTTGAAATCAAATTGTTTGATAACCAACCAACCTGATTGGGGCTCAGTACAAATTCATTATCGCGGTCCAAAAATTGACCGTGAAGCGTTATTACGTTACCTCGTCTCATTTCGTCATCATAATGAATTCCACGAACAGTGCGTGGAGCGCATCTTCAACGACATAACAATACTGTGCAAACCAGAAAAATTATCGGTGTATGCACGCTATACTCGCCGAGGTGGGCTTGATATCAACCCATGGCGCAGTAATGAACAATTCGAGCCTGACACGGGTCGTTTGGCACGGCAATAAGTACCTACTAAATTGAAAATCAGTGTAATTTAAGAGAATGCTATTTAAATCATTTTCAATGTAATTCACGCGTCAAGAGCCCAATTGGGCAAAGGAGTGTTACTTGATTACTCATATCAGTCCATTAGGATCTATGGATCTATTGTCTCAACTTGAAGTCGATATGCTGAAACGTACGGCGAGCAGCCATCTGTATCAGCTATATCGAAACTGCTCCTTAGCGGTATTACATTCAGGAAGCTTAACTGACAGCAGTAAAGAGCTTTTAGAAAAAAGTGCAGGTTTTGATATCAATATTTTACGCCGTGAGCGTGGTATCAAATTAGAGCTTATCAACCCGCCAGAAAAAGCGTTCGTTGACGGTAAAATCATTCGCTCATTACAAGCAAACTTGTTTGCTGTACTGCGCGACATTCTGTTTGTTCACGCTCAAATCACCAACGCCAAACAGCAGTTCCATCTCGATTTAGAAAACAGCACTCACCTCACTAATATGATCTTTTCCATCTTACGTAACGCCCGTGCGCTACATATTGGTGAAGAGCCGAATATGATCGTGTGCTGGGGTGGACACTCCATTAATGAAAATGAATACCTGTATGGTCGTAAAGTCGGTAATGAACTCGGCTTGCGCGAGCTGAACATCTGTACCGGTTGTGGACCGGGAGCCATGGAGGCACCAATGAAAGGTGCCGCGGTAGGCCACGCTCAACAACGTTATAAAGACAGTCGTTTTATCGGGTTAACTGAGCCATCCATCATCGCGGCTGAACCACCTAACCCATTAGTGAATGAACTGATCATCATGCCAGACATTGAAAAACGTCTTGAGGCATTTGTCCGTTTAGCCCACGGGATCATTATTTTCCCTGGTGGTGTAGGAACCGCAGAAGAGCTGCTGTATCTATTGGGTATTATGATGGATCCTGAAAATACCGAGCAGGTGCTGCCATTAGTCCTAACTGGACCAAAAGAGAGCGCTGAATACTTCTCTGTTTTGGATGATTTTATTCGCCATACTCTGGGAGATGAAGCGAGCAAACATTACCAAATCATTATCGACAACCCGCAAGAAGTGGCACGCGTGATGAAAAAAGGTATGTCTGCAGTGAAAGAGTGCCGTCGTAATACGGGTGATGCATACAGCTTCAACTGGTCGATTAAAATCGCCCCTGACCTACAGCATCCGTTTGAACCAACCCATGAAAATATGGCGTCACTGAATCTGCATCCGGGCCAATCCCCAGAAAAACTGGCTTCCGATTTACGCCGTGCTTTCTCTGGAATTGTCGCCGGTAACGTCAAAGAAGTCGGCATGAAAGCGATTGAAAAACATGGTCCTTTCAAAATTCATGGGGATAGCGACATCATGAAACGCATGGACATTTTACTCCAAGGTTTCGTGAAACAGCATCGTATGAAGTTGCCGGGTGGCACCGCTTACGAACCTTGCTATGAAATTGTGAAATAATCACCTACGTGCCAAGGATGGCGCGTTTAACCACCAAACGGCTTATGATCCATTTATTAATTATTGATGCTTTAAACTTAATTCGACGCATCCATGCGGTTCAGGGTAGCCCATGTGGAGAGACCTGTTTGTCCGCTATTTCTCAGTTGATTAACCACACTAACGCCACCCATATCGTGGCGGTATTTGATGAAGAAGGTCGCCACCATAGTTGGCGTCATGAGAAACTGCCTGACTATAAAGCCGGGCGTCAGCCTATGCCTGAAAACTTGCAAGCTGAGTTACCTCAGCTCGTTGCTCAGTTTGAGGAAAATGGTATTCATTGCTGGCAATCTGAAGGTGATGAAGCTGATGATTTAGCCGCCACTCTTGCCAAACGTATTGCCGATTCTGGGCATACCGTCACCATCGTCTCTACCGATAAAGGTTACTGCCAGCTACTTTCTCCAAACCTGCGTATCCGTGACTATTTTCAAAAACGTTGGTTGGACGTACCTTTCATCGAAAATGAATTTGGAGTCACGCCTGAACAACTTCCTGATTACTGGGGTTTAGCGGGGATCAGCAGCAGTAAAGTTCCTGGGGTGGCAGGGATTGGTGCCAAAAGTGCCACGGAGCTACTTCAGCGATTCCACACGATTGAAAATTTGTACGCCCACTTTGATGGTCTTGAAGAAAAATGGCGGAAAAAACTGATTAACCAACAAGAAATCGCGCTTATCTGTCGCGATATTGCCACATTAAAAACAGACATTGCCTTGAAAGGTAATCTGAATCAATTACGCTATCAAGCTAAATAGTAGGCACAAAAAAGGTCACTTCACAGTGACCTTTTTACTATTCAAGCCAACTTTGACTTAATAATATTCACGTGCCATTGGGTTTGCAGACCAAACACGTTGGACATGCACAGTGACTTCTTCACGGTCATGGTAAAGCTGTTTCGCTTGGATCAGAACGTTGATACCATTCTCTTTCAGCTGAGCTTTCATTTTTTCCAGAATATGCGCCACTTCTTCATAGCGTTTTTTCATCGGCAGCTTCAA
Organism: Providencia sp. PROV202; assembly: GCF_028479565.1. Lineage (NCBI taxonomy): Bacteria > Pseudomonadati > Pseudomonadota > Gammaproteobacteria > Enterobacterales > Morganellaceae > Providencia > Providencia sp. PROV202. The sequence goes on along the minus strand of NZ_JAMPNV010000014.1, from coordinate 230,181 downwards.
GTTAAAAATGGTCTCGCGGCACCAGCCTTCTTGCAGCCACTGAGTCATTAATGCAGCCACTTTGGCTGGTTTTTCCACCATATCACATACGAGCCACGTGATGTTTTGAGAGGTTGGCTTAAATTTAAAACCATCTTCGCGGTGATGTCGAACTTGTCCTGTATCCATCAGGCTTTCTGCCATTGGACCATTATCTACCGCTTCCACCATCATGCTGCGTTTGACGAGCTGGTAAGTCCATCCTCCCGGACATGCCCCTAAATCCACGGCTTTCATGCCACTCGCTAAACGCTCATCCCACTCTTCATAAGGAATAAACACATGGAAAGCCTCTTCCAGCTTTAACGTCGAACGGCTTGGTGCATCCGATGGGAACTTCAAGCGCGGAATACCCATATAGAAATTCGAGCTATTATTCGAATAAGAATAACCGGTATAGCAGCACCCCGGCGCAATAAAGAACACGTGGACGACTGGGCGTTTAAAGTTCTCTTGCGCTAATAAGACTTTCTCTTGGCGTAATGCATTACGCAGAGGCACCGTAAATTTACGGCAGAATTTCATCAATTCTTTTGATTCGTTGGTATCCGCAACCTCAACACGCAGATCACCCGCTCTCTCAACCTGCTGGCTAAGCGCGTTCACAATCGGTGTGACTCTATCTTCTGGCGGTAAATCTTTTAATAAATCACCCACCACAAACATTTGACGAGCAAAAATCAATTCACGAAATGGAAGTGTGCGCGCAAGGATGTCTGCATCCTCAGATTGATAACATTCGAAAATAACATAACCGCTATTTTCTTTAACGCGGGCAAAACCGTATATTTCGCGTTGCCCTGCTTTATCTGTAATTTCTGCTGCGCACTCTTTTTCAAAGCCCGGGCGGCAATATAATGCAATTTTATTACTCATTGCGTGACGCCGATTTCCTTAGACGCATAGCGCCAATAACAACTAAAAGCCAGCCAACGAGGAAGCAAACGCCACCTATTGGCGTAAAATAAGAGAAGTATTTTACCTGCAATAAGGCCATACAATAAAGGCTACCGCTAAAAAGAAGTATCCCTACGGAGAAAAACACACCTGCCCAATAGAACCACAAAATGACTTTACGCAGTAATACCGCACCCAGCACCATTAATGAGACGGTATGAAACATTTGATAACGTAACCCTGTTTCAATCCAAGCCATTTGATGAGCGCTCATAATTGGAGAAAGTGCATGAGAGCCAATGGCACCAAATGCAACAATAAAAAATCCACTAATCCCTGCAAAAATTAACATCAAACGACTATTCACAATAGCACCTTCGTTTTAACTGTTTGATTATTGTATATGCGTCAAATCTTGGTCATTGGTAATAAAGCCAAGCTTTTCTTGCTCACTGGCTGCTTGCGCAAGGATCCATTGACGAAATGCCGCTATTTTCCCTAAATCGGCCTGACTCTCTTGGCAGACCAGATAGAATGCATTTTTACTGACTAATACTTCGCTAAACGGACACACCAATCTGCCAGCATCAATCTCATTCTTTGCCATCACATTATTGGTTAATGCTACCCCTTGCCCATGAACTGCCGCTTGGATCACCATAGCGCTATGGCTAAAAATAGGCCCTTGCTGCACATTCACAATATTTTGCAAATCTAATTGCTTAACATAAGCTTGCCAATCACGGCGAGAAGAGTCATGAAGCAACGTATGCTTCGCTAAATCTTCCGGGTTCTTCAGTTGATTCCCTCCGGTCATTAACGAAGGTGAACACACTGGCATTAAATATTCGGCGTAAAGTCTGTCCGTTCTTAAGCCTGTCCAGTTTCCTCTGCCATAAAAAATGGCTACATCCACATCATCCGCTAGCTTATCTTCTTCCCGATCAACTGCTTGAATACGAACATCAATGCCCGGAAAAGCTTGGTTAAATCCTGAAAGCCGAGGAACTAACCATTGTATCGCGAAACTTGGTGATAAGCTTACAGTTAGTGCGCCTTTTGCGCTTCTGGCTTGAAGCTTTCTCGTCGCTTCATTCAAAGACGAGAAAATTTCTTTGATATCAAGGTAATAACTTTGCCCTTCTTCCGTCAGCAGCAATGAACGATTTCGACGGCGAAATAGTTTTAATCCGAGGAAATCTTCTAAGCTTTTTATTTGATGACTGACAGCAGCCTGTGTCACAAATAATTCATCTGCCGCTTTAGTAAAACTTAAATGACGGGCGGCGGCATCAAACACTCTCAGAGCATTTAAAGGCGGTAATCTTTTAGACATAATCTCTTCGACTCAGCTTCGTTATACGCATTAGTTTTTCTCATCCGAAGCATTATAAATTGTCCCTTGAGGATACGCCAGTAAATACCTATAGTATGCGCACTTCCTAAGCCGGAACGAAAAGTTGCAGAGTTTAGTTACTTTGAAACTTTTGGCTTTGTGGTTGTGATGTTGTGTTTGCAAGTTGTCTGGTTAATCCAGGCTTTGTAGCGATTGCTACTGTTTTTTTCACTTCCTGTACATTTACCCTGTCTGTCCATAGTGATTTTTATAGTGCACCGCCTAAGCGCGGTGCTTTTTTTATTTTGGGCGCCATAAAATCCATTATGAAAGATAAAAAAACATTATCCCATCGGATTTCGAGTAAAAAGCCCATAAAGTGCATCTTAAATTAAATTTAACCATTAAGTTAAAAAGCAAACCTTCATCCGCTGAGTGCGTTAACTTTTTTCAGGCGCGCAATTATTCAAAAATTTGCGCAAAAATCTTCCTATTAAGTGTAACAAATTATTTCTAATAATCGATAACTGAATAACATTTTTTATCTCCATCTACTTATTCACTGTTTTCCGTTATTATCATAATCAACGCATATTCATAACCACAACTATAGCCACATTCACCTGTTGGATAGCTAACACCAAAGAATCAGCATAATGGATAACTTTAACGCTCCTCAATTTCGCCAGCAATTTCCAGCCATCGGCTCTGACATTGTTTTCCTTGATAGCGCCGCCACCGCCCTAAAACCCTTGGATATGATCAACGCCTCTGACGATTACTACCGTTTTTCAGGTAGTTCGGTCTATCGCGGGCAATCCCCTGAAGCATTAAAAATTACTCGCTTGTACGAACAAGGTCGCGTATTAACGGCAAAATATATCCAAGCGCCAGACGAAAAATCCATTATCTGGACACGTGGCACCACTGAATCTATTAACTTGATTGCGCAGAGCTATTTCCGTGAGAAACTTCAAGCAGGTGATGAAATTATCGTCAGTGAGACTGAGCATCACTCAAACTTACTGCCGTGGCTGATGTTGGCACAACAAACAGGTGCAAAGATCGTAAAATGGTCGGTGACTCCTGACTTAACCTTAAACCTCAATGCGCTGCAATCAATCTTGAACGCCAAAAGTAAAATTGTTGCAGTAACGCAAATGTCTAACGTAACGGGCTACCAGCCGGACATTAGCGCGATAACCACACTTGCTCATCAATTTGGTGCAAAAGTCGTTGTTGATGGTGCTCAAGGCGTTGTACACCATCCTCTTAACGTCATGAAAACTAATGTAGATTTCTACGCGTTTTCAGCACACAAATTATATGGGCCAACAGGTTTAGGCATCTGCTATGGAAAACCTGAACATTTAGCCAATATGAGTCCATGGCATGGTGGCGGTAAAATGTTAAATTACGTTGATTTTTCAGGCTTCACCCTCGCCCCAATACCTCAACGATTTGAAGCTGGAACCCCGAATATCGCAGGTGTAATAGCCTTTTCTGCTGTACTCAAGTGGCTTTCAACGCAAAACTTAGCGCAAGCAGAAGCCTATACTTGTGCCTTGATAGACTATGCCTATGAGCAGCTTTCTCAACTCGAAGGTGCGATTTGCTATCGCACGCAAAATTCGCCACTTTTATCTTTCAATTTCCACAATATTCACCATAGTGATTTAGGGCTTTTCTTGACCGAACAGAAAATTGCATTACGCTATGGGCAACATTGTGCTCAACCCTTGATGGATTCACTCAATATCAGCGGCTGTTTACGTATCTCCGCCATGCCATATAACAACAGGCAAGATATTGATAAATTTATTGATTCAGTGAAATTTGCACTTTCGATTTTAAATGATTAAAAGGTAATCTAATGACTTTGTCTCGACATGAACTGGCTTCTCATCCATTTGGCACAGAAATTGTCATTCACGAAATCGTTGAACAGTTTTCCAAACAAAAAGCGTGGGAAGATAAATATCGCTTACTTATTCAACTCGCGAAAAAACTGCCCTCTCTCACAGAAGAAGAAAAGCAGCAGACTCAAGAAGTTCATGGGTGTGAAAACCGTGTATGGATTGGCGCTATTCTCAATGATGATGACACATTCCATTTTTATGGGGATAGCGAAGGACGTGTAGTAAAAGGGTTATTTGCTATTTTGCTCGCCTGCGTTGAACAGAAAAATGCACAGCAAATTTTAGCAACTGACTTCGATGAGATTTTCAGCCAGACTGGCTTATCAGGGCAACTGAGTGAATCCCGCCAAAATGGGATCCACGCATTGATTACTGCAATCAAAAACATTGCGGGTGAAATGACCCCAGCAGAATGATTATCCCGTTGAGGCTACACCCTAGCCTCAACTCTACTGTTTAGCTTCTCTTTGTGCCTTTGCGACCATCTTTTTCAACGCATGGGACACCGCAATAAAGCCAAAACTGGCCGTCACCATCGTGACCGCACCAAATCCTGATGCACAGTCCATACGTTTTGAACCATCTGCCGTGCTTTTCGCTGCGCACACCGTTCCATCACTCTGTGGATAGACCAACTGCTCCGTCGAAAATACACAATCGATTCCCAATTTACCTTTGCCATTTTTCACGACATTAAAGTCTGATTTCAGACGTTCGCGTAATTTTGCTGCCAAAGGATCTTGAACTGTCTTTGCTAAATCTGCGACTTGAATTTGGGTCGGATCGATTTGACCACCAGCACCTCCCGTCGTCACGACAGGAATTTTAAAACGTCGACAATATGCCAGCAGCGCCGCTTTCGGTCTTACACTGTCAATGGCATCAATAACGTAATCAAATCCCAAAGAGAGGTATTCAGCCACATTATCCACCGTAATGAAATCATCGATAACATTCACGGTACATTCAGGGTTGATTGCCAAAATGCGCTCTTTCATCACATCAACTTTAGGTAGCCCCACCGTTGATTTCAATGCATGAAGTTGGCGATTCGTATTTGTCACGCAGATATCATCCATATCTATCAGGGTGATAGTACCAATACCTGAACGCGCCAATGCTTCAGCAGCCCACACGCCAACGCCGCCTACACCAATAACACACACATGTGAGCGTGCAAAAAGATGAAGGGCTTGTTGCCCATATAAACGCCCGATTCCAGCGAATCGCTGCATCCACGCATCAGAAAGCTGAGCTTGCATAATCACAAACAACCTTAGTTAAAACGAAAACCGAATAAACAGTAAATGGGGGCTACATCGCACTAAAAACAGGCTGGCTCTTTTTCAGAACCCATACTCGACCATAGTGGTTATAAAAACCGGCCATTTTACCTGCATCGTGCCCTGTTCCATGATAAATATCGAAATGGTGCCCTTTAATTGCGCCACCCACATCGAGAGCTACCATCATACGCATTTCGTATCTACCCGTAAATTTCCCATTTCCATCTAACACAGGAACTTCGGCTAGCAATGCGGTTCCCGGTGGGATCAAGGTTTTATCCGATGCTACCGACGCTTTTGCCACTAATGGCACCGCACTCGCGCCTCTGACAGGGACGAAAGATTGCGGTTTAAAGAAAACAAACGATGGATTACTTTCAAGTAATTCACGCACTTCTTGTTCACTGTGGGTGTTTGTCCAGTCGTGAATAGCCTGTAGGGACATTTTTTCTAAAGGCACTTCGCCTCTATCAACTAGCACCTTGCCAATACTTTTATATGCATGACCATTTTTGCCTGCATAAGCGAAGAAATTCAGTGGGCTACCATCGCCAAAATCCACGTAACCACTGCCTTGCACTTCCATCATAAAATTGTCGACAGGAGAATCGCTGTAAGCCAAGATCAAATTGTTACTGAGTGCGCCATTATATATTTGCGCACGGCTAGGTAAGCGCCCCTTGCTTTTTGACGGCATACCATACAATGGATGGCGGTAATTACCTTGCGGCGAGCGGCGAGCTTCAATGACTGGCGTGTAGTATCCCGTGAATTGGACGTTTCCGTAATTGTCCATTCCTTCCATTTGGAAAGCCGACAAATTGAAACGCGATAACTGAGCAGGATCGCCCCCTGCCATCAACCAGTTTTCTATTGCGTGGTAAGTTTCATTATTGTTGTTGAATAAGCGTGGCGATGCATTTTGAATTTCCGTCACCTGGCGATTAAAATCCGGCGCATTGATTGGTCGTCCTTGCACGTTAACTTGATTAACTTGTTGCAAGTCTCTATGCAATTTTCCGTCTTTATATTGTTGCCCTTTATCTGTTGGATGAGATTGACACCCAGCCAGCAAAGAAAAGAAGACGCCCGCGATTAACCCTTTCAGCCATGAATTCATCTTTATACCACCTAACACATATCCAATATGAAGCGCACAATAGCAAACCCAAATTGAGAATGAAACGGCTATAAATATTTAGTGAGGTTATTTTTGGATTAGAAACCTTTAAAGAACAAAAAAACTACATTTTGTGCGATTTTTAAACGCCACTTAATGAAAAATGAAAAAAAAACACGAAAAAACTTGCATCAGATCTCATCCCGAGTATAGTGCCCGCTATCGGACGCGGGGTGGAGCAGCATGGTAGCTCGTCGGGCTCATAACCCGAAGGTCGTTGGTTCAAATCCAGCCCCCGCAACCAATTTCTTGATTTAGTCAAACTTGATTCAGTCAAAGTAAATTCAGCAGTAAAATCAAAGTAGTATCCCAAAGTAGTGAAATATTCAGGCGCGGGATGGAGCAGCATGGTAGCTCGTCGGGCTCATAACCCGAAGGTCGTTGGTTCAAATCCAGCTCCCGCAACCAATTCCTGATATATTTAACCTCTTCAGTCGCGGGGTGGAGCAGCATGGTAGCTCGTCGGGCTCATAACCCGAAGGTCGTTGGTTCAAATCCAGCCCCCGCAACCAATTCTTTTTTCTTTTCTTATATACCCTTTACTTCATTTTCCTTAGCCATATCAAAACCAAAACTGATTCTTAATCATTTAATTTCTTGTTTTCAGCCAATAAAAAAGGCGACTCACATTGCTGTTTGCCACCTTCTTCGATATGTAAAATCTCGCGATTAATTACGGATAGCTAGCTCACCACCATTACGGAAATAAGCTTTGATTCCTTCAAAAATCGACTCAGCCATCTGCTGTTGAAACTTAGCGGTTTTGAGTTTGCGCTCTTCCTCTAAGTTACTGATAAAGGCTGTTTCCACTAAAATGGATGGAATTTCTGGGGCTTTTAATACTGCGAAACCAGCTTGGTCCACTTTGTTTTTATGTAGCCGGTTAACACGGCCCATGCGTTTTAAAACTTCATCCCCAAACTTCAAGCTGTCATTGATCGTGGCTGTTTGCACCAGATCTAACATGGTGTGGTCGAGATACGCATCGCCGCTTTTACTCACACCACCAATTAAGTCAGCTTCGTTCTGAGTTTGAGCAAGGTAACGCGCCGTGTTACTGGTTGCCCCTTTCGTGGACAATGCGAAAACCGATGAACCATTCGCTGAACGGTTGGTAAATGCATCCGCATGAATAGAAACAAACAAATCGGCCTGCATCTTTCTCGCTTTCGCCACGCGAACTTTTAATGGAATAAAGACATCCTCATTACGCGTCATATAGGCCCGCATTTTCGGATCTTTATCAATCAGCGTTCTCAAGCGACGGGCGATTTGTAAAACCACATCTTTTTCACGGGTCTTATACTTACCAATCGCACCGGGGTCTTCCCCACCGTGGCCTGGGTCAATCATAATGACAATCGGCCTATCGGTACCCGCTTTCCCCGGTTTTTTCGCCTGTACCGGCATACTCTCTTCTAAATCACCTTTGTTGTAATCTTCAAGGAGTGCCAATAATGGGTCGTCGTTGGTTTCAACACCTTTACCTGGATAGAAATCCATGACTAAACGGTGTTTAAATTCAGCAACTGGCGGTAGAGTAAAGAATCGAGGAGATACTTTGTTTTTAACTTCGAAAACCAAACGTACCGTTTTAGGATCAAACTGCCCGACTCTCACTAATTTTAAGTAAGGGTCTCTAGACTGAATTTGGCTACCCATATTCTTAAGAACGTTATTTAATTGAACGCCCTCTAAATCAACAACAATACGCTCAGGATTGTTTAAAACAAACTGGCGATACTTTAAAGGAATGCTGGATTCTAGCGTAATACGGGTATAACTCGAGGCTGGCCAAATACGCACGGCAACAACGCTACTACTGGCAGCAAAACCGAATGGGCTGACACTTAATAGCATAACTGCCGCCGCACCTTGCAATAGGCGACGTTTTGATGGGCTGTGATCTTGATGACTCATCAATAATTCCGAATCTATATCCTGAAAAGTTTAATAATATCTAAGACAAGAGGTAATATATTAGCGACTAATTCGCACTCTATCTAGTTCTTCATCCTTTGTCATTACCAATCTATTCTATTTATATCCCAGCACGCATCTATTCAATGCAATATAAACGCCACACTTGCGTAATTTAAATAGTTAATGATGCTCAATTGTCGAATAACATTTATTGGCAATTATCTGATATGCAGATTGTATTGTTGTGATTATATCCATTTATATTTAGAGATATGTAAACCTTAAAAATAAATTTGTTACTTTTATTGTCCTAACTTTTACTTGATATTTTCCGCCAAAAAGAATAAAAATACAGTTATTCCGAATAAAAATTCAGTTAAGAGGGTAATTATGAAAGAGCGCAGCACCGAGTTGGTTGATGAATTTCGCCATTCGGTACCTTATATAAACGCCCACCGTGGCAAGACATTTATCATCATGCTTGGCGGTGAAGCAATTGCGCATGAAAATTTTCCTAGCATTGTCAACGATATAGGTCTACTGCATAGCCTTGGCATTCGTATTGTCGTTGTTTATGGCGCTCGACCTCAAATTGAAGAGATCCTCGCTGAACATAATTATGATGCCATTTATCATAAACATACCCGCGTCACTGATGCGAATACCCTTGAATACGTTAAGCAAGCTTCTGGAGCATTGCAGCTCGACATTACCGCTCGTTTATCGATGAGTTTAGGCAATACGCCATTACAAGGGGCACATATTAACGTCGTGAGTGGTAATTTTGTGATTGCGCAGCCTTTAGGTGTCGATGATGGGATTGATTATTGCCATAGCGGCCGTATTCGTCGCATCAACGAAGATGCCATCAATGCCCAACTCGATAATGGATCTATCGTGTTAATTGGTCCCGTGGCTGTTTCTGTAACAGGTGAAAGCTTTAATCTTACCTCGGAAGAGATTGCGACTCAGCTTGCCGTTAAAATTAAAGCCGAAAAACTGATTGGTTTCTGTTCATCTCAAGGGGTAGCCGATAAAGACGGTAATATTCTGTCTGAACTCTTCCCGAATGAGGCGGAAACACGGATCCAAGAATTAGAGTCTGAAGGGGATTATTATTCTGGAACAGTTCGCTTCTTGCGTGGTGCAGCTTCCGCCTGCCGCCGAGGCGTACGCCGTAGCCACTTACTTAGCTACCAAGAAAATGGCTCGCTGATCCAAGAACTCTTCTCCCGTGATGGTATCGGTACACAGATAGTCATGGAAAGCTCAGAAAAGACTCGCCGTGCGAATATCAATGATATCGGTGGGATTTTAGAGCTGATCAGACCCCTTGAGCAGCAAGGTATTCTAGTTAGACGCTCACGGGAACAACTCGAAATGGAGATCGATAAGTTCACAATCATTGAACGCGATAATTTGGTGATCGCCTGCGCAGCACTTTACCCCTATCCTGAAGAGAAACTAGGCGAAATGGCTTGCGTGGCTGTTCATCCTGATTACCGTAGCTCATCACGCGGTGAAGAGTTACTACAACGGGTTATGGCACAAGCTAAACAACTAGAACTGGATAAACTGTTTGTCTTAACCACAAGGAGCATTCATTGGTTCCAAGAACGTGGTTTTATTCCAGCAGAAATTGAGATGCTTCCTGTCAAAAAGCAGGCACTTTATAACTATCAGCGTAAATCGAAAATTTTAATGCTGGATATTAAAAGCCAAGCCGCTTGAAATCTCCCAGAAAGTTGGCAAACAAATTAGTTCGCCATACTCTCTAACTAACGTTCATAAACCCAGATATTCAAGTAATACTCTGGGTTTTTCTTTGATGCGACCTAATATTAAGTTAAGCGATTTGTACAACTCGGCACTTCTCGCACAGTGGGTTTTGCTCTAATAGTGGACGTAAAATCGCTTCCATTTCAGCAAAAGAGGTACCGTAAAAATAGAATGCGGTTTCTGTTGGGCCATCCCAAACACCGTGGATCCCACCGATATCTTCAACCGCTTCATCAAGCTGATCAAAAAGATCGTTAATATCATTATTTTCATAGACTTCATCAGCTAAATCTGTGCCATTGAAATAAATCGCCAACCCTTCATCCGCTCCAAAATCGATTTGAACGTCTTCACCATGAATAGTTAAGCGGGAACCTTTAGGGGCTAACATCGCCGAAAACATTTGAATAATCAGGCTGATATTCTCATCACTTGCATCGCTTAGTGCCAATTCAATATCACACTCAGCAACTTCGCCATTTTCAGCTAATTGGGTACCTCCACCACTAACTTGGATTTGCCCTTCTTTACCTAATTTTTCCATGGCTTGATCAAATGCATCTTCCAAATCTGCACGGCGAGCAGGATCAATTTTGGCATTCAATGTTACTGTCACGGCGGTCATTTGTTGCTGGTTTTCCATATTGGTACCTTAAATGTCTAAGAATTAATTTAACTGCTCAAACCGTAGTGTTCAAACTGTAGCGCTAAGCCACTACGGCGTTTAGTCGGTGTTTCTATCGCACGGCGTAACACTTTCTTGCTGCCATACAATGAAAGTTCATTTTTAGCTCGTGTCATCGCGGTATAGACGAGCTCTCGGGTGATTACGGGCGAATATACATAAGGTAAAACCAAGGCGGTATGAGCAAACTCTGAACCTTGAGATTTATGAACCGTCATCACGTACGCCGTTTCATGTGTTGGCAGTCGATTGGGTTGGATCCCACGAATGGAGCCATCAGGGAACTGGAAATAAGCTCTCATTTGCCGCTCTTCATCTAACAAGATAATACCAATATCGCCATTAAAGAGACCTAGTGCGCTATCATTACGGCTGATCATGATCGGTCTTCCAACATAATGCTTATGCTGCAAGTTATACGGTTTTGTAATTAACCCTTGGCGATGGAGTAATTTCTCAAGTTTGTCATTTAAACCAGAAACCCCGTAAGCCCCTTCCCTCAATGCGGCAAGTAGACGGTATTGATTAAATTTATGTAGAACATCAGCAGGGTTTTCCCTTGCTTTAACGGCTAGTAAATAGTGCTGATAGAACCCGACCGCATCTAATAACATGTTAGCGTAGCTTTCGCTCATTTCAGCTTCAGCATCGTTTTCGTTATCTGGCATGGCGCTAGGGATATAGTTATGAATATCCGTGAAACCCTGTGTAAGAATATCATCCACCCGTTTCACATTTCCAGCATTGACGGCGAAAGCCAGCTGGCCAATTCCTGAATCCGCTGAAAAACGATAACTGTGTCTTAATAGACATAAACTATCACGGATAGCAGGCCCTTCATTTGAGGTAAATTCACTTAATGAGCATTCTGCCAATCGCTCCAGCTGAGCGGCTCGCTCAGGGCTATAGCCTTTATTCGCGAAGCGGCAGATATCCCCTAAAACCGCCCCCGCCTCAACGGAAGCAAGCTGATCTTTATCACCTAAAAATATCAGTTTGGCAGAGTCAGGCAGTGCTTCTATGAGCTTGCCCATCATGGGTAAATCCACCATTGAAGCTTCATCAACAATCAAGATATCGAGTGCAAGCGGATTATCACGGTGATAACGAAACTGCTGGCTTTCAGGCTGAGCCCCTAATAATCGGTGCAATGTTTTGGCTTGAGAGGGGAGTGATTCACGCTCATCGTCATTTAGCGGCAGCTGTTTCATCGCATACCCTAATGACTCGGTTAAACGAGCGGCAGCTTTACCTGTTGGGGCGGCTAATTCAATACGCAAACGATGTTGCTGTTGATGACCTAACTTAATCAGCCCCGCTAAAATTTTCGCGACCGTCGTCGTTTTCCCCGTTCCAGGTCCCCCTGAAATAACCGAGACTCGGCTAGTTAACGCAATAGCAGCGGCAATTTTTTGCCAATCTATCTGCGTTGATTCAGGGAAAAGCTCCGTTAAAATCGGCTGAATTTTCGAATCATTAACAATATTATCATTCCTAACATCGGCTAACTCAGTTTCTGAAAAGAAGTGAGCTACGCACTGCTCGTATTGCCACATACGCTGGAAATAAAGGAAATCACCTGATAGTAGCAATGGAGCAACAGACCCACCCCCAACTTCACACACGGATTCACTGGATAATAATGCAGCTCTGATAGCGGCTTGATTTGGCTCTCCAATCATTTGCCATAATTGCGCCGTAAACTCAGGATGTCTTCCCATAAATAGTACGTCAGGGCGAATATCCTCCAACGATAAGCAAACATGTCCAGACATAGTTTCTGCACTAAGCAGCGCTGCCACTAGCAATAAAATCGGGTTATCTTCATTCGCAACGTTATAGGCGAATTGCACATCAAGAGGCGTGAATATACGCGCTTCAATAGCTTGATTAAATAACGCTTTCATCATTGTGGCTCCTTAGATTGAGCATCATGAAATAGCGCATCAAACTCACTGATAAATTCAATTGTTGGTCGATAAAAGAAGATGCCATTTTGAGAATCTATGCGTTCAGTTCCCCGTAAAAATAGATAATAAACGCCACCAAAATGAGTTTCATAATCGTAATTTGGCATCCTCTGTTGTAAAAAACGGTGTAATGCCAGCGAATAAAGCTGATATTGCAGATCATATCGATGGTCAATCATCGCTTCAGCCATTGCCTCTTGAGTGTAATAAGAGGCATCTTCACCTAAATAGTTGGACTTATAATCCAATAAATAAAACTTCCCTTTCCAGCAAAAGGTTAAGTCTATAAAGCCTTTTAAAATACCTTGTACCTGCTCAAAATTAAGCGGAGGACAATGTTTTGATAGAGGATCATGTTTGTGGGTAACGCGATCAACCTCTTTTGCATTGAGCAAGCTATCAATCGGTAAATAGAACTGCATTTCATCCAGCCTATCTTGAGCTGGAATAGCCGACAAACAGAGCCCATCATCAGCTAACGGTACATTAAGAATGGCATTCAACCAGCCTTGTAACATCGAAACCCATTGAGTATCAAAGCCTGATACTTGTAGTTTTTCTTCTAGCCATTCGGATGAAATGTCACCTGAAAAATCAATTTCTTCCATCAAACTATGTAAAAATGTGCCAGGCGCAGCACCTTTAGGGAATTGGTGCGGAGTCAGTGTATTTTCTTGTGTTTCTTGCACCTCAACATCATGACTGACTTCAATATCCATCTTAGGGGCTAATGAGTTAGCAAATTGCTCAGCAGATAAGGTTTGCTCTTCTTCTCCATGGGAGGTGCTATAACTCAGACCAGAATAGCTTGTTACACGCCAGCTATCATCAAAGTGTCGAGAAACCGCTCTTGCTGATAATTCATCACTGGCCTCTTTAGTTAAATCCAGTTTTACCATTTCAGGGAGATCTATCGGTTGCACATCAATCACATCATTACTGAGTGCTTCAAGCGTACTGCTGAGTAAAACACTGTCGCCTTCTTGGCCTTGTTGCAGCAAATACCCCAGCGCGGATAGGTGCAAATCCGTATTACCTGCTTTTTTACGATTGCCTTTGATAAGCGGCGCGACTCCAACACTACAGTGATAAATAGCGCGAGTGAGTGCCACATACAATAAGCGTAAATCTTCAGCTAAACGCTCTTCATCCGCTAATTCGACATACTCTTGTGAATCATCAAGGTCGAGCTTCGTAACGTAATCATCACGGTCATGGAACAGGCCTTTTGATTGAGGCAAAAAGTTACTCGCAAACGGCAACCAGACAATTTTATATTCTAGCCCTTTAGACTTATGTATGGTGCTGATTTGCACCAAATGTCTATCACTTTCAAGGCGCATCTGTTGTGCATCTGATTGATGGTCTGGGTGAGCGATCTGCTGCGCTAACCAACGGGTTAGTGTATGCTCACCTTCAAGTTGGAGAGACGTCTCTTGCAGTAATTCGCCGATATGCATGAGATCCATCAAACGGCGTTCACCTTCAGAACCCGATAGTAAGGTTTCAGCGATATGTCGCTTAGACATAATCCCACGTAACATGGGTAAAACACCGCGTTTACGCCAAATTACAGCATAGTGAGCAAACTCATCAACTAAGTTTTCCCACGCTTTTTCATCGTAATTTAGGTTATCAATATCTTCTGCTGTTAAGCCTAATAACCCCGTCGCTAAGGCGCTGCGCAACACCCGTTCTTTTTCTGGTGTTAATACTGCCAATAATAGCCAGAGAATTTCTTTGGCTTCTTGGGTCGCAAACACGCTTTCTCGATTTGATTGGAACACCGATGGGATATTCAGTTGATTTAGCGCATCACGGATCAATATCGCCTCACGACGACTGCGCACTAATACGGTGATATCCGAAGCTTCTACAGGCGTTTGCTGCTGCTTATTTTCAAAGTAAGTGGTCCCTTTCAAACCACCAGCAAGATATCGTCCTATTTGTGCCGCACATTGCTGCGCAAGGGCTTGTTCATATTCAGAAACGGAAACAGCTTCAGCTTGCTGCTGCCAGAAAGTGAGCGCTTTCACTTCTTTCCCGTTATGGATCAGTTTTTTATGGCTATTATGAACCGCAAAATTAACGCCTTGAAATGGAATTTGCTCAAAAATAAATGGGTTTTCAGCATGGTGAAAAACCTGATTAACCGCCTCAACCATACTCTGGGATGAGCGATAGTTTGTCTCTAACGTATAGTGAGCACTAACTTGCTTTTTCGCCGCAATATACGTGAAGATATCCGCACCACGGAATGCATAAATAGCTTGCTTTGGGTCTCCGATAAACAGCAATGCAGTGCCTTCAGTTTTCCGATAAATACGCTGAAAAATACGGTATTGCTGGGGGTCGGTATCTTGAAATTCATCAATCATCGCCACGGGGAAGCGCTTAGCAATCGCTTCGGCAAGTAATGCCCCACCATCTTGATGCAGCGCTCTATCCAGTCGAGTCAGCAAATCATCAAAACCTAATTCACCGCGCGTTTGCTTTTCATGGGCGATGGTCTGGCGCACTTCAGTGATCGCCTGAGGAATAATCAAATCTTTGATCGTCAACGCTTGGGTGAGCAACTCATCCACTAATCTAAAAACAGCATGCGAAGGCCCTGAACCGCTTTTGGATTTTTCATCTAATCGAGATTGAGCAAAACGCTCTAAAATATCTCTTGGCAATTGATAATCATCGGTGCTTTGTTCTGCCCAACTGGTTATTTTTTCTAGCCACGCTGGTAAATAACGTGCGCTGTAGCTGCGTTTATCTACATCAGAATTAGAAATTAGCTTTTCAAAATCAGCGACATTTTTTGCCCATAAATCTTTTAAATTCTGAATTAAACCAATCAAACGTTGATGGCGCTCTTCAAGAGTTTCAGGTAATTCCGGCTGATTGATAATGGCAGGAATATCCCCTTGCAAAAACGGTTTAATATCGTTCAATAGTGCTTCAGGTCCACTCCACTCGGCATGAACCACTTTGGTCATCGAATAATCCAGGGGATAAAAATGACGACGCCAAAAGTCCGCACATGCTTGTTTCTGGATAGGAAATTCATCTTGGATCATGGTTTGTTCAAACAAAATGCCTGACTCAAATGCATTGTGCGCTAACATTCGTTGGCAAAAACCATGAATGGTGTAAATAGCCGCTTCATCCATTTGACGCTCAGCAGCTAATAGCCAATTCGCCGCAAAAGCGCGTTGTTCTTCGCTCGATAATTCTGTTAACAGTGTGAGATATTCTGGTTCCGATTCGAATCCCAAGCCATTTCGTAAACACGCCAAGCGCATCTTATGAATACGCTCACGAATACGCCCACGTAATTCATTAGTCGCCGCCTCGGTAAAGGTCACAACCAGAATTTCCTCAACACTTAAAGGTCGAGGGAATGCATTTTCATTCCCTAAACCTAATAATAGGCGCAGATAGAGGATCCCTATCGTATAGGTTTTGCCTGTACCAGCCGATGCTTCAATTAACCGCTGTCCACGTAACGGAAGTGTATAAGCATCTAACAATTGGGAACTCATCTGCACCTTATTCACTCAACATTTTCCTTGATAGGTAACATCTTCTGAAGATCTGACGCTTGTGGGTACAACACCCAATTTTTCAGTTTTGCATACCCTGATTTTTCATCAACACCCTGACCAATCACTTGAGATGCCATTGCTAAACCTTGGTGTTTTAAAACTGCATTTTCATAATATGCAATCACTTCAGCTTGAGTGGCTGTCGCTAATCTCGATAACACTTTATCTCTAGAGTCAAAACTGAAAATATTACGAGAAAAATCGGAACCATAGCGCCCCACTTCTTCATAGAATGTTTGTGGCGGCTGTTTCATTTCCGTAATAATCGATTGTTTATATTGTTCAAATTCAGCAGAAGGTAATTTCTTCAGCTTATCCAGAGTGACTTTATAGAAATCTTGATAGCGAGTATTGAGATAATCGGGGGCTTTGGCATTACTTTGCAGCAAGAAGCCAATACCCCACTGATCACCAAGCCCCACCTTAAAAGCAAATACGGCATAACCTAGTTGCTCATTGGTTCGTAATTGGTCGTAAAACCACGGCTGAACAATTTTAGATAAAATGCCAGACAGAACCGCACCATCGATACGGTCATAACCATCAGGAATAAATAACTCGGCCAATGCGTTATCGCTGCTATTACCTTGCTTATGGAAATCGGCTAGATAGGTTTTATTCACCACAACGATGTCACCACTCCACCAATTTTTACCTTTGCTCTTTAACAGCTTACTGACATCTTGGATAGTTTGAATACTTTGCTGCTGAGTAATGTTACCCACAACTAATGCTTGTAAGGCGGCACCTTCAACGACGGAACTACGGTAGTCCGTAATATCTTTCAAAGTGATCGTGTCTAAAGCGGCTAACCGTTGCTCCTGTTCAAAATACGGAACACTGTTAAGGCGCTGTAATGGCTGCATGGCTAGCTCATATGCTTTCGCATTGTTTGCCACTTCGATTTGTTCTTTGTACCAAGATTTTGCCTGAATCAACTCTCTTTCTGTTGGCTCAAAACTTAAATACTCCTTGGTCATGGATAAAAACAGCTCCGATAAATGCTGAGTATAACCGCTCGCATTTAACTGTAACCCAACCCCTTGAGAGACGGAGACGGACATCCCAGCCACGGAAGCTTGATACTGTAATTCATCCATTTTTAACGATGAAATATATTGCAGTAAAGAACCTACCACTTGAGATTTTGCTGTTTCATCTTGATCGTTATAGCGCAAATCTAACGTAATACTCGCCTTCGGTTCATCAGCAAAATACTGACTTGGCATATACAGCACACGTGTATTCCCTTCCTGATAAACCATTTCAGGATGCTTATATGCTTTATCCGTTTTAATCAGGGATAAGTTATCCGGAATATAAGGGTTCAATTTTGGCAATTTAAAGGTCATTTTTGACTCTAAACCAGCCCATTCCGTGAACTGTTTTTCACTGATTTTATCGACTTGATAAGGCGCATCGACAAAGTAAGCTTTTTTATTACTCGGTTCATTCGGGCTAATAAACCAAATACGTGCATTTTGTGCTGTCAGTTCAGAAAGTCTCTGTTTTATCGCTGCAGGATTATATTTATCTGCAACATAATCAGAATCTAGAACGTGATTAACAGGCATTGTGATCATTTGGTCAGAAAGCCATTCGATATAATTCATGTCTCTAACAATGGAACCATAACGAAATGATAGATTGAGCACTTTGGCTATTTCATCAAAATAATCTTGGTTAACACCTTGTTTTTTAATCAAATCAATATAAGCAAAAATAGCTGCGATAACTTGATCACGCTCTGCTAACCCTTTGTCCGTTAACGTGACATAGATAGAAAATGAGCCATAGTTACGATCAGCATTTGGTGACGCAGATGCGCTGATACCTTCTGCTAATCCTTGAGAAATAAGCCAATCAGATAACGTTCCCGGACTACGATTTCCAATTAAGTAGCTGATGTATTCATCACTCTTGCTACGAAAATCGGCCATATTGTTTTTGATGCTAAATTCGATTTGCAATGCTTTTTGTGGCTGAGAGGGAACATAGTGGATCACAATCCCCTTTTCTTTATCCGTCACTGCGGGGATCGTAACCGCTGGTACTGAAGCATTAAAATTAGGAATACGTCCAAAGGTTTCATTGGCAATTTTCGCTAATTGTTCAATAGATTGGTCACTATACAATACGCCATTCATTAAGTTTGCTGAGTAATAACGTTTGTAGAAACTCACTAACTCATCTTGGAGCTTGCTATTGGGTTTGTCCTTCAACGTTTCCAGATTTCCACCTGCAAAGCGAGAGTTTGGATGGGCAGGGTTTAGCGTTTCAGAACGAATTTGCCAAATACGCATACCATCACGAGCACGAGCCATGGTGAGTTCAGCGTTGACGGCATTACGTTCTTTGTCTGCATTCACGGGGTCAAGTAACGGCTCCGCGAGTGCATCCGCAAGTCTATCCGTAGCAGCCTCAAGAGCCCCATTTTCAACTTCAAAATAGTAAGCAGTGCGATGTGGTGCCGTGCTGGCATTATGGCTTCCGCCGTGTTTTTGTAAAAACTCAGAGAAGCTACTTGGCTCAGGGTATTTTTTAGAACCCATTAACACCATGTGCTCTAAGTA
Source organism: Providencia sp. PROV202 (assembly GCF_028479565.1). Classification (NCBI taxonomy): domain Bacteria; kingdom Pseudomonadati; phylum Pseudomonadota; class Gammaproteobacteria; order Enterobacterales; family Morganellaceae; genus Providencia; species Providencia sp. PROV202. The sequence goes on along the minus strand of NZ_JAMPNV010000014.1, from coordinate 210,998 downwards.
GTGAGCAAGCCCTAACTGGCTACTCGGGTTTTCAATACTCCCTACGGGTAATGAAACTGCCGCTAACGACTTAGTTGCTTTAGGGTCTGAAACCAGTAAAACAGTCATATCGTTATTAAGTTTGATTGCTTTATATTCTCGCGGATCACTGACGCTTTTATTGATAGTCTCTGGCAAAACTTGCCAAAGTGGCTGCGCAGCAATGGCACTACCGACAAACAGTAGTGATAACAAGAATAAATGAGCGATATGTTTCGATAATCGTAACATTCTTAGATGCTCTCCCTTATTTTAAGTACTCTGCCATCGGCAGTAAGAAGCGCCGAGTATTACTCAGCAGCGATTCAATCAATGAACTATTTATGCTTCTGCAAGCTCTCAATACATAATCATCTTCCATTTCACCCACTTTCATTTGGCTTCCTTGTAGGCTTTGCAGTAGCGCCGATAACGCCTTTTGCTGCACATCTTCTGACGTAAAGTCATATTCCTTCGTTTTTTTATCAAAACACGCCGAAATCCAATTCCAACCACTCTGATTTAACAGTATTAGCGGCGTATTCATTCCTTCACAATACCCTTCAATAAGCGTATTCAAGTGTACTTTTGCACACTCTGAGGATATGGCAGAAAAATGCCAAACACTGTTTTCTCGCCCTAATGCGATGCTTTCACCTTCACCAACAAACGCATTAAAAAACAAATGTTCTATCCATAATTGCACGCCATCATTGGCAGTAAGATAAGCAGGTCTATAACGCAATATTCCTGACTCGTGAACATTTCGCAATAAGCCTGTAATTTTGATCTCATGTATTTCACACTCAATCGGATAATCGACACGTCGATCGCCGTACTCTTTCACTTTTTCAGCTAATGGAGCAATATCATTCAATTGCTTCTCCCAAAATAGCTGGCCAAATTGTTTGGCGGGTAATTGCCCTGAGGCTTTTAATGCATGATAAAGGGGATTTGGGTCTTCATCTTTGACTAATAAATCTAGCACTTGGTCATTGATTTTATAGCGTTGTAATCCCCCCAATACAAATGGCTCCTCCTCTGGGAGTTCAGTCTCTTCAATTGAAAAATGCACTTTTAAGCGTTGTTGAAAGAAGCCACGTATAGGGTGTCGATAAAAACGTAAAATCTGTTCTAACGATAACTCTGTAATAGGTTCACGTTGTTCTAATACTGACGTAAACGACTTAGCCGTTTGCTCTGCACTTTTTGCGACTGGCAGCCATTCTTGTGCGAAGCTTTGATAAAGCGTGTTAGGGATAAAGTTTTCTTTCGCAAATGGCACTCGATTATGCTCAGTGACTAAATACTGTTTTAGCCGCAGTGAACTTTCATCGATGTTCAATGATTGGTCGCCCTGTAAGCAGAAACTCTGACAGATATACTCCAATAATTCAGTGACTAGCACCGATGGATTGCACTCTTGGTTATCTCGAATTGAACGTCCAATGTAGCTAATATAGAGTTGCTTCGTCGCTGAATTTAATGCTTCTAAGAATAGATATCGGTCATCATCACGGCGCTTTCTATCCCCTCGCTGGACTTTTTCTGCCATTAAATCAAAACCGAGGGGCGGTACATTACGTGGATATGCACCATCGTTCATACCCAGTAAACAAACGACTTTAAACGGTACAGAACGCATTGGCATTAGCGTGCAGAAATTCACTGCACCAGCAAGAAAACGCTGGCTGATTTTTTCGTCGTCAAAGCAAACCGATAGCTCGTCACGAATTAAACGTAATGGAATAGCTTCTTGATAATTGGCAGTCAGGGCATTTTCAATAATTTTGTGCCATTGTGTCGTGAGTAAGGTTAAGACGATTTCAGTTTCACTATCGACTTTGAAGCAGCTATCAATTAATTGCTGGCAGATCTCTTTCCACTCATCGAGTGTACGTTCTTGCTCTAAGCCTGTTCGCCATTCTCTAAGTGTATCGATGAGTAATGCTAATTTGCCTGCCAATTGAGCTGCGAGCCCACTGCATTCATCGTACGGAAGCACACCATTCCACGGGCCATTACGGCTATCCATCGCATAGCCAAGTAACATTCGGCTTAAACCAAACTGCCACGTATTTTGCCCAATAACCGGTAGCGATAGTGCTCTGACATTATCATCATCCAGCCCCCAGCGAATTCCGGATTCATTGACCCATCTCCTTAACAAACTCAGCTCACTCTCATCAATATCGAAACGCGCGGCAAACGCTGAAACTTCTAATAACGCCAGTACTTGCTCCGTTGAAAAGCGGCTTTGAGGCAAATCCAATAACATAATAAAAGCTTGTAAGATTGGATGGGCTTGTAGTGCCTTTCTATCTGAAATAGAGAATGGAATATAGTGTGATGAGCTAGTGTTACCGAACACAGCTTGAATATAAGGCGCATAACTGTCGATGTCAGCGACCATGACAATCACATCACGGGGGGTTAATGTAGGATCTTCTTCAAATAGAGCCAATAAGCGATCCTGCAAAACTTCAACTTCACGCTGAGCACTATGACATGAATGAAATGTCACGGATTGATCGCTTGGATGGAGTGAGCGCTTCTGGGAGCTACTTTCATACTCATCTAATGTCACGCCTAGCTGTGCGTGATTTTCAAGATCGAGAATATCTTGCTGTAAATTTTCGAGAAGGTTATTTCGCCCATTATCAACAAAGGCAGAGACTTCATTGGCGGCATCAATTTGAGAAATAAAATATAAGTTATCCCGACCAAGCTTGCCCCACGATGCTAACAGTGGGTTTGCTAAATTTTGTTCACCTTCAGCATTGAATAAGTTGATAGCGTGCTCATCAATTTTAAAACGGGAAATTTCGTGCTTATCCAAATAGTGGCGCAATTTTCGTTGCTGTAATCGCGCTAAAAAGGTACTGCTTTGAATGTCTCCCCAGTAATAGCGACACGGGTTGGTAAACATTAAATGGATATCTGAGTGTTCGGCAATTGCATTAAGCGCTTGTAAATACACAGGCGGCAACGAGGAAATACCACAAATAAATAGGCGCGATGGTAAATTTTTAGCTAACTCTGGCGATACTTTAAGCTTATCGATAAAACTCTGATAGAGGTTTGCTCGGTGCCAAGGAGATTGACCCAGCTGCTCTGTATATTCCACCAAACATAGCCATAATCTTTTTTGCCACAATTGATTTTCACTGAGCCCATCAATCAACTCATTACGTTGCCACAGAGCAATCCACTCCGGTCGGTAAACCAAATATTGGTCAAATAAATCGGCAATACGCCCTGATAATTGGTGCAACTTACGCTTGTCTGAATCGTCTTGCAGATAGTGACGTAGAGGCTCAAATTCAGCTTCATTAATGACATTGGGTAAAATCGTCATTAACTTCCACGTCATCGCCTGCTTAGTATAAGCGCTTTCTTTGGGGATATCAGGAAGCACTCGGCGGAACATATCCCAGATAAACGTAGCAGGTAATGGGTAGTTAATATTGGCGGCTATTCCAAAGCGTTTAGCGAGCTCTATCTGTAGCCATTGAGACATACCGGGGCTTTGTACTAATACAATTTCTTGCTCAAAAGGATGAGGTAGCGGGTCATTCTCCATTAAGTGTGCAATTAGCTCTTTGAGTAGATCTAATTGGTTAGAATGATAAACCTGAAACATGACTCTCTCCTTTTGCACACATCCAGCGACTTATCGAATACAGTTTCCCGCCCACTAACAAGGACACCTTAGATTCACTACAGTTCCCAAGGATTGTAGAATGCACGATTTTTATCTGTTCTCTCTGCGGCTGATACCCTATTTCCAATGGAACTTTATCATTAGAAGAGCGTTTACCTTCTAAAGTACCATGTAGAGACCGAACTGCCTGTGAACCTTGGTATATTTGATTAAAATTCAAAGCGATATATTGGCTGTAGTTTAGCAGAGCTATCAGCAAGATAGCAAAAACAACCACCGCAATCATCGACTCTACCAGCGCAAATCCTTGCTGTGAATTCTTCATTGGCAAAATCCTTTAATCGCCACAGGACAATAATCAATCCAGCCATTTTCTCGCGCTTGTAAGCGCCCTTCATTCCATATCGGCACAACCCATCGATATACCGTTAGCGATTGGTTTTTCGATAATTCACCTTTACCCGATAAAATGAATTGGTTATTTTTATAATGCTTAAGGCAACTCACCCACCCGTGATTTGTTTCTCGTTGACATACCCAAGGACTCGCTTTTTCTGCTTTTAATTTCCAATGTTGAGCGAGTCCCCATGACAATGCTGATTCTGCCAAATTGAATGATTGATAGTATTTTTCTTCGCGGCTTAATTCATGGCTAGCCCGCGCTTGGTAATAATTTAGTGCTTTCAGCAAGATAAGCCCGACACTCATTAGTACCATCACCATGACTAAGGCAATATTGCCTCGCTGCGCTTTTGTTTCCCTCATGGCACATTCCTTAACATCACGGAGGAATGATAATCAAACGTTCTATTCGGCAATAAAATACTTTCAACTGTCATCGACATGTCTAAAACTTTTGTTGCAGGCCGCCAATCAAAGGTCAGTTTATTAACTTTCACCATGTTCGGGTCAAACAACGAGTGCCAACGGGTACCATCGCAATTTGTCACATTACGGTTAGATTCCAGCTTATTGTTATGGAGCCTGAATCCAAAGAAATCGGAATGTAATGAATGACTTGGCCCTATAACCCATCCCCCAGATAAATCTTGGTCATAGGCAAAAATAATGCAGGAGTTAGCCTGACGACTTAAGAACTTAGTGCTGATGGTAATTGCCTTTCCTTCACAATGAGGTTTGGAAGGTGACTGGCTGCAATGACCAATTCGACGAAAATATTTTTCCATATTAATCAACACCTGCCTGACCTCTCTATCCAATTGATATTGAAAAAAAGCCTGAAATAGTTGCTTAAATAACACGGGGATCGTATTCATCGCTGCAATGCAGACTAGACAACCAATTAGCATCGCAATCAGTGTTTCTAGCAAAGAGAAACCTTTTTCTGCTTTATACTTTTTAGTGTGACTCAACATTTGGGCACACCTGCTAATATTTGTGGGCTGCAACTGCGAACCCGACCCGCAGATGAAATAATCACGGATATTTGGTCACTTTCATTGTTGAGCTCAATTCGAAAAGGGCTACTTGTCCCTTGCTTACCGTAAAAATGAATCGATTGTCTAGACGCGTGCTTGAGCTCAATACGCTCAAATTTGTCACCCTTAAATTGGCTAATTTGTTGCGCTGTATCTGCATCCGTAACCACTAAATGCCACTCTTTTGATGTGAAACTTACTGTCATAATACGGTGCTGATTTAAATAAATGCCTTCCATTAGATTACTGTAGATAAATTCGGCAGTTTGCCTAGCAGCATCAATAAGTTGTAGCCGTTTCACTTGCTGTTGCCATTGATAAAACGCAGGCAGAGCAACAATTGAGCACAGAAACAGAACAACCAGTATTTCAATTAAAGTGAATCCCTGCTCATCAATGTTGCGCTTTAGCCACTTTATTTTTCCATGTACCAAATTTGTCTGTTCTGGCATTTCCTTATCTCTCTCAACCGTTATCTACGGGGAGCTTGGATGAAAACTTCTCAGTCCAACAGACCTCATTTACCATTCTTCGTAGCGCTTCCCAGCAAAATGTCACTTTTGCATTTTCCTTGAATGCTTTTGGAAACGGCTTCGCAAAATTAATCGTAAAGATAAAAAAGTGTTCCCCCAAAATAAGAGAGACAGGTCAGAATAGCTTTCGGGGATAAGGCAAAAATGGGAAATAGCGGAAGTAATAAGGGTGAACGAGAGTAAGAGTTGACAGGGATGTAAAGGTATGGAGCAACTTAGAAAATCGAGTGAGCCGTAAAGATAATAAAAATAAAGGCATAAACCGTATTATTTACAGAGGCTATGCGTATCTATGCCTTTATATCAATCCACCCGAATTAGACCGTAAATGGATATTTTATTGCTTCGTGGCACTGATAACCGTCTAAGGTGAAATCATCAGTTGTTACCCACGTTTCAAGATCTTCCAATGATTTAATTGCAGGGTTAATCGTTAAGCTTGGAGATGGGTATGGTTCACGTTTTAATTGAACATCACGCATTAAAGGCAGTTGATTTTCATAAATATGTGCGTTCACAATTTTATGATAAGCCTTACCTGCTTTATGACCCGTAATTCGCGCCATTAAAGCCAGTAAAACAAAGCATTGAACCTGATTGAAGTTGAGACCAAGAGGCACATCGCAGCTACGTTGATAAGAGGTTAAATGCAGCGTATCGCCAAGTAGTGAAAACGTATGGGTGTGCATACAAGGACGTAAGCAGCCCATTTCGAACTCTCCGGGGTTATAGAAAGTCACGATTTCGGCGCGGTCATCAATACCGTTTTTCAGGTTATTAACCACTTTCTTTAATTGGTCAAGATGAGAGCCATCTGGGCGCTGCCATGAGCGACCTTGGACGCCATAAACGCGCCCCATATCATCTTCACCTTTACGATGCGGGTTATCTAACCATGCTTGGTTTTCATTAGCATTGGCATTCCAAGTATTACAACCAATTTCACGGAACTGCGCTGCATTATCATAGCCACGTAAGTACCCTAATAACTCGGCAATGGCGGCTTTATAAAAGCTTTTGCGCGTTGTAATTAAAGGAAATTGATTGTTGCCCACATCATATTCGAGATCGGCATTAATCACGGTTAAACAGCGGACACCTGTGCGCTTATTTTCAACCCATTGACCTTCATCGATAATACGTTGGCATAACTCAAGATACGGCTTCATAGTGGCTCTCTTACTCCGAAATACAGGCGGTTTGTGTTATCAAATATCCCTCAATAACACAAACCAAAAATGACTGAATTTACTGCTTATTAACGAGATTTACTGTCTGCGTTATTTGCTGTCTACGTTATTTACTGCCTACGTGACTAGCTATATACGCTACTTGCTATCAACACTTTTAGCAGGCTTATGGGCAGGGATATTTTTACCGTATTTGTAAGCCCAGATAATCATCAATACACCGATAATAATCATCGGAATCGAGAGAATTTGCCCCATACTGATACCACCGAATAAACCTAACTGCGCATCTGGCTGCCTGAAGAATTCAACGATAATACGGAATGCCCCATAACCGATAAGGAACAGACCCGATACGCTACCCATTGGACGAGGTTTACGTACAAATAAATTCAATATCAGGAATAAAACGATGCCTTCTAAAACCATCTCATATAGCTGGGATGGGTGTCTTGGCAATACACCGTACTGCTCGAGAATAGGCAACAGAGACGGGTCTTGTGCCGCAAGTTGGATATCTTCACTTCTTGAATGAGGGAATAGAAATGCCCATGGTGTATCTAGGGTAACGCGTCCCCACAGCTCGCCATTAATAAAATTACCGATACGTCCCATTCCAAGACCAAAAGGAATCAAAGGTGCAACAAAATCAGAAACTTGTAAGAAACGGCGTTTCGTGCGATAGGCAAACCACATCATGGCACAGATAACCCCAATCAAACCGCCATGGAAGGACATACCGCCATCCCATACCTTGAACAGATACAGAGGGTCATCTAAGAAAACAGGCAAGTTATAGAAGAAAACATAGCCAAGTCGCCCACCCACAAATACACCGACAAAGCCAATATACAACAAGTTCTCGACTTCATTTTTTGTCCAGCCGCTGTTTGGCTTAGAAGCGCGACGTCCCGCTAACCATAGCGCAAAAACGAATCCGACAAGGTACATAAAACCATACCAGTGCAAAGAGACTGGGCCAATCGAGAACATTACGGGATCAATTTCCGGAAATGCTAAGTAGCTGTTACTCATCGTTCCCCACTTTAAAATAATTGAGTCAAAAATTATGCCGCATAATAACACGAGGTTATTGTCCGCATATAATTACATATTAATAACATAGAAGATCAAACTAGATCCCGCCACGTACAAAACCACCAAGTCCATTTCTCTCCATAAACTCGCTGATCTTATGCCGGACATTTTCGCTGGTTTCTGCACCGAGCAAATCAGGTACTAACTCAGCCATCAATTGAGGATCAAGCTGACGAATTAAATATTTCATGCGAGGAACACTGCGCCCACTCATACTCAAACTACGATAACCTAATGCAATCAGCACCATAGCACTTAATGGTTGCCCCGCCATTTCACCGCACACACTAATCGGCAAACCTATACGCTGGCATTCCATATGTACCATGGATAGAAAACGCACCACCGCAGGGTGCAGGTTATCATAGAGCGCCGCCACATGAGTGTTATTACGGTCGACGGCGAGTAAATATTGTGTAAAGTCGTTGGTACCGATCGAAATAAAATCAACTCGCTGCTTTAACTCTGGCAGCAAAAACAGGAGTGAAGGCACTTCCAACATCACGCCAATTGGAGGTAAATCAATCGATTTTCCGAGTTGTTGGCTCACTTCATTTCTGGCGCGATTAATCAGCCCGATCGCCTCATCCACTTCATTAATGCTCGTGATCATCGGCAATAAAATACGTAAATTGCCCGTATCTTGGTTAGCTCTCAGCATAGAACGCAACTGGATCAAAAATATTTCAGGTTGATCCAGCATCACGCGGATCCCACGCCACCCCAAGCAAGGATTTTCCTCGCTGATCGGCATATAAGGCAGTTGTTTGTCTGCGCCGATATCTAAAGTTCTTAATACCACCGGTTTCGTTGCAAAAAGTTGCAGTACATCCCGATATAACTGCTTCTGTTCATCCTCAGATGGGAAACCGTTGTGCAGCATAAATGGCAGTTCGGTTCGGTAGAGTCCAACACCATCCACCCCATCATGAATTTGCTGTTCATAGCGAGGGCTCAATCCGGCATTGAGGCAAATATCCACATGCTCACCGTTTTTGAGTACTGCATCTTGAGAAAGTGTGCCTTCCGCTAATCTGCTAAGCACATTTTCTTCTTCAATAATTTGCTGGTATTCCTGAGCGATGAAGTTTTCCGGCTCAATAAACACTTCGCCACGATAACCATCCAAAATCAGATGGCGATTATGTAATAAAGAAGGCTCAATATCCGCCCCCATAATCGCGGGGATCCCCATTGCTCGGATCAAAATCGCAGAGTGGGAGTGCGTTGCACCATCGCGCACAATCACCCCCGCTAATTGTTCAAGTGGTAATTCTGCAAGAACGCTCGCACTTAGCTCATCAGCCACTAAGATAAAACGGTCTGGCCATTGGCTGGTTGGTATCAGTGAATCATCGAGATGAAATAATAAGCGCTGCCCTAAGGTACGAAGGTCGGAGCCGCGCTCTCTTAAATAGAGGTCACGTAAACGTGAGAATTGCAAAGCGTAATCTTCGATGACGGTTTTCACCGCCCATTCAGCCACCGCACCTTGATTAATCGCCGTAAATAACCGCTTTTTCAGTTGAGGGTCATTAAGTAAATGGTTATACAGGTCGAAAATAGCTGCGCTTTCTTTAGATGAGCTCGCCATAAACCGCTTACTAATACGACGAAATTCTGCTGCCGCACTTTCCAGCGCTATCACCAAGCGTTGACGCTCTTCATCAATATTTAATGTAGTCGCTTGATACACATTGTCTAAAGAAGGTTGGGAGGTATCTTGCCAACCATAAGCCATCGAAATTCCTTGAGAAACAGGAATAGCTTTGAGACGGTTTTGCCGATATTGCCCGAAAATACCTTTTGTTTGCGCTTGGAATAATATCACCGCTAACTGCATCGATAGCGTGACCATAAAGGATTCTTCGGTTTCGCTGAATAACCGTTTTTCTCGCTGTTGAACCACCAGCACGCCCAGCAATTGGCGTCGATAAACGACAGGCACGCCGAGAAAGGCTTTGAGCTGTTCTTCTTTGAGTTGGGGAAGATATTTGAATTGCGGGTGTTCGCGAATATCGGCGAGGTTCAACATTTCCGATTGTCGACCCACTGCGCCAACAACCCCTTCGTCGAATCCTAAACGAATAGCAATCCCGCTAGGCTTTTTCAGCCCGCGGGTTGCCATTAGGTAATAACATTGGCGAGGATGATCGGCTAAGTAAATCGAGCACACATCGGTACGCATCGCTTTGCACGTCTCATTGACCAAAACTTCAAGAGCTTGAGTCAGACTGGTCGCCATCGCGACTTTTTCGACAATGTCACGTAAACGCGTCAACATAGGCTTACTTAACTCCGCGCCTACGATTATTAAAAACAGGTCGTTGTGGTAATTTCTGTTCCTGCAAAGGCATAACTACGGGAGCGAATTCCTTCATCACGCGGCGATAAACTTCGCGCTTAAAAGAGACCACTTGCCTAACAGGATACCAATAACTGACCCACCGCCAGCCGTCAAATTCTGGCGATTTACTGCGCTGCACGTTTATATCGGCATCATTACATTGGAGTTGAAGTAAAAACCAACGTTGTTTCTGTCCAATACAAACAGGTTTTGTATCCCAACGCACCAAACGCTTAGGTAATTTGTAGCGTAACCAATTACGGGTAGATGCAAGTAACCTTACATCTTTACGCTGTAGTCCGACTTCCTCGTATAACTCACGATACATCGCTTGTTCTGGCGATTCCCCAGGGTTAATCCCACCTTGAGGAAATTGCCAAGAATGCTGACCATAACGGCGAGCCCATAAGACTTGACCTTGCCGATTACAAATTACAATTCCTACATTCGGGCGGTAGCCATCATCATCGATCACTAGACTACCTCAATAACCAAATTTGAAAGATGCCTAATTGTTTCACACATACCCAAACTGGTAAACCTATATCAATACAGTTTGCAGATATGTCTGAAGTAATTACAATAGTCTGCGTCTCAACGGGGTGCCAATTTGGGCTGAGAAATAACCCGTAGAACCTGATCCGGCTAATACCGGCGTAGGGATTTGAGCTACCGCCTACAAATTATTGTATCGGTCCCTCCTCAAATCCTGTGTTTTTTTATGATTTACGCAGGAATTACAATGACTAAAAATAAATTCTTTACCTCACTCATTGCTTTAACCACCTTAAGTTTCACTGCATTCGCCTCTGCCGAAAAACCAACGTTGACGGTGTATACCTATGATTCCTTTGCTGCGGAATGGGGCCCAGGCCCGCAAATCAAAAAGAATTTCGAAGCACAATGCGAATGTGAGTTAAAACTGGTTTCTCTAGGGGATGGTGTTGCACTACTGAATCGCCTACGTATGGAAGGGGAAAAAAGCAAAGCCGACATTATCTTAGGGTTAGATAACAACTTACTCGATTCCGCAGAAAAAACAGGATTATTTGCCCCTGCCGATATCAAAACGGATGCGCTTAAATTACCTATCGAATGGACAAGCAAAACATTCATTCCTTATGATTATGGCTATTTCGCCTTTATCTATGACACCAATAAAATCAAACAACCGCCAAAAAGCATGGATGAACTGCTTGATAGCAAAAATAATTGGAAAATCATTTACCAAGATCCACGTACCAGCACCCCTGGTTTAGGATTAATGTTGTGGATTGAGAAAATCTACGGCGATAAATCTGCCGATGCATGGAAGAAAATGGCGGCCAAAACACTGACCGTAACCAAAGGCTGGAGCGAGTCTTATGGCTTGTTCTTAAAAGGCGAGGGGGATTTTGTCCTGAGCTACACCTCCTCGCCGGGTTACCAAATTTTAAATGATAAGAAAGACAACTACGCAGCGGCACTGTTCGATGAAGGGCATTATATGCAAATCGAAGTGGCCGCAAGATTGAAACACAGCCCGCAGCCTGAACTGGCAAAACAGTTCTTACAGTTTATGTTAACCCCTGAATTCCAAGGCACATTACCGACCACCAACTGGATGTATCCAGTTATCGATATGCCGTTGCCTGAAGTGTATAACGTGCTACCGCTGCCTGCTAAATCTCTGCAATTTAGTGCGGCGGAAGTGGCTAAAGAACGTCAAACGTGGACGCGTTTATGGCAAACCGCCGTCAGTCGTTAATCAATTTAACCTTATTACCGGGGGTGATAGCCTCCGGTCTTTTAATCGTCGTTGCCCTACTTGCTTTTGGGGCACTGTGGTTTTTCGCCCCTGAAATTTCCCTCAGTGAGATAATCGACGACGATTATTTATGGCATGTCATCGGCTTTACATTTTGGCAGGCATTACTTTCCGCGATTTTTTCTATTATTCCCGCAATTTTTCTTGCAAGAGCTCTGTATCGTCGGCGCTTTTGGGGACGCACACTGTTGCTCCGCCTGTGTGCAATGACCTTAGTCTTGCCGGTTCTCGTCGCTGTTTTCGGTATTTTGTCGATATATGGGCAAACCGGATGGCTAGCAAAACTGTGCCTATGGCTCGGCGTAGATTATCAATTTTCGCCTTATGGTCTGCGGGGCATTTTGTTGGCGCATATCTTTTTCAATATGCCGCTCGCCACCCGTATGTTACTTCAATCCCTTGAAAATATTGCGATTGAACAACGACAAAGTGCCGCTCAACTTGGGTTTAATGAGTGGCAACAATTTACCATTCTAGAGTGGCCTTATTTACGCCGTCAGATGTTGCCAACAGGGGCGCTGATTTTCATGCTTTGCTTTGCCAGCTTTGCGACGGTACTCGCTCTGGGTGGCGGCCCCGCAGCGACCACTATCGAACTCGCAATTTACCAAGCACTAAGCTATGACTTTGATTTAGGGCGTGCCACACTGCTTGCGTTGATTCAGTTGGGATGCTGCGTGGGATTAATGCTTATTTGCCAACGTATTAACCATGCTTTTTCCGTTGGGTTTAGCCATCAAACATCGTGGTTTGATCCTGCCGATAACCTGTTTCGCCGTCTACGTGACTGGCTGGTGATCGCAGCAGCGATTTTGCTATTAATCCCGCCGTTATTAGCCGTTATTGTTGATGGACTCAACGGTCAATTACTGGATGTTTTACAGCAATCAGCCCTATGGCAAGCCACGTCCACCTCGCTGTTTATTGCACTCTGTGCGGGGGTTCTGTGTGTGATCCTCACGCTAATGCTGCTGTGGAGTAGCCGTGAACTGCGTTTAAGAAATGCATTAAAACTTGGACAAGCTATTGAGCTAAGCGGGCTGATTATTCTGGCGATGCCGGGCATTGTGCTGGCGACAGGCTTTTTTATCTTTTTCAATGAAACCATTGGAATACCCGAAACACCTTATCCGTTGGTGATCATGACTAACGCCTTACTTGCGATCCCTTACGCGCTCAAAGTGCTGGATAACCCTATGCGAGATCTGGCTCAACGCTATAACCCGTTATGCCAATCACTCGAAATTACCGGTTTTAACCGATTTAAAATCATTGAATTGCGTGCATTACGCAAACCTATCGCCCAAGCTTTGGCATTCGCTTGTGTGATTTCAATTGGGGATTTTGGTGTGGTTGCCTTGTTCGGAAATGAAGAGTTCCGCACCCTACCATACTATCTTTATCAGCAAATTGGGGCTTATCGAACCAATGACGGCGCAGTGACCGCAATGTTATTGCTATTACTCTGTTTCTGCCTGTTTAGCTTACTCGAACGCCTATCGGGAAAAACTCATGATTGAATTACAAAATCTAGATTATCAATACGATAGCCTGAATATGCATTTTGATATTGCGGTCGCTCAGGGGGAACGAGTTGCCGTAATGGGTCCCAGTGGCGCAGGCAAAAGCACGCTGCTCAGCCTAATTAGTGGGTTTCAATTTCCTCGCAGCGGCACTATCACCTTAAATGATGAAAACCATACATTTACGCCTCCAGCTAAGCGCCCTGTGTCCATGTTATTTCAAGAAAATAACCTGTTTGCTCATCTGACGGTTAGGCAGAACATTGGATTAGGTCTACAACCTAGTTTACGGCTCAGCTCATCACAAATGGCTGACGTCGAACAAATGGCACAGCAAGTTAGTTTAACCGACTGTTTAGACCGAACACCGGCGCAATTATCCGGTGGGCAGCGTCAACGAGCCGCGCTCGCCCGCTGTTTCATTCGCAATCAACCGATTTTATTGCTGGATGAACCGTTTTCCGCCCTTGACCCTGCGCTGCGCAGTGAAATGCTGCAATTACTCAATGACATTTGCGTTAATAAATCCATCACGTTATTGATGGTCTCCCATAGTATTGAAGACTCACTACAAATCGCCCCTCGCAGCTTAGTGGTTGCCGATGGCGCGATTGTGTATGACGGCGATACTGAAACACTGTTACAAGGCAAAACCGACGCTTCTGCATTATTGGGCATTTCTAATTATTAGCTCGATAAATAATACTGTATAAATTTCCACTACTCGCGTATATTAATTTGCAGATTATTTACGCGAGTTTCCTTTATGCCTCAGTCAAATACCCCCGCTGAAAAAGGCTTTATTCTTAGCCGCCATTGGCGAGATACCCGATACGGTGTCGAGGTAAGCTATTGGTTACTTACGGATAATCAGCCGCAAAAAGTTATTGTTCCCTATCAGCAAGCGGTCGGTTTTTTACCTGAATCCAAGTTTCCACTCGTACGCCATTTAATTGAAGGGCAAGCCGATATCAGTTATCGCGCCGTTGAACTGCGAGATTTTAAACGCGAAAAAGTCTATGCCATCTATTGCCAGCAATATCGTCAATTACAAAATCTGGATAAAAACTGCCAAGCGCTAGGTGTTGAGCTGCTGGAAACCGATATTCGCCCTTGTGAGCGTTATTTAATGGAGCGCTTTATTACCGCACCCGTGTGGTTTTCTCGCAATCATCAGGGGAAATATCAACTCAAACCCTGTGAAGGTTATCGCCCGACACTACGCGCCGTTTCCCTCGATATTGAAACTAGCCAACATGGAGAGCTTTACTCGATTGGGTTATCTGGCTGCGGTGACAATGTGGTGTTTATGTTGGGCCCTGAACAAGGTCCAGCCCTCAACAATGAACATCGGCTAGTGTACGCAAACAGTCGCCCTCAGTTACTCGAACAATTAAACGACTGGATTCAGCAATATGATCCCGATGCCATCATCGGCTGGAACCTGATCCAGTTTGATTTGCAAGTCTTACAAAAGCATGCGGAGCGCTATGGAATCCCTTTGTTACTCGGTCGGCAAGGGAAAAAACTCGAATGGCGAGAACACGGTTTTAAGCAAGGCGTTTTTTTTGCCTCCGCTGAAGGTCGCTTAATTATCGATGGTATTGATGCGTTAAAATCGGCAACATGGAGTTTTAGTTCATTCAGTTTGGAGTCCGTTGCTCAGCAGCTACTTGGGGAAGGGAAAGCCATCGATACCCCTTATGATCGCATGGATGAAATTAACCGCCGCTTTGCTCACGATAAACCCGCCCTCGCCCATTACAATATTCAAGACTGTATTTTGGTGCATCGCATCTTTGAGAAAACCGATTTAATGGCGTTCTTGCAAGAGCGTTCGACGGTCACGGGGCTCGCCGCCGATCGCATGGGAGGCTCAGTAGCCGCCTTTTCCCATTTATATATTCCTCGGCTACACCGCTTAGGGTTTGTTGCCCCTACGCTCTGTGAGCAAAAATTTCAGCTAAATCCCGGTGGATTTGTCATGGATTCTCAGCCGGGTTTGTATGACTCCGTTTTGGTGCTTGATTACAAAAGCCTGTATCCCTCAATTATTCGCACCTTTTTAATCGACCCTGCAGGCATGATTGAAGGGCTTGCACACCCAGAATCTGAACACTCTGTTGAAGGGTTTCGCGGTGCTTGGTTTTCCCGTACGACCCATTGCTTACCCGATATTGTTAGCCACATTTGGCAAGGTCGTGATAAAGCCAAACAACAAAAAAACGCCCCACTTTCTCAAGCCCTCAAAATTATTATGAATGCTTTTGCGGGGGTCTTGGGTGCCGATGGATGCCGCTTTTTTGATCCGCGATTAACCGCGTCAATTACCATGCGCGGTCATGAAATTATGCGAATTACCAAACAGTTGATTGAATCCCAAGGATATCAGGTGATTTATGGGGATACCGACTCCACCTTCGTTTGGCTGCGAGATCCCCACACCGATGAACAAGCTCAAAAAGTGGGTTATCAACTGCGTGACCATGTGAATAATTGGTGGAAACAGCATCTTAAAGAAGAGTGGCAACTTGATGGCGTGCTCGAACTTGAGTATGAAACCCATTATCGGCGCTTTTTGATGCCAACAATTAGAGGTACAGACCAAGGTAGTAAGAAACGCTATGCGGGTTTAAGCCAAGATACGATGGTTTTTAAGGGCTTAGAAACCATTCGCTCTGACTGGACGCCCCTCGCTCAAAACTTCCAAAAAGAGCTGTATACACGCATTTTTTATCGCCAGCCTTATCGGGAATTTATTCGCGATTATATTCATGCCATTCGTTCAGGAGAATATGACGATCGCTTGATTTACCGCAAGCGGCTACGGCGTAAATTGTCAGATTATCAACGTAATGTGCCACCTCATGTACGAGCCGCACGTCAAGCCGATGAGTACAATTTGCAATTAAAGCGCCCATTACAATATCAAAATGGGGGGTGGATCAGTTATATCATCACTCAAGCGGGTCCTGAGCCATTAGAGACCGTGACTGCGAAGCCTGACTATGAGCATTATATTCTTAAGCAAATCAAACCTATCGCCGATGGAATTCTGCCATTTCTGCAAGATGAGTTTGACGCCATTTTGACAGGGCAAATTAATCTTTTGTTTTAAAGCCTAACGAACAGCGAGAATTGTACAATTCTTATTACAATTGCCGCATTTTTAACAGGTGACGATAAGCGAATGTTGAATTAATATAACGCCCCTTTGATATCTCGACCTGTTATACGCACAGCTTGGCGAGAAAATCGGCTATACTCATCATAATTCGAGCAACGCGACTCGAAAGAGAAAAGAGCTATAATTGCCAAACGGCAAAACGATTAAAAAATTTCGCATCACCCTTGGTATATAACCGTTATATCAACACTGGGCAAAGACACCGGTTAGTTGTCTTAAACATCTAAAAATAAACAATCAAAATTATGGAATTAAATTAAACCTATGCCATTTACTCTTGGTCAACGCTGGATCAGCGACACAGAAAGCGAACTTGGGTTAGGCGCCGTCGTGGCTATTGATGCCCGTATGGTGACGTTGCTTTTCCCTGCCACTGGAGAAAATCGACTGTACTCACGTAGTGATGCCCCAATTACCCGAGTGATGTTCAACGAAGGTGATACCATCACCAGCCACGAAGGTTGGCAGCTAAAAGTTGAAAGTATTCAAGAAGATAAAGGGTTATTGACCTATACAGGAACGCGTTTAGACACCCAAGAAACGGATGTCAGCCTGAGAGAAGTGTTCCTTGATAGCAAGCTAACGTTTAATAAGCCACAAGATAGACTGTTCGCCGGTCAAATCGATCGTATGGATCGTTTTGCTCTGCGTTTTCGCGCACGTAAATTCCAAAGCGAACAAGTTAAACACCAATCTACGGGGCTGCGTGGTATCCGCGCGAGTTTGATCCCGCACCAATTGCATATTGCTAACGAAGTCGGTAAACGCCACAACCCTCGGGTTTTACTGGCGGATGAAGTGGGCTTAGGGAAAACCATCGAAGCGGGTATGATAATCCATCAACAATTGATGGCAGGTCGTGCTGAGCGCGTACTGGTTATTGTCCCTGATAGCTTACAGCATCAGTGGCTGGTGGAAATGCTGCGCCGTTTTAACCTGCGTTTCTCCCTGTTTGATGATAGCCGCTACAGCGAAGCCCAACACGACAGCGATAATCCATTCGAAACTGAGCAATTAGTCCTGTGTTCTCTGGATTTTGTTCGTCGTAATAAACAGCGTTTTGACCAACTCGTCGAAGCGGGCTGGGATATGATGGTGGTCGATGAAGCTCATCATCTGCAATGGAGCGAAACCGCCCCAAGCCGTGAATATCAAGTGATTGAAACCTTAGCAGAGCATGTTCCTTCCGTTTTACTGCTAACAGCAACACCGGAGCAATTAGGTCAAGAGAGCCACTTTGCGCGTTTGCGCCTCCTCGACCCTAGCCGCTTCCATGACTACCAAGAATTCTTAGCTGAACAAGAAAATTATCGCCCTGTCGCTGATGCGGTTTCACTGCTACTTTCTGGTGATAAGCTGACGAATGACCAACAAAACCTGCTCAGCGAGCTTATCAAAGAACAAGATATTGAGCCGTTATTAAAAGCCGCTAATCTTGAAGGCGATGACAGTCAAGCCGCTCGCCAAGAACTGATCCATATGCTGATGGACAGACACGGTACTAGCCGCCTGTTATTTAGAAACACCCGTAATGGTGTCAAAGGCTTCCCACGCCGTGAATTGCATTCTTTAAAAATGCCACTTCCAACTCAATACCAAACGGCAATCAAAGTCGCTGGCATTATGGGTACCAAAAAGGATGTGGAAACTCGCGCGAAAGAGATGCTGTATCCAGAACAAATTTATCAAGAATTTGAAGGCGAAAACGCGACTTGGTGGAACTTCGACCCGCGTGTTGAATGGCTGATGGGCTTCTTAACCGCGAATCGCCATGAAAAAGTACTGGTTATCTGTGCCAAAGCTGCCACCGCACTGCAACTTGAGCAAGTTCTGCGTGAACGTGAAGGGATCCGCGCGGCGGTATTCCACGAAGGTCTATCCCTGCTAGAACGTGACCGCGCGGCAGCTTATTTCGCTTCACAAGAAGAAGGTGCACAAGTTTTACTGTGTTCTGAAATTGGTTCAGAAGGCCGTAACTTCCAGTTTGCTAACCAATTAGTGATGTTTGACCTGCCATTCAACCCTGACCTGCTTGAGCAGCGTATTGGTCGTTTGGATCGTATTGGTCAAAGCCGCGATATCGTGATCAACGTGCCTTATTTGGAAAACACCGCACAAGCTGTGTTGATCCGTTGGTACCATGAAGGCTTAGACGCTTTCGAGCATACTTGCCCTACTGGTCGAACTATTTACGATAAATATTACCAACAACTGCTGCAGTTTATGGCAGAGCCAACTATCACTGACGGGTTTGATGAATTTATTAAAACCTGCCGCGAAGAGCACGATGCACTCAAAGCACAACTAGAGCAAGGTCGTGACCGTTTGCTGGAAATGCACTCAAATGGCGGTGAAGCAGGTAATAAATTAGCCGAAGAGATTGGTGAAGGTGATAACGAAACCGAGCTGGTTAACTTTGCATTGAACCTGTTTGATATCGTTGGGATCAACCAAGAAGATAAGAGCGATAACTTAATTATCCTCACGCCATCTGACCATATGTTAGTGCCTGATTTCCCAGGGTTACCGCAAGATGGCTGCACTATCACTTTTGACCGTGAACAAGCACTTTCCCGCGAAGATACGCAGTTTATTAGCTGGGAACATCCAATTATCCGTAACGGTTTAGATTTAGTATTATCCGGCGATACGGGTAGCTGTGCGGTTTCTGTTTTGAAAAACAAAGCGTTGCCAGTGGGTACCTTGTTGACCGAACTGATTTATGTGGTAGAAGCGCAAGCACCGAAACAGCTGCAAATCAGCCGTTTCTTACCTGCAACTCCTGTTCGTCTATTGATTGATTTAAAAGGCAATAACCTCTCTTCACAAGTGGAATTTGAGAGTTTTAACCGCCAACTAAATGCCATCAACCGTCATATGGCGAGCAAGTTGGTCAATGCGGTACAAAACGAGGTGCATTCTGTATTACGCCTCTCTGAGCCGATGGTCGAGAAAGAAGCGAAATCCATTATAGAGAATGCTAAAGAAGCGGCGGATAAAGCCCTGACTCTGGAGCTATCTCGCTTGGAAGCGCTAAAAGCGGTTAACCCAAATATCCGTGATGAAGAACTCGACATTATCGAGGAAGAGCGTCGCCAATTGATGACCAACATCGACCAAGCTTCATGGCGCCTCGACGCTATCCGCTTAGTGGTTGTCACGCATCAGTAGAGAATGTTGCTCGGCACTAGCGGTGCTGGCTGATAGCAGCCAACGCCGCTACAGCGTGAAGAATGAAGAACAAAAAGTAGATATTTATAGCCTGGCTTTTGACTTTATATCTCTATTATTAGCCAAAATTATTCGCGTTGTAGCTAGGCGGCAAATGAAGATATCCCTAGGAGCATACACAAGTATGTGACTAGGGTAGCTGATAGCAGCCAACACCGCTACAGCGTGAAGAATGAAGGATAAAAAATGTTACCCTATAATCCCCCTACGGAACCATGGCTACACATACTCTACCAAGACGAGCATATTATTGTAGTCAACAAACCTAGCGGCTTACTCTCTGTGCCGGGGAAAGCCCCTGAGCACCATGACAGCATCATGAGCCGTATTCAGCGGGATCACCCTGCAGCGGAGTCTGTTCACCGTTTAGATATGGCAACCAGTGGTGTTATGGTGGTGGCGCTGCATAAGGCGGCTGAGCGTGAGCTTAAGCGTCAGTTTAGGGAGCGGGAGCCGAAAAAGCACTATGTGGCTCGCGTGTGGGGGCGTTTGGAGAAGCCGGAAGGTTTGGTGGATTTACCACTGATTTGTGACTGGCCAAATCGCCCGAAGCAAAAAGTCTGTTTTGAAACGGGGAAATCGGCGCAAACCGAATACCAAGTTTTAGAATATGAAGAGCAGGCAACGCGAGTCAAACTTTCGCCAATTACGGGACGCTCTCATCAGCTACGTGTGCATATGCTTGCGTTAGGGCACCCTATTCTTGGTGACAGATTTTATGCCCATGAAGAAGCTTTAGCATTAGCGCCGCGTTTGCAGCTACATGCTCAGGAGCTGTATATCACTCACCCTGAGTATGGCACACCAATGCATTTTACTTGCCCGCCCGATTTTTAATCTTATTGAAGCGCTTAGGCGATTTAAGCGCTCCAATTATTTAAAAGCTTAAGTTATTTAAAACCCTTCTCTTTTTTAACAAGATCATAAGCTGCCTGAATTGACTGCGCTTTTTGCTTGGCGATTTCCATCATTTCTGGCGGTAACCCTTTCGCAACGAGCTTATCAGGGTGATGTTCGCTCATCAGTTTACGGTACGCTCGCTTAATTTTCGTTGGGTCATCATCGACGGCAACCCCAAGTACTTTGCAGGCATCTTCCAGCGTTGGCCCATTATTTTGTTGATAATAGCCCCCGGACTGCTGCTGGGAATAACCATGACCAAACTGGCGACCGCTTTGGATCATATCTAAGAATTGCTCAAACTGAATTTTGGAGATACCCAGCTCTTCAGCAATGATAAATAGCACTTTTCTTTCGTTAGGATGTAGAGTTCCATCCGCGAAAGCAGCTTGTAATTGAATTTCCAGAAACATCTGAACAAGGTCAAAACGACCATAACAAGCCATACGTAATTGTTTAAGAACATCACGCAGTGGAAAGTCTGGGGATTTCCCCTCTCTAAAGGCTTGTTGAGCGGCTTTGCGAGTTTCTCCGTGCAGTTGCATTCTGTCCATCAGGTTCGAGGCTAACTGGATGTCAGTCTCGGTGACACGCCCTTTTGACTTGGTTAAATGCCCTAATATTTGAAAGGTACTCGCGAAGAAAATAATTTGTCTGTCGCGCTTATTGAAGGCGCCAGCGAACTTACGTTGAGCCGAAGCCTTATCAAAACCGTGCCCAATCAGTAAGCCAGCTAATGCTCCCCAAAACCCTAAACCGGAGACAATAGCGAGTATCACCCCAATAATTTTACCCCAATAGTGCATATATCCCTCAATTCTTCAATGCTCAGAATGCAATTTTGCATTATCATACTATCCATTCTGCTTTTGTGCATAACGATAAAGAGCCTAACAAGTTGCTAACTACGTTTATTCCAGTTTTGATATTATACTGGCGAAAACGGGTTGGCTAAGATAGTCTTTGAGCGTTTGCCGACTGTGCCCATTTGACGGACTCCCTATTTAATGATGAAGAAAAGTTATCCCACAATAATCGCCACCATGGTATGGGCGGCTATTTATAGCCAGCAAGCACATGCTGATCTTGCAGCACAATGTATGCTTGGGGTGCCTGTTTATGACAAACCTATTATCTCTGGTGATCAAAATAGCTTACCGATTGAGATTCAAGCTGACGACGTCACAGGGGAATACCCTAATTTTGTCGAATATACTGGTAACGTTGATATTCAGCAGGGCAACCAGACTCTCACAGCAGATAACGTTAAACTGACACAAACCCAAAAAGAGGGTGAAGAACCGGTTCGTGAAGTGACGGCGACGGGGAATGTTCATTACGATGACCCTCAAATTATCCTGAAAGGCCCTTCCGCGTGGTCAAACTTAGATAATAAAAATACTGACGTTGATGACGGTAACTACATGATGGTAGGTCGTCAAGGTCGCGGTGAAGCGAAAAAAATGAAAATGCGGGGTGAAAACCGCTATTCCATTATGGAAAACGGGACTTTCACCAGTTGCTTACCGGGCAGTAATACATGGAGCGTTGCAGGCTCTGAAGTGATTATTGACCGCGAAGAGGAAGTCGCAGAAATTTGGCATGCTCGTTTCCGTATCGCCGATGTGCCGGTGTTCTATAGCCCATATATGCAGTTACCGATTGGTAGCAAACGCCGTTCTGGTTTCTTAATCCCCATGGGCAGCTATTCAAACAACGACGGGTTAGAGTTCACGCTGCCATATTATTGGAACATCGCGCCAAATTACGATGCCACAATCACACCTCAATTTATGACCCACCGAGGCGTTAAATTAAATAATGAATTCCGTTATTTAATCACACCAGGTACGGGCACCATGGCATTCGACTTTATTAATCACGATCGTGCTTATATTAAAGATAAAGAAAATGGTAAGCGTGATGCTCGTGACAGCGATGACCGTTGGTTATTCTACTGGCGCCACTCAGGTACCTTTGCTCAGCACTGGAACTTTGGTGCCGACTACACCAAAGTAAGTGACCGCCAATACTTTACTGACTTTAGCTCTCAGTACGGTAGCACCACTGATGGTTATGCCACGCAGAAATTTAACGTCGGCTATTCGGATACCAATTGGAACATGAAAGTGTCTCACAAGCAGTTCCAAGTCTTTGTTGATGACCCGAACCGTCGTGCTTATAAAGCTGAACCGCAAATCGATTTTAACTATTACCAAAATAACGTCGGTATGTTGGATTTCCATACCTATGCACAAGCGGCCCGCTTTACCAGCGTGGGTGAAAATAACCCAGATGCGACACGTTTGCATATCGAGCCAGAAGTCAGCATGCCACTGTCTAACGGTTGGGCCCAAATGAACAACAGCATCAAGCTGATGGCGACGCATTACGACCAAGATATTCCTGATGTCAAAAAAAATAGTAGCTTAGATAAAAATGTCACCCGCGTGCTGCCAATGTTTAAGAGTGATGCGAAGGTGGTATTTGAGCGCGACTTATTCCAAGGCAGTGATTTTGTTCAAACTTTAGAGCCACGAGTTCAGTATTTATATATTCCGTATAAAGATCAGGACAATATCAATAACTACGACTCCGCACTATTACAGTCTGACTATACAGGCCTGTTCCGCGATCGTATTTATAGTGGTTTAGACCGTATCGCTTCTGCGAACCAGTTCACCACCGGTTTAACCACCCGTATTTATGATGAAAATTTAGCTGAACGCTTCAATTTCTCCGTCGGGCAAATTTACTATTTAGAGCGCCCACGTGCAGGTAATTCAAACCTGAAAATCGATGATAAGAGTGATACCGGTTCATTAATGTGGGCAACCGATGCTATGTGGCACATTGATGAAAACTGGGGGGTTCGTGGCGGATTACAATATGACCGCCGCCTTGGTAGCGTCACCATGGGGAACGCAGTTACTGAATATCGCTTTGATGCCGATAGACTGATTCAACTGAATTACCGTTTTGTTGACCGTGACTATATTCAAGCAACGTTCCGCCGTGAAGATACTGCGGGTGGTTATACCTACACATTACCAGAATACCAACAAGGTATTTCACAAGTAGGCACCGTGGTAAGTTGGCCATTAAGTGATAACTGGGGCTTTGTCGGTTCTTATTATTACGATACCAAACAGCAACAATCCGCCAGCCAGCTTGTCGGATTACAGTACAATGCCTGCTGTTGGGCGGTGAATTTAGGGTATGAACGTAAGATTGTGGGTTGGCAAAAAGAGAAGTTCAACAGCGAATATGATAATAAATGGTCAATCAACGTGGAACTTAGAGGCCTAAATAACAATCATAGTTTAGGTAGTCAGGAGATGTTGAAACAAGGTATTATTCCTTATCAACGTGCTTTCTGATAACAAACAACATAACGATCACGATTAGCCCGCATATGCGGAATAAAAGTCAATTTTATAGGACCATTATGAAGAATTGGAGAACGCTTATTCTGGGACTGATGTTCGCAAGCTCTGCAAGTTTAGCTGCGCCACAGCAAATGGATAAAGTGGCTGCGGTTGTCAACAACGGAGTTGTACTTGAAAGCGACGTCCAGAATATGATCAATACAGTGAAGTTGAATGCACGTAATGCAAATCAACAAGTTCCTGATGATCAAACCCTGCGCCAGCAAATCATCGACCGTTTGGTTATGGATAACATCATGTTGCAGATGGCTAACCAAATGCAGATTAACATCCCTGAAGAAGCCGTGAATGCGACTATCGCGGATATTGCTCGCCAAAACAATTTAACCTTACCGCAGATGGAAAAACGCCTGACTGCGGATGGCATCAATATGGGCAAATACCGCAGCGAAATCCGTAAGGAAATGCTGTTAGCGGAAGTGCGTAACAACGAGGTTCGCCGCCGTATCACCATTTTGCCTCAGGAAGTTGATGCATTAGCTGAGCAAATGGATTCTCAAATGAATGCTCAGAAAGGCGTAAATTTAAGTCACATTCTGATTCCACTGCCAGAGAACCCAACGCCTGAACAGTTATCAAAAGCAGAATCGTTAGTTGATAAAATCTTAACTGACCTGAAAAAAGGCTCTGATTTCGGTAAATTAGCGATTGCTTACTCTGCTGACCCTCAAGCACTGAAAGGTGGAAACATGGGTTGGTCACGTCTGCAAGAGCTGCCAGTGGTCTTTGCTGATCAACTGAAAAACTCGAAGAAAGGCGATATCGTCGGTCCAATTCGTTCTGGTGTAGGCTTCCATATTTTACGTGTTAATGACGTTACTGGTGATACTCACCAGCCAATTTCTGTCACCGAAGTGAAAGCGCGTCATATCTTACTGAAATCATCACCAATTATGGATGATGCAACAGCAAGACAAAAACTGACTCAACTGGCTCAAGAGATCCGTAACGGCAGAATTTCATTTGAAGAAGCGGCTAAAGAGAACTCCGAAGACCCAGGTAGTGCATTAAAAGGTGGGGAATTAGGCTGGAATATGCCTGATGTTTACGATCCAGCATTCCGTGATGCACTGATGAAACTGAAAAAAGGTGAAATCAGCCAACCTGTACCTTCAAGTTTCGGCTGGCACTTAATTCAGTTAGAAGATACTCGCAGTGTCGATAAAACCGATGCCGCGAAGAAAGATCAAGCGTACCGTTTACTGTTCAATCGTAAATTTAACGAAGAAGCGCAGACTTGGATGCAAGAACAACGCGCTGCGGCTTATGTGAATATCGTTGATGGTCGCCAAAGCCAATCTAATGATGAACAAGCAAAATAAGCCAATCGTCATCACCCCCGGCGAACCTGCCGGGGTAGGTCCAGATCTTCTGATCCAACTTGCTCAGCAGGCATGGCCTGTCGAGCTTGTGGCTTGCGCAGATCCAGACCTACTTCTTCAACGCGCTAAAACACTCAATTTACCATTAACCTTACGTGGATATGATGCAAAACAGCCACAGACTTCTGTCGCTGGACAATTGTCGATTGTTCCCATTTCACTGAGTGTACCGGCAGAAGCTGGAAAACTCGATGTGCGTAATGGTGAGTATGTTACTGAAACTTTAGCTCGCGCTTGTGATGGCTGTTTGAATGGTGAATTTTCTGCCATCGTAACGGGGCCTGTTCACAAAGGCATTATTAATGACGCGGGTATTCCATTTAGTGGACATACCGAATTTTTCGCAGATAGAAGCCACTGCGACCGCGTTGTGATGATGCTCGCCACACAAGAATTACGTGTCGCTTTAGCGACTACGCACCTGCCGCTAAAAGATGTCTCCGAGGCAATTACCCAACAAAGCTTGCATGAAGTGATCACCATTTTGCATCATGACCTGCAAACCAAGTTTGGCATTGAAAACCCGCACATTTATGTTTGTGGGCTTAACCCTCATGCCGGAGAAGGCGGACATATGGGAATGGAAGAGATTGAAACCATCATTCCAGCCCTAGAAACCTTACGTAAACAAGGCATTAACTTAATCGGGCCTTTACCCGCAGACACGCTTTTCCAACCTAAGTATTTAACCGATGCGGACGCCGTATTAGCGATGTATCACGATCAGGGGCTACCTGTGTTAAAATATCAAGGTTTCGGCAGAGCGGTAAATATTACCCTTGGTCTGCCATTTATCCGTACTTCCGTCGATCACGGCACAGCGCTTGAATTAGCAGGTACGGGTCAAGCCGATGCGGGCAGTTTCATCACCGCATTGAAATTAGCTATCCAAATGACACAAAAGAATTCATGAATAATCGAGTCCATCAGGGGCACCTTGCCCGCAAACGTTTCGGGCAGAACTTTTTAACTGACCAATTTATTATCGACAGCATTGTAGATGCAATGCACCCACAACCAGGACAAGCCATTGTAGAAATTGGTCCGGGTCTTGGTGCATTAACTGAACCTGTTGGTAGCCGCATGGATAAAATGACGGTTGTCGAACTTGACCGCGATCTTGCCGCTCGTCTGCACGTCCATCCACAACTGAAAGACAAACTGACCATCATTCAGCAAGATGCGATGACCGTAGATTTTGGTGAACTGGCGAAACAAGCTGGACAGCCAATACGCGTATTTGGTAATTTGCCTTATAACATCTCAACACCGTTGATGTTCCACCTGTTTACATTCACCAATCAAATTTCCGACATGAATTTCATGTTGCAAAAAGAAGTGGTTAATCGATTGGTGGCAGGTCCAGGAAGTAAAGCTTTTGGTCGTTTAAGCGTAATGGCGCAATATTACTGCAATGTTGTTCCTGTGCTTGAAGTCCCCCCTACCGCCTTTGCACCACCACCAAAAGTAGACTCTGCAGTAGTAAGATTGATCCCTCACAAGGAAAATCCATACCCAGTGAAGGATATTAAAGTATTGAGCCGTATTACGACTCAAGCATTTAACCAACGTCGTAAAACTATCCGCAATAGTCTTGGGGATTTATTCAGCGTTGAGCAGTTAACCGAACTGGGTATCGATCCAGGAACACGTGCTGAAAATATCTCCGTTGAGCACTATTGTAAGATGGCAAACTATCTGTGTAATTTATCGGAATAGAGAATCTGAGGAGGCACTATGCTGAATGATCCCAATGTGAGCATCCAAGTTCAAAGTGTCTACATAGAAAGCCAGTCCCAGCCCGACATTGCTCGTTTTGTCTTTGCGTATACTATTTGTATCCGCAATTTAGGGCGAATTCCTATACAGCTAATGAGCCGTTACTGGCTCATTACCAATAGTGATGGCCGTAAAACTGAAGTGCAAGGTGAAGGCGTGGTGGGTGAACAACCCGTTATCCTACCGGGCAAAGAATATCGCTATACCAGTGGTGCAATATTAGAAACGCCAATGGGTACGATGGAAGGCTATTACGTTATGCTGAGCGATCAAGGAAATCACTTTCATGTTGATATTCCTGCATTTCGTCTCGCAATCCCAACACTGATTAATTAATTATGTCCACATATATTGTAGGTGATATACACGGTTGTTATCGTGAGCTGCGAGAGCTTCTCGATAGCGTGAATTTCGATCCACAGCAAGATACATTGTGGCTAACGGGTGACCTTGTTGCTCGTGGGCCCGATTCATTGCAAGTCTTACGCTATGTGAAAAGTTTAGGCTCATCAGCACGCCTAGTGTTAGGCAACCACGACCTACATTTGATTGGCATCTACTGCAAAATCAGTCGCAATAAGCCTAAAGACCATCTTGATGAGCTACTCAATGCGCCCGATATCGATGAGCTAATCAACTGGTTACGTCGTCAACCACTTTTACAAGTCGATGAAGAGCAAAAAATGGTCATGACCCATGCTGGTATTACGCCGCAGTGGGATCTTGAAACCGCAAAAATGTGCGCTCGCGAAGTGGAAGCCGTGCTTTCTAGCGATGCCTATCCGCTGTTTATTGACTCTATGTATGGCGACATGCCAAACAATTGGTCTGAAAGTTTGATGGGACTAGCGCGTTTGCGCTACAGCACCAATGCCCTCACCCGCCTGCGTTATTGTTTTCCAAATGGGCAACTGGATATGATCTGCAAAGAGAGCCCAGCTAAAGCGCCTGCGCCACTGAAGCCATGGTTTTCTCTACCTAGTCAATTCCCTGAAGATTACGCTATTTTCTTTGGCCATTGGGCATCACTGGAAGGCAAATTTACACCAGAACATGTGTATGCAATGGATACGGGTTGCTGCTGGGGAGGGGATTTAACGCTGCTTCACTGGGAAACTAAAACATTCCATAGACAGAAATCCCACCAAAAACGTCGCAAAGAGTGAGTGTTTTCTCTAGAAACCAGCATGATAGATAGCAAAATGGCACCTAACAGTGCCATTTTTGTTGACTAGACCAACGACGGTTAAACGCGACGAGTCAGAACTTCAATGCAGAAACCGTGGCTATTCGCTTCGTCTGCTTCATGATATTCAGTAAAAATAGAGTCCCATTCATCAGGCTCGTAAGCAGGGAAATGAGTATCCCCAATCACTTCAGCATCCACGTGAGTCAAATAGAGTTTATTCGCCATTGGCAGGAATTGTTGGTAAACCTTACCACCACCAATCACCATAATTTCATCAGCACCTTCAACTGCCTTCGCGGCCTCTAATGCTTCTTCAACTGATTTAACCCAAATAACGCCAGTTTCTGTGCCTGCTTGACTGCTCAAAACAATGTTGACACGCTGCGGTAAAGGACGACCTAACGCTTCATAAGTCACACGTCCCATAATCACAGGTTTATTCAATGTTTGACGCTTAAACCACGCCAAATCACCTGGTAAATTCCAAGGCATCGCATTTTCCATGCCGATAACCTGATCGAACGCCATTGCTGCGATTAAGCTAATATTCATCTAACCACCTTAGAAACGAAATATAAAAATTGTGCACACTATACGGAAACAGACATACTTCGTCGACTAAATTTAATCTTCCTTAAATACCACTCAATCCCTTATACTCGAACGACTCAAGTCAATGCATAAACGATGTTTACAACGCTTTTAGTCCCTTATTACTCAGTTTAGTTCAACCTAAAATAAAGAGATTACATTATGTATCAGACCAGTATCATGGTCGCGACGATTGCCGCCCTTGGCATGATCTCACCGGGTCCAGATTTCTTTTTAATTATCAAGAATGCAGCGCGTTACCAACGTTCCGCAGCCATGATGACCGCCCTCGGTATTATCGTTGCTATTGCACTTCATATGTCTTACTGCGTGGCTGGGCTTGCCGTGTTGATCACCACAACACCATGGTTATTTAACATTCTTAAATATGCTGGTGCGGCGTATTTAATCTGGATTGGGATTAAAAGCCTAATGCCGCAAAAAGCACAAGGCGTAGACTTAACTGCCAATCAGCATGAGCATGTCACATTCAAAAAAGCCTTTATGCAAGGTTTCTTGTGTAACGTCTTAAATCCTAAGGCAACTTTATTCTTCTTAGCGATTTTTACTCAAGTGCTTAATGTGGATTCGACATTCTCAGAAAAGCTCTGGTTCGCCTTTATTATTTGGGGTCTTGCAGTGATTTACTGGCCAATTTTAGTGTGCTTAATTCAAAGTGCACCCGTTAGAAAAGGGCTAGCGAAAGTACAAAAATATGTGGATAAAGTCCTAGGCGTGGTGCTAGTCGCATTCGGTATACGCGTAGCATTAAGCTAATTTTCAAAGTAAAAAAGCCCGCTAATTGCGGGCTTTTTTACAGACTTTCAATTAGTTGCTACCATCTTCAGGTGTAATAACCAACTGCCCCGCCGAGCCTAAATCTGCTTTTTCGAGGTTTTGGCTATAAAATAGGAATGGGAAATGGTTGTAAGACGGTTGTAGCATCTGCACAAGTAGCTCACAGCGCCCATCAATCCAAACGGTATCTTTCCATCCAAAGTTATCTGGTTGAGCCGGCTGCCCATTACAGTTGATCACTTTAAAGCGAACACCTTCAATGTGGAAAGATTGAGGCTGTTGGCTACTCACATTCCAACGTTCCCAACTGCCTTGGCGAGAAGTAATATCCACACGCCCCGTCTCCAATTTCACGCCATTGATACCTACAGGATCATTTAGCTGGATATCACGGTTAGTAATCGAAGAGGTAATTTGTGTTGTATCCAAGACTAATTGTTTTGGAACATCGTCCGTCACCAATGACATTAATCCCGTCGCTTTAATGGTTAATATGTTGGTGGAAATTAAATTATTCGACGGTTCAAACAACCCTTTAACGCGATCCATCAACGAAGCAGATTCCCCTGCCGTAATGGTCAGTTCAGCCGTTTTCGCCATATCAATTAGCACTTCACGGCGTTCTCCCGGTGCAAGTGAAAGTTCTTGAACGCTGGCAGGCACCGTGAGCAATCCTTGGTCTGACGCTATCATCACGAAAGGACGACCGTCGCTGATTTTCATTACATAGCGTCTGGAGTTAGAGGCATTTAATAATCGTAAACGCACCCAACCGCGAGACACTTCAATATAGGGATCTTGCACCCCGTTAACCACTAATGTATCCCCGAGGAATCCATTCTCATCCATGTGATACTCAGGAACGCCAAAATTATCCAAACGTTTGTCTTGAATAATAATCGGGAAATCATCTACGCCGTAATGTTTCGGTAGACGTAACTCTTTTGTGGAATCATCATCAATGATCCACATTCCCAGTAAACCATTGTAGATTTGCTGCCCCATTTTACCTTGGGTATTCGCGTGATACCAAAGCGTGGCCGCATTTTGGCGAATAGGGATCACGGGAGACCAATCTGCATTTGGTGAAATTTGTCTCGCTGCACCGCCAATTTGCGTGCCGGGGATCTGCAACCCACTGATCGTCATTGAAACGGCATCAGGTAATCTATTGCTATAGATTAACTTGAGATCATCACCATTTTTTACGCGAATAGTGGGCCCTGGGTAAGAACCATTAATCCCTAAAACTTCCGCTGAATATTTACCATCGAAAGACCAATGGATTTTTTGTAATGTTAAAAAGAGTGGCTGTCCCGAACGGGATTCTAGCAACGGTGGAACAGGGAGTGCGGTCGTTCCTTCTGCACTCGCATAAGTTGATAACTGCAATAAGCACACAGCCAACCCGCTAATCAGCAATGATCGGCAACGACTGAATAACATAGATTCTCCGCTAAATAAAAACCAGCAAATTATTTTAATAAATCATTATAAATTAGTGACTTATACGATTATTTTTAGGTGCATGCTGGTAATACCACTATTTGGAATTCAATAATTTATCTTGCGACAAATTTGCGAGCCATCATATCGCGAAAGGACATGGAATTCTAAAAATATATGTATCAATAATTGAAATATAATAAATTTGAATGGTAATAATTATGGATGAGATTAAGTAACGGCGGGAATAGGGTAATAAAAGTCTCACAGTGAAAATGACATAGCCAAAATAACACAGAGGGAAGTTTTGAATGAACGTCCCTCTGCCAATACCAGTAAACTTAGTAAAATCATTGAGTTTAGTAAAATTATTGAGACTAGCGTTTATTCAACTCTTCAACTTCTTTATCTAACTCTTTGATTTTCGCCTCCATCAAATCATGGCAATATTCCGATAGCTCACGAACCTGGTCTTTAGAGTATTTCGAGGTATCAATCGGATCCAACATTTCAATAATCACATGACCATTATTCCAACGGTTCAAGCTGATTTTGTTCTGTGTGGTAGACACACACACAGGCACAATTGGTACGCCAGCAGCAATCGCAGCATGGAATGCACCCGTTTTAAATGGCAGTAAGCCTCGGCCACGGCTACGTGTTCCTTCAGGGAACATCCAGACTGAAATCTTACGAGATTTAATCTGCTCAGCAACTTGGGAAATGGTGTTATGCGCTTTCGAACGGTTGCCACGATCAATCAAAATATTTCCCGTGATCCAATACAAAAAGCCAAAGAATGGGATCAAAACAAGGCTCTTTTTACCCACGGTAACGGTTCTTGGTTGAACACCATTCGACATCGTGACCATGTCATAGTTATTTTGATGGTTACCGATATAAATACTTGGACCGTAATCCTTCGCTTTTGCCGGAACGCGGTCAATCATTTTAATACCGAACACATGGGACAAACGCCCAAACATACGACCAAACGTCATCACATGTCTTGGATTACGTGGGCTAAATAGGCAGTAGATACTACCGCCTACACACACAAAAATCGTAAATATGATCACAATGATAGCTCTAATTAGCGCTAGCATAATATTCCTTAACTTATGAAAAGGGCTTTAACCAAGCCCTTGAATTATTGTTATTTTTACTCTGTATCCACAGAATCAACATCAATACGTTCAATGTTATGTAAACCACGCGGTAACGATGTTCCTTTACGCCCACGTTCTGCACGATATTTCTGTAAGTCTTCTGATTTAAATTTCAGTTTACGCTTACCAAAATAGAGTGTGATCGAGGCTCTAGGTGGGATCACCATTAACCAAACCAGTAAGTCTTCACCACTTGCGGCTTGCGCCCCTGTGATGTTAATGATTTTATTCCCCTTCCCTTTGGATAATTGAGGGAGGTCAGACACAGGGAATAATAACATACGACCGGCTTTCGTGATGGCTAATAACAAATCTTCTTTTTCGTTATTTAGCTCAATCGGCGCCATGACTTTTGCATTTTCAGGCAACGACATCAAAGCCTTACCGGTTTTATTCTTCGTCACCAAATCATTAAAGGTGCAAATAAAACCATAACCCGCATCAGACGCCATTAAGTATTTCTGCTCTTCCGGCGCCATCAGCACATGCTCAATCGTCGCCCCCGGTGGAAGTGTTAATTTCCCGGTTAACGGCTCACCTTGGCTACGTGCAGAAGGTAATTCCAGCGGGTCGACAGAATAGCTACGTCCTGTGGTATCAAGGAATACCGCCGCTTGGTTAGACTTACCACGGGCAGCGCCTTTGAAGCTATCCCCCGCTTTGTAGCTCAGATTACTTGGCTCGATATCATGCCCTTTCGCACTACGCACCCAACCCATGTCCGACAGGACGACAGTAATCGGCTCCGATGGCAGAATTTCATGCTCGCTAAGTGCTTTGGCCTCTTCACGCTCTTGCAGTGGTGAACGACGATCATCACCATAAGCTTTAGCATCTGCCTGAATTTCTTTTTTAATCAACGTATTCAGACGAGCTTCTGAGCCTAAAATAGCTTGTAGCTCATCGCGCTCTTTGGCTAATTCATCCTGTTCACCGCGAATTTTCATCTCTTCGAGTTTCGCTAAGTGACGCAGTTTTAATTCTAAAATCGCTTCGGCTTGGGTATCGCTAATATTAAATCGCGACATTAAGACGGCTTTTGGTTCATCTTCATTACGAATGATTTCAATCACTTCATCGATATTCAAATAAGCGATGAGTAAACCATCCAAAATATGCAGGCGTCTTAATACTTTTTCTAAACGGTGGTTTAAGCGATTACGTACCGTTTGACGACGATACGTGATCCACTCGGTGAGGATCTCCACCAGCCCTTTCACTGCCGGACGGTTATCTAAGCCAATCATGTTTAAGTTAACACGGTAGCTTCTTTCAAGATCTGTCGTTGCAAACAAGTGGGTCATCACTTGATCAAGATCCACGCGGTTGCTGCGCGGAACGATCACTAAACGCGTTGGATTTTCATGATCCGATTCATCACGCAGATCTTCGACCATTGGCAGCTTTTTCGCGCGCATCTGGTTCGCAATCTGCTCAAGGATTTTAGCGCCGGAAACTTGATGAGGCAGCGCGGTGATTACCGCATTACCGTCTTCTTTTTCCCATACCGCACGCATACGCACTGAGCCACGACCGTTTTGGTAAACCTTACGGATATCTTCCGGTGAAGAGATAATTTCAGCTTCCGTTGGGTAATCAGGCCCCGGAATAAACTGCATGATCTCATCAAGATTTAACTTTGGTTTTTCCAGTAGCGCCACCAGCGCACTTGCTACTTCGCGGGCATTGTGTGGTGGAATATCGGTCGCCATACCCACGGCGATCCCCGTAGTACCATTTAATAAAATATTTGGCAGACGGGCAGGCAACATTTTCGGCTCATTTAATGTGCCATCAAAGTTAGGTACCCAATCAACGGTACCGTGGCCTAATTCGCTTAACAGAACTTCTGCATATTTTGATAAACGAGATTCGGTATAACGCATCGCAGCGAAGGATTTCGGATCATCCGGAGCCCCCCAGTTACCTTGACCGTCAACCAAAGGATAACGGTAGGAGAATGGCTGCGCCATTAACACCATCGCTTCATAACAGGCGCTATCACCGTGTGGATGATATTTACCTAATACGTCACCGACGGTTCTGGCTGATTTCTTATATTTAGCCGTGTTGCTCAGCCCCAATTCGGACATGGCATACACAATTCGGCGCTGAACAGGTTTAAGTCCATCGCCGATAAATGGCAACGCTCTATCCATGATGACGTACATCGAGTAGTTCAGATAGGCGTTTTCAGTAAAGGCATGAAGCGGTAAACGCTCCACACCGTCATGAGTAATTTCACTCATTCAATACGTTCCTTACTCTTATTCATCCGATTATGATCAGACCTCAATTTCTGCCGTATCGCCTTTTTCTTGCAGCCAGTTACGACGATCTTCCGAGCGTTTTTTAGCTAAAAGCATGTCCATCTTCGACATGGTTTCTGTGTAATTATCATCATCGATAGTTAACTGAACGAGGCGGCGAGTATTTGGATCTAACGTCGTTTCACGCAATTGTGGCGGGTTCATTTCACCCAGTCCTTTAAAGCGCTGGACGTTTGGTTTGCCTTTTTTACGGCTTAATCTTTCCAATACCGCATTTTTTTCACTTTCGTCTAATGCGTAGTAAGTCTCTTTGCCTAAATCGATACGATACAGTGGCGGCATTGCCATATAGACATGCCCCTCTTTGACCAATTTAGGGAAATGGCGCACAAACAAGGCACACAACAATGTGGCAATGTGCAGTCCATCGGAGTCCGCATCCGCGAGGATACAGATTTTTCCGTATCGTAGCTGAGAAATATCTTCGCTATCAGGATCCATACCAATCGCGACAGAAATATCGTGAACTTCTTGGGAGGCTAAAACCTCGTCAGAAGAGACTTCCCACGTATTAAGGATCTTACCGCGCAGCGGCATGATGGCTTGATATTCACGATCACGCGCTTGCTTTGCCGACCCACCCGCAGAGTCCCCTTCCACTAAGAACAGTTCTGTCATGGAGAGATCTTGAGAGCTACAATCCGCTAATTTACCCGGCAATGCTGGGCCACTCGTAAGTTTTTTACGCACCACTTTTTTCGCCGCACGCAGGCGACGCTGGGCACTAGAAATCGCCATTTCAGCCAATTGCTCAGCAACTTGGACATTCTGGTTTAGCCATAAGCTAAAGGCATCTTTCACCACACCAGAAACGAAAGCCGCACATTGACGGGAAGAAAGGCGCTCTTTAGTCTGCCCTGCAAATTGTGGATCTTGCATTTTCACCGATAAAACATAGGCGCAACGATCCCAAATATCATCCGCAGATAACTTCACTCCGCGCGGCAAAATATTACGGAATTCACAGAATTCACGCATCGCATCGAGTAAGCCTTGGCGTAACCCATTAACGTGAGTACCACCCTGCGCTGTTGGGATCAAGTTAACATAACTTTCAGTCAGTAGCTCACCACCTTCAGGCAACCATAATAGCGCCCATTGAGCGGCTTCAACTTCAGCAGAGAATTCACCCGTAAACGGCTTGGTAGGCAGTGCTTCAAAGCCATCGACCGATTCCATCAAGTAGTCGGTTAACCCATCGCTATAGCACCAGCTTTGCTCAGTTTCATTGAGCAGATCCTTAAACGTAATTTGTACGCCAGGGCATAAAACGGCTTTTGCTTTTAAGTTATGAGTTAAACGCGAAACAGAGAAACGCGGGCTATCAAAATAGCTTTCATCAGGCCAGAAATGGACACTGGTTCCGGTGTTACGTTTGCCACAAGTACCAATGACTTGTAAATCTTCGACTTTTTCGCCATTTTCAAACGCAATTTGATAAACCTGACCATCACGACGCACTGTGACTTCAATACGCTTTGATAACGCATTGACCACAGAGATACCAACACCGTGCAAACCACCCGAAAATTGATAGTTTTTATTGGAAAATTTTCCCCCAGCATGCAGTTGCCCTAAAATCAGCTCAACCGCGGAGACTTTCATTTCTGGGTGGATATCAACAGGCATACCACGCCCATCATCAATCACTTCGAGGGATTGATCGGGGTATAAAATCACTTGGATGTGTCCGGCATGTCCAGCTAAGGCTTCATCGACACTGTTATCAATTACTTCTTGAGCCAAATGGTTCGGTCGGCTGGTGTCGGTATACATGCCAGGACGACGGCGAACAGGCTCCAAACCACTGAGAACTTCAATGTCCTCTGCGTTATAACTAGATTGAGTCATGTTGTCATTCTGCGGTAATAGATGATTAATTGAACTATACCCTAAATAATTCAAGAAGATTGGGGTTATTCAATCAGTAGATTACTGTTGATAATAACAGTGTATTGGCGTTTTCGCACTATTTCTCTGCGTTATCAACCAGAGACAAAAAGCGAATGATCTGCGGGAAATAACGTTCAAACCCAGCAAATGCATGATCCCCATCCGGTTCCACCGTTTGCTTACACTCTGAAAGATAGGCAACGGCTTGACGATAATCAAGTACCTCGTCCCCCATTTGCTGCAATAACCAAAGTAAGTTTGGCGAACGTATCTTTCCGAGATGCAGAGCCTTCAACTCATACATATGTTTGGGTTCTAACACATACGTTTCATGGGTATATGGATTGGTGTTTTCTCCAAGATAGTCACTGAGTAAATCAAACGGGCGCACCGCCGGATTCACTAATACTGCGGGAATTTGATAACGCTCAGAAAAATAAATGGAGAAATAACCACCCAGTGAGGAACCCACTAAACCGATTGTTTCATGCTGATGTTCCGCAAGGATATCATCGAGTAGCTTAGCTGCTTGCTGAGGAAAATTAGGCAATTGCGGAACAATCATGTTGATCTGAGGATAATGCTCTGCCAACCACTGTTTCAGATTATTCGCTTTCTCAGACAGTGGTGAGCTATTAAACCCGTGGATATACAGTAATGTTGCCATTAGTAACCATCTGAGTCAAAGTCAGGGCTAAATTCCTGAGTATTTAAACGATAAACTTGGGTTTCAATCACTTTTTCCCCTTGCTCATTCACCGTTAGCTCCAAATAGCGCCAGCCCGGAGCAACCGTATCTAAAGCAAAATTGGTACAGTGAGGCTTGAACTGTACACAGGTCGATGGCGTTGCTAATAAACGGATACCGTGCCAATTCTCATCCATCTCTTGGTGAATATGCCCACACAGCATCGCTTTCACATTAGGGTAGTTTTTAAGATAGTCCGCCAAAATATGTGAATTTCGTAAACTGTGCTGATCTAACCAAGTGCAGCCAGAAGGTAATGGATGATGATGCAGCATAATCAGTGTCGTGCGTGTCGGCTGCTCATCTAAACACTGTTTCATCCATTCCAGTTGCTGATCAGAAAGCTCGCCGTGAGCAACATCTTGTAGTTGGCTATCTAGCATTAAAATTTGCCAGTCATCACCAATAAAGACCTGCTTCGCACTCGAAATACCCGCAATTTTTAAGGTGCCAACCATCGCAGGCGGATAATCGTGATTTCCCGGTAGCCAAACGCAAGGTGCAGGAATACGCTCAATCCCAGCCGCAAAATGTTGATAGGCTTTAGGTGATTGGTCTTGAACGAGATCCCCTGTGGCGACGATTAAATCGACAGGTAAGTTTTGTTCTGCAATCGCATCAAGTACCGCCTGATAGCTTCGGTAAGTATTGATCCCTAAAAGGGTGTTTTCCGTATCAGCAAAAAGATGCGTATCAGTAACTTGTAATATTCTAATAACTTTAGGGTTATTAGCAGTCACTTTAAGCTGGCTGTCCAAAGTCTTCCTTTTTCCTTAAAAATAGCGCTAAGTATTATCACCTAAACCATGAAGTGCGTAGGTCACTGATTTTAACCTAACTATCCATTAAATATCTGCTAATCAGCACACACTTCACTAGATTAATGGTTATTTAAATCAGTTTCACCCATTTTTCATGCAGCTTTTGATGATTCAATTGTAGCCATTGAATGGCAATCACGGTGGCCGCGTTATCAATTTTACCCTCTTCAACCCATTGATAAGCTTGCTCTCGGCTCACTACATGCACTCGAATATCTTCATTTTCCGAGGCCAAGCCATGAATGCCTTTTGCCAACGAGCTATCGACCTCGCCAACAAAAACATGAATCCGCTCGCTAGTGCCTCCAGGACTTGATAAATAGCTAATCGATTTTTCTATACGTCCAATGGTGAGACCCGCTTCTTCCGTTGATTCGCGGCGAACCACCTCTTCGGGGGATTCGTTATCTTCTATCATTCCCGCGACTATCTCTAACAACCATGGTGTTTCACTTGATTCAAAGGCAGGAAATCGAATTTGCTCGATTAATACGACATTATCGGTTTGTGGATCATAAGGCAGTATTGCCCCCGCATGCCCTCTTTCAAACACTTCGCGAACAATTTCTTTACTCCAGCCGCCTTCAAATAATCGATGTTTAAATCGATATTCAATCATTTGAAAAAAACCGTTAAATAATTTACGCTTAGATATAATTTCAATATCATTTTTACTGTATTTAATCGGGTTTTCGATTTTATTATTCATTGATAGTCTCCTAATCCCTTCATTTTTATACTAACAAAGATGGAAGGATGAAATCAGTTTTTAAGGTTTTTTAACCTTAGATGAGGTAATGTTTAAACTAATTGAGACTAAATGGCACAAAAGGCTACCGTTTTCCGTGCCACACCTCTGTTACAATGTGCGCCATTATTCAAATTTATGAGCAACAATAGGGTCTGTTTTGAGAACGGTCTCTCTTTTCAGAGTTCCAACAGCCTATCATCGTCCGTAACATGATAAGTTTTAGACAACAGGCTCCATATAATTTGCTGTTTAATCAAGGAATCCAAATGAAGAAACTGCTTCCCCTTTTTATTGCGATGAGTTTTGTGGGTCTCAGTGCTAATAGTTACGCAGAAGATTTACTTCAGGTTTACCAAAAGTCCAAAGACAGTAACCCGGAACTCAGAAAGTCATTTGCTGAACGTAATCAAGCTTTTGAGAAAATCAACGAAGCACGTAGCCCGCTGTTACCGCAATTAGGTTTAGGCGCTGGGGCAACTTATGGCAGCGGTTACCGTGATGCAAGCAATACCGAAAGCACGGGTCTTAATGCGTCATTAAAATTGACCCAGACTGTGTTTGACATGTCAAAATGGCGTCAGTTGGATCTTCAAGAAAAAACCGCAGGAATTTCTGATGTTACCTATCAGACAAGCCAGCAACAGCTTATTTTAGATACCGCAACGGCTTATTTTAACGTACTGAAAGCCATTGATGCGTTATCTTACATCCAAGCCAACAAAGAAGCGGTTTACCGCCAGTTAGACCAAACAACGCAACGTTTTAACGTCGGCTTAGTCGCAATCACTGACGTGCAAAACGCCCGTGCAAATTACGATAGCGTGATTGCACAAGAAGTGGCTGGTCGCAATGATTTAGTTAACGCGGTTGAAAAACTTCGCCAAGTCAGCGGTGTTTACTATAGCCAGTTAGCCTCTTTAAATATCGACCGCTTCAAAACTGCTAATCCAGACGATGTTGAGTCTATCTTAAAAGAAGCTGAGCAACGTAACCTGAGCTTACTGAGTGCCCGCTTAGCGCAAGACGTGTCTCGTGAAAACATCCGTTTAGCAGAAACGGGTCATATGCCGACCGTAGATTTAGATGCATCAACTAGCGTAGCAAATACGTATAACCACGGTAGCGGTTACGATCGTACCGGTGGCGCAAATAACAGCTACAATGGCCAAAACAGTATTGGTTTAACATTAAGCTTGCCACTATATTCTGGTGGAGCAATAAGTTCAAAAGTTGAACAAGCACAATATGGTTTCCAAAGTGCAAGCGAACAACTGGAAAGCGTTTACCGTAACGTTATCCAATTGGTTCGTTCATCGTATAACAACGTGACATCATCAATCAGTAGCATCAACGCTTATAAACAAGTTGTTGTTTCAGCGCAGAGCTCATTAGATGCAATGGAAGCGGGTTACCAAGTGGGAACTCGTACTATCGTTGACGTGTTAACAGCAACAACTGCGCTGTATCAAGCGAAGCAAAACCTGTCTAACGCTCGTTACGATTATATGATTAACCAACTGAACATCGAATTTGCACGTGGTACGTTAAACGAAGATGATATTGCGCGTTTAAATGCCAGCTTAGGTAAAGAGATCCAAACTTCACCTGACAGCATTATTCGCAACTCGACTGCACCAAAAATTAAATAATCATTTAATTGAGTCGATGAAAATAGCTCGCCCAAATGGCGGGCTATTTTTTTAGCCCTATCACCCAAGCGCTTATTTTGAAATAACGCGAATTTGTCTGTTCTCTAAATAATGAATAACTTACCGTATTATTTATTCATCTAATTCTTAAAATTCAGTCAATTCTGACTAAACTTAATTGCAACCATAGTCAAAAAATCATCATAATTAATTTATTGATATCAAAGAAAAATAGGAATTACTCAGCATTAGATTTCACCAACAACATGCAAAAATGGAATCAATTTCGCTAAATCCATCATTTCCCATTATTTGTGCAGCATTTGTACTTTAATTTTTATCCTATATCCCCTATTCTAAGGGCAACATCTCGAACCCCCTTACTTATTATTCATTCAAGGTAATTACCATGACCATGAAGCGTACCAAAAATATTAATCAGAACGCCTTCCGTAAGTCTTGGCGCTCATACCGTTTAGCCCCTGTCGCTGTGGCGGTCAGTGCTGTATTTATGCTGTCTGCATGTGAAGAGAGCGATGAAACTGTGTCTCTGTACACTAACGCGCAAGACTGTAGCCAAGCCAATCCATCTCAAGCAGACCAATGTACCCTTGCCTATAACAACGCATTGAATGAAGCCGCTAAAACAGCGCCAAAATACGCAACTCAAGCAGATTGCGTGGCAGAATTTGGTGAAGCGATGTGTACTCAGGCGCCAGCTCAAGCAGGCATCGCAGGTACAAGCACACCAGCAGCCGGTGAGCCAGCTGCTCAACCACAAAGCAGTGGCAGCATGTGGATGCCATTAATGATGGGCTACATGATGGGCCGTATGATGGGCGGTAGCGCACCATCTCAACCACTGTTTAGCTCTAAAAACCCAGCCAGCCCAGCAAATGGTAAATTTGTTGATGCGACGGGTAAAAGTTATGGTCCAGCCGTTGCTGGCGGTCGTTCAATGAGCGTACCAAAAACTGCTATGGCACCAAAACCAGCGACTACCTCCACCATTACTCGTGGCGGTTTCGGTGATACAGTCAACAAACAAGCGACAGCGCAACGTTCATCTTCGTCCGCAAAATCCAGCTCATCCTCTTCCCGTTCAATGGGTGGTTGATAAGTAATGAAACGTGTTCCTATTGTAGAGCGTCCTAACTGGCGCGAAAAAGCGGATGAGTTTGGTTTTCACTTCCACACTATGTACGGAGAACCGTACTGGTCTGAAGATGCCTATTACCAATTCACGCTAGCACAAGTTGAAGAAATTGAAGAAGCTACCGCTGAAATTCACCAAATGTGTTTAAAAGTGGTTGAACGCGTTGTTGAAAGCGACGAGTTACTCGCTCGCTTCCAAATTCCTAAACACTGTTGGGAATTTGTCCGTAGTTCGTGGAAAAGTGAGCAGCCTTCATTATATTCCCGTCTCGACTTAGCTTACGATGGTATAAATCCACCTAAGTTACTGGAAAATAACGCAGATACACCAACGTCACTGTATGAATCAGCATTCTTCCAATGGATTTGGTTAGAAGACCAAATCGAAGCTGGGAAACTGCCAGAAAATGCAGACCAGTTTAACAGCATTCAAGAGCAGCTGATTGAGCGTTTTGGTGAGCTTAAAGATCAATACGGTTTCCGCTTGCTACATATGGCTTGCTGCCAAGATACCGAAGAAGATCGTGGCACAGTGCAATATCTGCAAGACTGTGCAAACGAAGCTGGCGTAGCGACCGAATTTCTGTATATGGATGAAATCGGGCTGGGTGAAAAAGGCGAATTCACCGATACACAAGATCAGGTCATCAGTAACCTGTTCAAGCTGTATCCATGGGAATTTATGCTCAGAGAAATCTTCTCAACCAAGCTGCAAGATGCGGGTGTACGTTGGTTAGAACCCGCCTGGAAAAGTATTATCTCCAATAAGGCGTTGCTGCCAATGTTATGGGAAATGTTCCCTGATCATCCAAACTTGTTACCAGCCTACTTTGCGGATGGTAACAAACCAGAGCTTGAAAGCTATGTGATTAAACCGCTATTTTCTCGTGAAGGTGCGAATATTCGCGTCATCGAAAATGGCAAAGAAATCGCTTCTGCGGATGGCCCTTATGGTGAAGAAGGGATGATTATCCAGCAATTCCACTCACTGCCAAAATTTGAAGGCAGCTACACATTAGTGGGAAGCTGGTTAGTTAACGATCAACCTGCGGGCATCTGTATTCGTGAAGATAACGAACTGATTACTCAGGATTTATCACGTTTTTACCCACATATTATTATCGACTAATATTTTGTTAGTTTGATAAAACAGGGTATCTGATAAAAAGAAGGCGGCAACGAGCTATTTCGTGCCGCTTTCTTATTTTTTATTATCAGTATTAACCAACCTGAAAGCATAAACTGGTTCGAAAATATTAGCCGATTTGCACTGACAACATGCTCAGCGATGCGGAAACAATCCCTTCCACCGGCGTACTTATCCCTTCTACGCCATCCCAAGTTCCTAAAATAGGTAAGATAGGTAAAAAGTGTTCCGGCGATGGATTCGATAATTTACCATCTTCACGATCTAACCCTTTAGTGAGCGGATGCGGCTGATCGAGACTGTGTAAATTGTCATACACAAACTGCTCAAAAGAGGTCGCCCAAGGATAAGGCGCTGCATTAGCATTTTGCCAATCCATCGCTCTTAAATTATGAACCACGTTACCGCTGCCCATAATCAATACCCCTTCATTGCGCAATACCGCCAGCTTTTTCCCCAGCTCATAATGCCAAGCTGCGGGTTTCGTACCATCAATGCTGAGCTGAACAACAGGGATATCTGCTTGAGGATACATACGGACTAAAATTTCCCATGTGCCGTGATCAAGCCCCCACTCCTCTTTATCTTGATGAATTGGTTCCGGAGACAATAATTCAGCCACCTGTTTAGCCAGTTCTGGAGATCCCGGTGCTGGATACTCTATTTGGTATAAAGCTTCAGGGAAACCACCAAAATCATGGATAGTTTTCGGTTTAATCATCGCCGTGATCGCCGTTCCACGGGTATACCAGTGTGCTGAGATCACCAAAATCGCACGCGGTCTAGGCAAGGTTTTGCCCAGTTTTTCCCATGCTTCAGTGTACGGATTATGGTTAATCGCGTTCATCGGACTACCATGACCGATAAATACCGCAGGCATTCGATGGGTTAAGTGTTGGTTATTTGTCGACATGATGACCTCAATTCCACAAAAAGGATAATGAGTATCAGCATACCCTTTTTTAGAA
Source organism: Providencia sp. PROV202 (assembly GCF_028479565.1). Classification (NCBI taxonomy): domain Bacteria; kingdom Pseudomonadati; phylum Pseudomonadota; class Gammaproteobacteria; order Enterobacterales; family Morganellaceae; genus Providencia; species Providencia sp. PROV202. Next base: position 166,796 of record NZ_JAMPNV010000014.1, on the reverse strand, counting down.
AAAACACAGTGGGGGAATTATGAGAATGATCATCAAAAAATTTGAAGAGGCCACAAAGGTGTGCAACTTTGTGGCCGATGACTCTGTATGCAAAACGTTTTAAAAACCTAGCAAATTAGCTGGCTTTTTTTTCCACTTGAAGGCGGTAGTTCACTAAGTCTTCGATAGTCACAACAGTCATGTTGTGCTCGCGAGCAAACTTCACTACATCTGGCGCACGCGCCATGCTGCCATCATCGTTGGTTAACTCACACAGTACTCCAGCGGGTTTAAAACCTGCCAGTACAGCTAAGTCAATTGTCGCTTCGGTATGACCACGGCGAGTCAATACCCCACCCTCACGAGCGCGCAGAGGGAATACATGGCCTGGGCGATTAATATCCGCAGGCACCGCATTATCCGCAATTGCGGTTTTAATCGTCGTGATACGATCAGCCGCAGAAACGCCTGTCGTTACGCCTTTTGCCGCTTCGATAGTGACCGTAAAACCGGTTTGGTTTTGGCTGGTGTTTTTTTCCACCATCATCGGGATATCAAGCTGCTTACGGCGTTCTTCCGTAATACACAGGCACACAATGCCGCTGCTATAGCGAATGGTCATTGCCATTTGCTCTGTGGTCATGGTTTCTGCTGCAAACACTAAGTCACCTTCATTCTCACGATCTTCATCATCGAGAACTAAGATACCTTTGCCTTGGCGCAGGGCTTCAATTGCATTTTCAACACGCTCGGTTGGATTACCGAATTCGGAAAGTAGCGTCTGATTCATGGTAAAAACCTTCTTAAATTAACAATATTTGAGTTACCAGAACCAGGGCAGTCTTAGGAGTACGAGAAATGAATAAACACAACGACTTAACAGCCGTTTCGCTATTCAATATGTAGAACAATGTTGCACCTAATAGGTACAAGCATGCAGATACAGTGATTCTCTCCCATCCGGACTATAACCGTCGGCTCCAGATTCACACTGGATCTGCTGACCTTTCCTATCCATGACAATAATGCCAAAGACAACAAAGCGCTCGCGGGCTTCATGCGCGATGCATGTTACCGCCGGTGGGGACTTTCACCCCGCCCTGAGATTACGCAATTAATATAACTCCAATAATTCAATGGTGCAACGAGCAAACGATAAAGTGGAAACTTACTCACACTTTTCGCCAATAAAAACAAGATGAAAGGCTGGGTTTCTATAATAATGTTAGAAGGTGGTTTATTCGTAACGCCGCAGGTATTACACTACCCCACATTATTTATTTTGAAACTGACGTTATTTTGAAACTGAAGGACCCGCGAATGCTCGATCCGAAAAAAATTGAACAAGTTGCCCGCCAAATTCAAGGTGCATTACCAAAAGGCGTGCGTGACTTAGGTGAAGACTTTGATAAAAAGCTTCGTTCACTGCTGCAATCTCAGCTCGGTAAATTAGATTTAGTTAGCCGTGAAGAGTTTGATATTCAAACACAAGTTTTGCTGCGCACTCGCGAAAAACTGATGAAAATGGAGCAACGCGTTAGCGCACTTGAAGCCCGTTTTTCAGATGAAAAAGTGATTGAAGAAAAACAAGAAGATTGATTCAGTCACAAACAAAAAAGCCTAACTTCTGTACGCAGTTAAATGCAGACGAAAAGCTAGGCTTTTGCTAAAACCAATTAAAATCTAATTATTTGGTTTTCATGATATTTTTAATAATATTAGTGGTTGAAATACCATCTTCGAAATTCAGTACCATCACTTGTCCACCAGCAGCCCACACTTCCTTGCTACCAGCAATCTCATCTGGTTGATAATCTCCACCTTTTACTAAGATGTCAGGCAGAATTTCGGAGATCAAACGCTGCGGTGTATCTTCCTCGAATGGCACAACCCAATCCACAGCACCCAATGCCCCCAACACAATCATACGTTGGTCTAATGGATTAACTGGGCGAGTTTCCCCTTTCAAGCGGCGAGTCGATGCATCACTGTTTACCGCAACAATCAGGCGATCACCCAATTTACGTGCATTTGCTAGATACGAAACATGTCCCGCATGCAGAATATCGAAACAACCATTGGTCATCACTACGCGCTCACCACGAGCACGTGCATCGGCCACTGCTTGCTTCAGCTGGCTCTCGGTCATTACGCCGAAACCATTTTCTGCGCGACCACGGATAGCATTTTCTAATTCGATAGGGGAAACTGTTGAAGTCCCTAATTTGCCAACCACAACACCCGCTGCGGCATTTGCTAATGCACAAGCTTCATGTAATGGGCGACCTGATGCAATTGATGCCGCCAATACGCCAATGACCGTATCGCCAGCCCCTGTAACATCAAAGACTTCCTGTGCTTCAGTCGGTAAATGTAAAGGTGCTTCATTACGGCGGATCAAGCTCATTCCTTGCTCTGAGCGAGTAATCAACAGTGCGGATAACTCCAAAGATTCCAGGAGCTGCATCCCTTTTTCTTCAACATCTTTATTATCTTTGCAACGACCTACAATCGCTTCAAATTCAGACATATTTGGCGTTAATAGCGTCGCGCCACGATAACGCTCAAAATTGTTGCCTTTCGGGTCGATAAGAACAGGTACGCCCGCTTTATTCGCCAGCGCAATCATCTTTTCAACTTCGGTTAATGCACCTTTCGCATAGTCAGACAGCACCAACGCGCCAATATGAGGCAGGGCTTGCTCGATGCGCTCTAACATTGGCTGCGCATCCACATTTTCGAACCCTTCTTCAAAGTCGAGGCGGATCAGCTGCTGGTTACGGGATAAAACACGTAACTTAGTAATGGTTGGGTGTGTAGGAATGGCCACAAAGTCACAGCGTACATTCACGCCATTCAGGTTCTCGGTCAGCGCTTTTGCCGCATCATCAATCCCCGTTAACCCCACTAAGCGAGAATTTGCGCCCAGTGACGCAATGTTCATTGCCACGTTTGCCGCGCCGCCTGGACGCTCTTCCACCATGGTCACTTTAACAACCGGAACCGGCGCTTCAGGCGAAATACGATTTGTAGGTCCATGCCAGTAGCGATCTAACATGACATCACCAACAACCAAGACACCTGCTTGCTTATAATCAGGAAGGGTTACTTTCATCCCGCACTCCAGTTATGAAAAGAAAATCTGAAATTAATTGCCGCTAATACTAGCATACTGCGCGATATCGCCTAAATAATTTGCTAGCTAATCAATCACTCAAGCCATTTTTTCCAGCTGGCAAGCACCAAGGCGCGTTGAGCTGAAAATTGTTGGCTGTCTACACGGCTAGGTAACGATTGTAGCGCTAAATGATGTAGCTCGTTACGCATCGTGACATACGCCTGCGTTAAACCATACGCCTCTTCTTCTGACATAAAATCATACTGCGCCATTAACTCAAAAATACGCACATTATCAGACCAGCGAGTCAGCGCTGGATTATCAATAGCAAAACGCAGCACTAAATATTGAGCAATAAACTCAATGTCAGTGATCCCGCCCGGATCGGCTTTTAAATCAAACTCATTTTCCTGATGGCTTCCCAAATGCCGATGCATTTTCAGGCGCATATCCCGCACCTGCTCACGAAGCACATCCGGCTCTCTCGGCAGACATAAGGTTTCATGGCGAATTTGCATGAATTTTTGCTGTAGCGAACTGTCGCCAAACACCATACGAGCGCGGATCAGCGCTTGGTGCTCCCACGTCCATGCATCATTTTTTTGGTAGTCATCGAAAGATTGGATTGTACTGACCAACATGCCCGATTCACCGGAAGGTCTTAGGCGAGCATCCACTTCGTACAATACCCCAGAAGCCGTGCGGGTGCTAAAAAGATGAATAATACGCTGTGCAACACGCAGATAAAATTGACGAGCCTCAATGGAACGATCCCCTGTTGTCACCGCATTCATCGGGCAGTCAAACAGAAAAACCAAATCCAAATCTGAGCTATAACCCAGCTCCCAGCCACCTAATTTACCATAGCCCAGTACCGCAAATCCGTACTGTTTTTCATCGAACTGAGCTAAGTGATCGGGTTCCCCATAGCGCTTGACCATCATTTGCCATGCTTGGCGCACCACTGCATCAATAATCGCTTCAGCCAAATACGTTAAGTGGTCACTCACTTTCATCACAGGGAGCACCCCCGAAATATCTTCGGCGGCAATACGTAATAACTGTGCCTGTTTAAATTGGCGGAGCGCTTCTAGCAACTGCTCTTCGTCATCTTCAGGCACACGCATTAAATATTGGCGTAATTCATCGCGGTAGGCGGTGAGCGGTAATGGCTGATACAAGGACTGCGGGTCGAGTAATTCATCCAACAAAAGCGGGTGACGAGCTAACTGCTCGGCAATCATTGGCGAAGCCGCACATAAGCGAATAACGTGAGTTAGCACTTCGTCAAATTCGAGCATCAACTCTAAATAAGTTGTTCGACTAACAATGCTCAGCAATAATGGCGTGATGCGTTCAATCACTCGCCCTGCATCTTCGCGCTCACCCACTTTTGCCAACAACTTTGGCATTAACTCATCAAGAACATCGCGACCACGGGGGCCAATAGTGCGCTTATTAAGATCATGGCGGAACAGGTTAATTCCGTGGATTATTTTTTCTGCGACGAGTTCATCTTTTGACGGTAAATAACTTGCCAGCTCCTCTTTGGAAAGCTCACTCTGCCAGAGCGTAATGTACGCTTCATGGCACTCTTCCACTTTGTCTTCCTCACCATCGCTACCAATTTGCTCTGCGAAAATTTGGTGTACCGTTGCCATTTTTGCACTCAGTTGCTGATAAAAATCAGCCCAATTCGCAAATCCCATCCCCCACGCTAAACGCGCCTGATTTAAAGCATCATCGGGCAATGTCTGGGTTTGTTGGTCATCGATACTTTGCAATAAATTCTCTAACCGACGTAGGAAGATATAGCTGTCTTGCAGTTGAGTAACTTGCTGTGCTGGTAATAATGCAAGTTCTTCAATGCCTTGTAATGCGGTAAATAAAGATTGTGACTGTAACGCGGGTTCTCGTCCGCCTCGGATCAACTGAAAAACTTGGGAGATAAATTCAATTTCGCGAATACCGCCAGCGCCTAATTTGATGTTATTGACCAATCCACGACGGCGAACTTCTCGCTCAATCATATTTTTCATATTACGTAGGGATTGGATAACACTGAAATCAATATAACGGCGGTAGACAAACGGGCGTAATAATTTACGCAAGGTATCCGCATAATGGATGCTGTCAGGCCCCATAATACGGGCTTTGACCATGGCATAGCGCTCCCAGTCACGCCCTTGCTCTTGGTAGTAATCCTCCAAAGCAGAAAAACTGAAGACCAATGGGCCGCTATCGCCAAATGGGCGTAAACGCATATCAACGCGATACACAAAACCGTGAATGGTGACTTGGTCAAGAACGCGGATCAGCTTCTGCCCTAGGCGCGTAAAAAACTGCGCGTTATCCAGCTCTTTACGTCCCCCTTGAGTAACTCCATTTTCGGGATAAGCAAAAATCAGGTCGATGTCAGACGAAAAATTTAATTCCCTTCCACCCAGTTTCCCCATCCCAAGCACTAATAGTGGCTGCGGGTTTCCAGTACGATCACACGGCGTTCCCCACAAGAGGCAATAGGTTTTGTATAGCCAGTCTCGCGCTGCAACAATCAATACCTCAGCCAGTTCGCTAAGTTGCACAATAGTATCGCGCTGGGAACATAATTCTAAGGTTTGCATCCAAGCGATACGCACTAACATATGATGACGAAAAGTGCGTAAGACCTGCATCAAATGATCTTCATCCGTCACCGATGCTAGCGCTTCTTCCAGCCATTCCCCATAGCGAGCCCATTCATCACCTACCGGGGGCAGTATTCGAATATGCTGTAAAAATCGGGAATTAGCGAGAACCTGTTTTAACGCAAAATCACTGAATGCGAGAAAATTCAGTTCAGATTCATTTAGCGGAAGCAGCTCAGAAGATTGCTCCGTAAACAGCTGAATAATACGTTGGTGTTGGTTCTGCAAAAGCTCAGAAGAAAGCGGCATAGATTCAGTACCTATTCGACATCGGTATATGTTAAGGCGGTTAACCACTGAATAAAGGCTAGTTTGCATTTTAGCCATTGGCTACTGTAACAAAAGCCTTCTGCACTGACCGTTTCATCAGTCACATCCAAACGTAATTGTTCCAGAGGGAGATCGTGAACAAAATGCGGTGCAGAGTTTTGGTAATGCACTAAGAAAGCCTGAACAAAGCGTAAAAACTCACTAAGCCCATGACGCGCATGTTCACCACCAGCTAGCCAATACTGTTCATGTTGCTGGCAAAGTTGCTGCATGTGCAACAGTGACTTTTCAATCGGTTGTTCTTCATAATCAAACACAGATTCAGGACGCACTAAAGGCACAGGCTCACTCGCCAATAATGAGTAACCTCGTGCCGCTTTACTCAGGGAGGATAAACTCAGACCATCAATATCTGCGAATTTTTTCGCTAAATTCAGTACGTCAGCTACAAAGCCTTGTTTTAGTTCCAATTCAAATTCTTGAATCGGTAAATCTTTCGCACCCGCGGAGACTTCCCCTTGGTCGAAAACAATTTCAATTTCACTATCTTCGAATTTCACCAACCATGTTTCACGAGTGAAATTAGTGCTAAACAAAACTTCCAACTCATCCTCTAGTTGCGCGATATCCGTTCCTTCAGGCCAGATTTCTGCTGGAAATGCCGCAAGATTGATTTCAGGGGAATCAATTTCCACGTTGAACTCTGGGCGCTGGTGTAATCCGCTAATCACTTGCCCAGCCGTTTTCATCGTCATCTCATAACGACCATCACAACCCCGAATACGCAACCCCATATCCCATTGGCGTAGTTGTCTTTGTGCCGTATCAAAATAGATATTAGTCAGCTTGCGAGGCGCAGAATGTTGTGGTGAAAGCGTCGAAATACACTGACAAACAGCATCAATAGCAGAACTCTGAGCCGCTAACTTGAGTTCAACTTCTATGTGGTTCATACATTTCCTTATTTAATAATTTTACTGCATCCATATTACCCCAATCCCTGAAAGCAGAGAAAAGAAACCGCACGGAAACCAAAAATTCTACAAATATAAATTCCCTTAGAGGGTTGTTTCAATAACATGCTTAAAAATTGTATTATCCAGTGACTTAGGAAGGTTCTCATTCTCATTCAACATTTACACAACTCTATGCTTTAACGTTTGCACCAATAGGCTTTACTTATTAGTATTTAATTAATACGACACTCATTCACCGTGAAAAGATAAAAACACTATGCGAAAAATTCCACTTTTACTTGTTTCAATCATGGGGTTAGGCCTTTCAATCACAGCAAACGCTGAAACACGCTACGTTTCTGAAGATTTATCGACTTATGTCCGTAGTGGCCCAGGCACCAACTACCGCATTGTTGGCTCGCTAAACGCAGGTGAATCCGTTGAACTGATTTCAGTGGATAATAAATTTGCTCAAATTAAAGATGGCAAAGGCCGCACCGTTTGGATACCAACGGATCAGCTTAGCGACATCCCAAGTATGAAAAGCCGAATTCCGCAGTTAGAAGCTGAAAATCAAAAGCTTCGTCAACAGTTAGATAACATTGACAATACTTGGAATACCCGCACCGCAGACATGCAGCAAAAAGTGGCTGATAATGATAGTGAAGTGCGTCAGCTCAAAGCAGAAAATGAAAAACTGAAAAACGAACTCATCAAAGCGGGTAAAAAGTTAGACATTGCTGAAGTGAATCTGGATGATCGTCGCCGTGAGTTAATTTTACAGTGGTTTATGTACGGTGGTGGCGTGGCGGGTGCAGGATTAATTTTAGGGCTACTTCTGCCTCACATTATTCCACGCCGTAAAAAACGTAATGATGGTTGGATGTAAGAGAGCCTAAATGAAAGTCTATCTCGTCGGTGGAGCGGTACGTGACAAATTACTTGGATTACCTATCTCAGATAGAGATTATGTGGTGGTGGGTACCACGCCAGAGGCGATGCTAGCCCAAGGCTTTCAACAGGTAGGCAAAGATTTTCCTGTCTTTTTGCATCCAAAGACTCATGAAGAATATGCCCTTGCCAGAACGGAACGAAAAATCGGTTCTGGCTACACAGGGTTTAGCTGTTATAGCGCGCCAGACGTCACTATCGAAGATGACTTACTGCGCCGAGATTTGACCATCAACGCCATCGCACAAAGCGATACAGGGGAGTTGGTCGACCCCCATCATGGTGTGCGTGATCTCAAAAATCGCGTTCTGCGCCATGTCTCTGATGCTTTTTTGGAAGACCCATTGCGCGTATTGCGTGTGGCACGTTTTGCCGCTCGCTATTATGTTCAAGGCTTTCGAGTTGCCCCAGAAACCATGGCGTTGATGCAGTCCATGTCGGAATCGGGAGAGCTATCCCATCTCACTCCAGAGCGCGTCTGGACAGAAACGCACAAAGCGCTAATGTCCAATTCACCGCAAGTTTACTTTGAAGTTTTACGTGAATGCGGCGCACTTGCCGTTCTATTTCCTGAAATTGATAACCTATTCGGCGTACCAGCCCCTGAAAAATGGCATCCGGAAGTGGACACAGGGATCCATATTTTGATGGTAATGCGCGTGGTGGCAACATTATCGAAAGATATTGATGTGCGCTTTGCTGCGTTATGCCATGACCTAGGTAAAGGACTTACGCCTAAAGCGGTCTGGCCGAGTCATCCGCAGCATGGAGAAGCAGGGATCCCCCTGATCATCGACATGTGTGAGCGGTATAAGATCCCAACCAGCACTAAAGACCTCGCCTGCCTTGCTGCAAAATATCACGATATGATCCATGTGATTAACAAGCTCAGCGCTGCCGATATTGTGGGGATCTTTGATGGATTAGATAGCTGGCATAAACCTGAGCGTATTTCTCAGCTTAGTTTAGTGAGTGAGGCTGATGCCAGAGGTCGCGGAGGGTTAGAAAACCAAGCTTATCCTCAAGGGATATTTTTACGTCAATCCTATGAGATAGCCAAAGCGGTCGCGGTGAAATCGATTATTGAGCAGGGTTTCCAAGGCGCACAAATCCGAGAGGAACTGACTAAGCAGCGTATTCAAGCAGTTGAAGAGTGGCTAAAAATACAAAAAGTGATGATTTAAAATAACTGAAAATATTGGCGGTACTTCAACCGCCAACATCCACGCAACAATCCCCACTAACTGGTTTTTGTACCACGTTCAATCAATACGCCCATATTGGCAGCACGAGCAACAGCCCCTGGCTTAGACACTCGAATACGTACCCAAGGTGTGAAAAATTCATTCATCAGCAGTTGAGCAACCTCTTCTGCAACTCTTTCAACTAACCCAAATTTATTCTGTTCTAAATAGCTAACAACACGTTCGCTAACTTCAGCGTAATTCAAACATAATTCAACATTATCGCTCATCGCGGCCTGTTTATTGTCCCATCCCATTTCGATATCGAGCAAAAGTTTTTGTTCAATATCTTGCTCCCAGTCATATACACCAATGGTGGTGATGACTGATAATTGTTCAATAAATACGATATCCATCACGTCATTTTCTCGTTTATGTGCTGAATTGATACCACTTCAGGAAAAATATGCGTATTATCCAAGACTGAAGTGAATTACATATAAATAGCTTAAACCGTTTTTGGAGTTAGTTATGAGTGCTATCGCGCTTGGCATGATAATCTTCGCCTATCTTTGCGGATCAATATCGAGTGCTATTTTGATCTGCCGTCTGGCAAGATTACCCGACCCTCGTCAACACGGCTCTGGTAACCCCGGTGCAACTAACGTCTTACGCGTCGGTGGCAAAGCTGCCGCTGCCTCAGTACTGATCTGTGACGTACTGAAAGGGATGATCCCTGTATGGCTTGCTTATTATTTAAATGTGCAACCATTCTATCTTGGCTTGGTCGCGATTGCAGCCTGCCTTGGACATATTTATCCGGTTTTCTTTCACTTTAAAGGTGGAAAAGGCGTTGCTACCGCATTTGGATCCATCGCGGCAATCGGTTGGGATCTTTCAGGTTTGGTGGCAGGCACTTGGCTGCTCACCGTATTGCTCAGTGGCTACTCATCCCTTGGGGCGATTGTCAGTGCTCTAATGGCGCCATTTTATGTGTGGTGGTTTAAGCCTGAATTCACCTTCCCGGTAGCCATGCTGTCGTGCTTAGTGCTTGTTCGCCATCATGGCAATATTCAGCGTCTATGGCGCGGGCAAGAAAGCCGAATTTGGCAAAAATTGAAGAATAAAAAGCAAAAAACCACCAAAGAGATAGCTCAAGAGCAACGTGACGATAAGGACGATTAACATCATTCACGATAATGCCTCTAATAAGTCATTACTTTGATAAATAATAAGGGCTGAATTTCAGCCTTTTTTATTTCTATTATCTTCACGTCTAGTTCAATCACATCCTTCTATACCATCAAAAACTTTCCCTATTTTTTACTATATTGACTCACACTCACCCCCCCAATTTTGGTACGTGTTTACACTTATTCATAACACAGCGCACACTTTTAAAAAATAGTTAAAATATTGCAAATTTATTACTAATGAATAATTAAAAACTGTCGACTATATAAAGGAAAACTTAACTATAAAAGTGAATATAAAATGAGCAGAATTCCATATGTAACCCAAAATGAGCATATCTTAGATGAAGATATCACCTTGATGACCACAAGCGACCTTCAAGGGAATATTATTCACGCTAATGATTTTTTTGTGCAAGTCAGCGGGTATGACCTCGATGAATTAATGGGGCAACCACACCGTATTATTCGTCATCCAGATATGCCTAAAGCCGCCTTTGCGGATATGTGGCGTACCTTAAAAATGGGAGAGCCTTGGACTGGGATCGTCAAAAATCGCCGTAAAAATGGCGACCATTACTGGGTTCGCGCTAATATCATCCCTATGCAGCGAAAAGGTGTCATCACCGGTTATATGTCCATTCGTCTACGTGCGACCCGAGAGGAAATCGCCGCGGTTGAGCCGCTGTATAAAGCTCTAGTCGAAAATCGTAGCAATCGCCGAATTTATAAGGGGATCGTGCTGCCAAAACGCCGCCGATTCTCACTTTCAACCCTGTCTGTTCGCTGGCGTTGCCGTTTAATTTCCAGCAGCTTATTTGTTCTGTGGATGGCGATGGCGGGTTTATCGGGTCTATCCGGCAATGCACTGCTACTGACCAGCTTATTCACCTTAATAACCCTGCTACTCGGTAATGTGATGTTAGAGCGTAGTTTTGCGAAGCCGCTCGAAAATATTATGTCTCAGGCATTAAGCGTAGCGCGAGGTAACCGTAATAGCATTGATCACATGAACCGCGTTGATGAAATTGGGCAGATACTGCGCTCCATTGGCCAGCTAGGCTTAGTGTGTCGTTGGCTGATTAACGATGTCTCTGAGCAAGTAGATAACGTCCGTAAAGGAAGCCAATCGTTAGTGAGCGATTGTGGTGAACTCGATAGCCATACACAGCGTACCGTAGGCTATATGCAGCAAACCGCCGCTACCATGAATCAAATGGCGGTCTCCGTTAAGATGAATGCGGACAACACGCATAAAGCCGATGTGCTATCGAACGAAACCAGTGAAACGGCCGTTAATGGGGGAGCAATGATGGATGCGGTCGTCACCACCATGGATGAAATCGTCCATAGCACCAGTAAAATTAACTCCATCACCGATGTGATTAAAGATATTGCATTCCAAACCAATATTTTGGCACTGAATGCTGCCGTGGAAGCCGCTAGAGCCGGTGAGCAAGGTAAAGGCTTTGCGGTCGTCGCCAATGAAGTTCGTAGCTTAGCGAGCCGCAGTGCCAGTGCAGTGAACGATATTCGCGAACTTATCAATAACTGTGAGAAGAAAGTGAGCTCCGGTAAAGACCAAGTCTACGCGGCGGGGAACACAATGAAAGAGATTGTGGATCAAGTGCAAAACGTAACACAGCTAATTACCCATATTAGCCATGCTACAACGGAGCAAGCCTCTGGGATCTCTGATATCACACAAGCCGTCAGTGAACTGGAATCCATCACTCAACAAAGCAGCTTACTCGTTGAGCAGAGCACTGAGACCGCAAATCACGTTAAAGATCGTTCCATTCGTTTAGAAGATGCAGTGACTATCTTGCACTAAAAACATTTTACATTAAAAAATAGAGGGCTAACGTAATACGCTAGCCCTCACTTTAATTATGTTCAAAACATAATTAATTATTTAACAGCGCCTTCATCTAACGGTGGCAACTCTGCAAGCGGCCAGCGAGGACGAACGGTCACGCCTAAATCTGCATTTGCACCGCCTTTTAAGCGAATTAAGCCCGCGAGAGCAATCATTGCACCATTGTCGGTACAAAACTCAGGGCGTGCATAAAATGCTTCGCCGCCACGCTGTTTCAAAACTTCTTCCATTTTGGCGCGTAAAGTACGGTTAGCACTCACACCACCGGCCATCACTAAGCGTTTAAAGCCAGTTTGCTCAAGCGCGCGCTTACATTTTATCGCGAGCGTATCCACAACTGCATCTTCAAAAGCACGAGCGATATCAGCGCGAGTTTGAGGATCATCAGGATTATCGCGGATCGTATTTGCCGCAAACGTCTTCAAGCCGGAAAAACTGAAATCCAGCCCCGGACGGTCAGTCATCGGGCGAGGGAAAACAAAACGCCCTGCAACGCCTTGCTGCGCCATGCGTGATAACACAGGCCCCCCCGGATAGTCTAAACCGAGTAATTTCGCCGTTTTATCGAATGCTTCGCCTGCTGCATCATCGATGGATTCACCGAGAAGTTCATATTCACCAATGCCCGTCACGCTAATTAGCTGGGTATGACCACCAGACACTAACAATGCCACAAATGGGAACTCTGGGCTTTTTTCTTCCAGCATAGGAGCGAGCAAATGCCCTTCCATGTGATGCACAGCAACCGCAGGTACATCCCACGCAAACGCCAGCGCACGACCCACCGTCGCTCCCACCATCAATGCACCCACTAAACCGGGACCTGCGGTGTACGCAACGGCATCGATATCTTCGCGGGTTAAATTGGCTTCTTTGAGTGCCGCTTGAATCAGCGGTACTGTTTTGCGGATATGATCACGAGAGGCTAATTCGGGTACGACACCGCCGTAATCAGCATGAACTTTAATTTGGCTGTATAACTGGTTCGCAAGTAGACCCAGTTTATCATCATAGATTGCGATTCCAGTTTCATCGCAAGATGTTTCGATACCTAAAACACGCATTGCACTACCCTTGTTTGTTGCATGAGGGCAAGTCTATCACTAAATTTGCACCATCGCGCCTAAATTTGCGTCATTGCGTAATAAAAAGTCATGAAATCCCACAATTAATCCCAGCAAAAGGCTGACTTTCCAAGTTGTATAGTCTATAATCAGACCCCTGTAATAAAAATTTCGTGTGGCAAATTCTCATTATTATCTGGTTTTTCTCACTTTATTGATTAAAGCTGAGGCAAAACAGGTGATCTTGCGTGATTCAATTTTATACGGCACTTTACAAACCCGTACTCATTGAAGTAAAATTCCGCACCATTTTAAATGACGGCTGGTGAACAAAAACCAGCAACAAACCGATTTCTATTGAGGTGAGAGGCACATGCCGGTAATTAAAGTACGTGAAAACGAGCCATTCGACGTAGCACTGCGTCGTTTCAAACGTTCTTGTGAAAAAGCAGGAGTTTTAGCAGAAGTTCGTCGTCGTGAATTCTATGAAAAACCAACGACTGAACGTAAACGCGCTAAAGCATCAGCTGTAAAGCGTCACGCTAAAAAACTGGCTCGCGAAAACGCACGCCGTACTCGTCTGTACTAATTGATTGCGATTTTAATCGCAGCCAATACAGACAAGTAAGTAGTTAGCAGTTAAAGGCCGTGCTTTCCTAACGGAAGCGCGGCTTATTATCGTTCATCAACAGGCGAAAAAGAGGCTTATGGCTGGACGAATTCCGCGTTCATTTATCAATGACTTACTCGCTCGAACCGATATCATTGATTTAGTCGATGCAAAAGTCCCGTTAAAAAAACAGGGTAAGAACCATCACGCTTGCTGTCCTTTTCATAACGAAAAAACACCATCATTTACTGTCAATGGTGAGAGACAATTTTACTATTGTTTCGGTTGTGGTGCCCATGGTAACGCCATCGATTTTCTGATGAATTACGACAAATTAGATTTTGTCGAAGCAATAGAAGAGTTATCCGCATTACACGGTCTGGATGTTCCTTACGAAAAAGGAACCGGAACCAGCCAAATTGAACTCCATCAGCGTCAAAATTTGTACCAATTGATGGAAAAAATAAATCAGTTTTACTGCGCTGCCTTAAATCATCCATCGGCCAATAAAGCCAAAGATTATTTAAGCCAACGTGGTTTAAGTGCAGATATTATCTCGCATTTTTCGATTGGTTTTGCGCCCGCAGGCTGGGACAACCTTCTCAAGAAATTTGCCGTGACCCCAGAAAGCCGTCAGCAACTTGATGAAGCGGGCATGCTGGTCACTAATGATAATGGTCGCGTTTATGATCGCTTTAGAGAGCGAGTCATGTTCCCGATTCGGGATCGTCGCGGTCGCGTAATTGCATTTGGTGGACGGGTGTTAGGCGATGCATTGCCAAAATATTTAAACTCCCCAGAAACCGATATATTCCATAAAGGCCGCCAACTTTTTGGCCTTTATGAAGCCACGCAAAATAGTAGTGAGCTTGCAAAATTACTTGTTGTTGAAGGCTATATGGACGTTGTAGCACTCGCACAGTATGACATCCGCTATGCGGTTGCATCACTTGGCACCTCTACAACCTCTGAGCATATTCAATTGATCTATCGCTCAACAGACACGGTAATTTGCTGTTATGACGGAGATAGAGCAGGAAGAGAAGCCGCTTGGCGCGCACTTGAAAACGCCCTTCCCTATCTAACCGATGGTCGCCAACTCCGTTTTATGTTTTTACCTGATGGTGAAGACCCAGATTCATTGGTACGCAAAGAAGGAAAAGACGCCTTTGAGCAACGTATGGAAAATGCGCAAAGTCTTTCCACCTTTTTGTTTGACTCTTTAGTTCCCCAAGTGGACTTAAAAACCCAAGAGGGTCGAGCAAAAATTAGTAAACTTGCTATCCCATTGATAAAACAGATTCCGGGTGAAACTCTGCGCCTCTATATGGCACAAGAGCTAGGAAATTTCATTGGTATACCGGATATTTCCCAAGTTCTTGCTATGATTGATAGAGAGAGTACTGAGCCAGTTAACTATCAGGCACCCAAACTGAAACCAACAACAATGCGTATACTTATCGCGTTGTTGGTGCAAAATCCGAACTTTTCGGAGCTTGTTCCCTCGCTAGAGGGAATTGCCCATATCCAAATGCCGGGGCTTTCTCTATTTCAGGAATTGGTTGAAGTTTGCCGTTCCACCCCCGGAATGACCACTGGGCAGTTGCTAGAACGTTATCGCGATAATAATTTCGCGAAACAACTTGAAAAACTCGCAACATGGAACGATATAGAAATAGAGGAAATAGCGGAAAATACCTTTATAGATGCTCTAAATCATCTATTTAATAGCGCCCTCGATGAGCGTTTCGACTATCTGATAGCGAAAGAACGAACACAAAGGCTGACACCTGAAGAGCGCGAAGAAGTCCGTCTAATCACTCTTTCACGAGTGAAAACGTAAAGCATCCAAAAAATAGTATACAGAACGGCTTAAGTGCCGCAAATAACAAGGCAAATGCCTGTAAATGCTACGAAATATAAAGGGCGTAGCGCGTAGTCAAATGTCCCTTTAAATGTTCTTGTTGGCCGTTAGTTTCGCCGACCGACACCAATTTAAATACTCAGAAGTGTGGATACCGTCTTATGGAGCAAAACCCGCAGTCACAGCTTAAGCTACTCGTCACCAAGGGTAAAGAGCAAGGTTATTTAACCTATGCTGAGGTAAACGACCATCTGCCGGAAGATATCGTCGATTCGGATCAGATTGAAGATATCATCCAGATGATTAATGACATGGGCATCCAGGTCATGGAAGAAGCACCTGATGCCGATGATTTAATTTTGGCTGAAAATACTTCCGACACGGATGAAGATGCGGCTGAAGCTGCAGCTCAAGTATTGTCCAGTGTTGAAAGTGAAATCGGCCGTACCACTGACCCAGTGCGCATGTATATGCGTGAAATGGGGACTGTCGAACTTCTTACCCGTGAAGGTGAGATCGACATCGCAAAACGTATCGAAGATGGTATTAATCAGGTTCAGTGCTCTGTTGCTGAATATCCTGAGGCTATCACCTACTTACTTGAACAGTATGACCGCGTCGAAGCTGGCGAAAGCCGCTTATCTGATCTCATCACTGGGTTCGTTGACCCAAATGCGGAAGAAGATTTAGCCCCTACAGCAACCCACGTAGGTTCTGAACTTCCACAAGAAGAGTTAGATAAAGACGACGAAGACGAAGAAGATGAAGACGGCGATGACAGCGATAGCGATGACGATAACAGCATCGATCCTGAGTTAGCGCGTCAGAAATTCTCTGATCTTCGCGAACAATATGAAAAAACTCGCACCCATATTAAGCAATATGGTCGTAGCGATGCGAAAACGGCGGCTGCTATCGAGCAATTATCCGAAGTTTTCAAAGAGTTCCGTTTAGTACCTAAGCAGTTTGACTATCTGGTCAACAACATGCGTGAAATGATGGACCGCGTTCGTATGCAAGAACGTACCATCATGAAACTGTGTGTTGAGCAGTGCAAAATGCCTAAGAAGAACTTCATCACCTTATTCAGTGGCAATGAAACCAGCGAAACTTGGTTAACCGCAGCAAAAGCGATGAACAAGCCGTGGTCTGAAAAACTGCTGGAAGTGGAAGAGGAAGTTCTGCGTTGTCTGCAAAGACTGCGTCAAATCGAAGAAGAAACTGGCCTGACAATCGAACAGGTTAAAGATATCAACCGTCGTATGTCTATCGGTGAAGCTAAGGCTCGTCGTGCGAAGAAAGAGATGGTTGAAGCAAACTTACGTCTGGTTATTTCTATCGCAAAGAAATACACCAACCGTGGTCTGCAGTTCCTTGATTTGATTCAAGAAGGTAACATCGGTCTGATGAAAGCGGTTGATAAGTTTGAATACCGTCGTGGTTATAAGTTCTCAACTTATGCAACATGGTGGATCCGTCAGGCTATTACCCGTTCTATCGCTGACCAAGCACGTACAATCCGTATTCCGGTTCACATGATTGAGACTATCAACAAACTGAACCGTATCTCTCGTCAAATGCTGCAAGAGATGGGCCGTGAGCCATCGCCAGAAGAACTGGCAGAACGCATGCTAATGCCGGAAGATAAAATCCGTAAAGTACTGAAGATTGCGAAAGAGCCAATCTCCATGGAAACGCCAATTGGTGATGATGAAGATTCACATTTAGGCGATTTCATTGAAGATACCACATTAGAGTTACCATTAGATTCTGCAACGTCAGAAAGCTTACGTTCGGCAACTCATGAGGTTCTGGCTGGCTTAACCGCACGTGAAGCAAAAGTCCTGCGTATGCGTTTTGGTATCGACATGAACACTGACCACACCTTAGAGGAAGTGGGCAAACAGTTTGATGTTACCCGTGAGCGTATCCGTCAGATTGAAGCGAAAGCGCTGCGTAAATTACGTCACCCAAGCCGCTCAGAAGTTCTGCGCAGCTTCTTAGACGAATAAGCCGTAAACGTCTTCAAATCTACAAAATTAAACACCTGCTTCGGCAGGTGTTTTTTTATCGGTCACTCACTCTCAATTTTTGCTAGCGTTTAAACATTAACGCTAATGAAAGCAAAATGGCTAATGCTCCACCAAACATCGCTAAATTAAAACCCGAAACAAAGGCTGAACGGGTTGCTTGCTCAATTATCGTCGACGAAAAAAAACCATGATGATTCACTAATTCGACAATCTGCTCATCAGAAAGATGTAAATTAACCTTTTGATTACTCAGCAATAAATCAACGGCTCGATGAGTCATTAGCGTACCCAGTAAGGCGATCCCCAGAGTCATACCTGTTTGTCTCAATGCGTTCATCACCGCAGATGCCATCCCTGAATAGGCTTTTTCTACACTCGACATCACCAATGCGCCTATTGCCGGTGTTGCCATTCCCATGCCCGCCCCCAAAATAAATAACGTGGCCGCAATAGGGAAATAGTCGGTATCAGCATTAACTCGTGTTAAAAGCATGGACGACAGAGCTATCAGCAGAAAACCAATAATCATAATATTACGGACACTGTATCGCCGAGAAAGCAGACCGAAACCGAATGAAAACAACGCCATTGCGATAAATTCTGGCGCCATCCGTAAGCCTGCTTCAAACGCCCCCCAACCTTGCCCTTTCTGTAAGAACAGCGCGATAAAAAACACATTACTGTAGGTAGCAAACCCGAGGGCAAATGATGCCATATTGTATTGAAAAAAATCAGGATTTTTCTTGAATAGATACAACGGTAATAAGGGGCGAGCCACCTTCAGCTCTACGGCAACAAAACTCAATAATGCCACAGCGCCAAGCGCTAAACTTCCCAGAGTCCATGGGCTATCCCAACCGAGATCCCCGGCTTCAATTAACCCATAAGTGATCCCACCAAGAGCAACAATACTCAACAACTGACCAACCGGATCTAATGCCGCCTTATCTGGATCGGCACTTTCCGTGATCCCGAGTCCACCCAATACCAAAGTCAACAAGCCAATCGGAATATTGATGATAAAAATGGTTGTCCAATCAAAGGTATCCACCAAAAAGCCGCCTAAAATAGGGCCAATAATCAGTGATAACGCACTAACTGCTGACCAGATACCAATCACTTTAATTCGCTCGATATCATTACTAAATGCTTGAGTAATAATGGATAACGCCCCAGGGATCAGCGCCGCGGCGGCAATGCCTTGAACAGCTCTTCCAAATAGCAACCACTGAATATTTGAGGCGAACGCACAGATTAACGACCCTAACGTAAAAATTGCGATCCCAACCAGCCACACTTTCTTACGCCCATAACGATCGCTTAGCGGTCCGACGGAGAGGATCAATGCTGATAAGCACAACGCATATGCATCGATAACCCATTGTAACATCGATAAATTTGTGGAGAGTTCTTGCCCTATTGCTGGGAGTGCGACATTCACAATACTGATATCGAGCGTCGCCATAAACGTTCCCAAACACACTGCAATAATCAGAAAAATTCGTTTCATTCTCTTATTCCCATATTCGATCTTTACCGTATGTTAGATCGCAACTGACCGACGGTCAATCGATATTGAGAATAGAAATCATTTGTAATTAAAACGAAGAATTCTTTGTTACCTAACTATAAAAAAACGGCCTATTGGCCGTTTCATGTTCCACTAAGTCACTATTTTTTTAAACTTGGTCTATTTCACCGGTGTTTCATGCAGATATTTCCAAGCGTATTTTTCATTTTCAACATGAATACACGCGGTTGAAATTCGTAACGTCGAAACGCCATCATTGGTCTGCAACTCTTGGTATTGTACCCAGCAGTCATTGCCTAATTGCTGAATTGGCACTATCTGCTGAGTTGTGATGGTTAAATTAGGCTTCTTGCCAACATGTTGACTAAACAGCGCAGTGACATCTTTGTGGGTGATCCCCTGCCCTTGAATGGTGATCATTTTAAAATCCGGATCAAAGCTATTCAGTAAAAGCGGCAAACTCTCTCCCTGATTGCGCCCTGTAAATACATCCTCAATAGCCACATGTAAATCAATCACACTTTGTATTGCCAGCGACATTTTAGAATCCATCTATTTTCCCCTAATGACTGAAATTAACGATAGCAGCCCCAGAATAGCTGCAATGAAAAACGTATATTGATAACGAACTAACTCTGATGAAAATGAAATAAGGTTAAAGAGGGAAATTAATACCACCGTCCCCACACTAAAGGCCACCTGGCGGTTAATATTCCACAACACACTACCTTGCAATAAATCCTTATCTTTAAAGTCTAGTAATGCACTAATTTGCGCCGTATTCGCACTGATCCCACCGCCTGTTCCCATTAATAAATAAGCCATAATCAATAGCCCTAATTGGCTTTGGTTATCGACCCAAAACAAGGTTAAGATCCCAAGGCTGTGCACAACGATACCTGTAATAAATAGGCTTCGCTTACCCAGACGATGATAAAAATAGCCGCCAGTTACCATGGAAATCAGAGCACCCGCCGCATACACCAACATAAACATGCCCGTTTGTTGTGCATTAAATCCGATATTGTTTTGTAGATTAAAAATATTCAGTAAATTAACGCCCGTAAAAATTCCCGGTACCGCGTAATAAACAATAAAACCATTCCGTAAATTATAATTTTTGAGTAATTGCAGGTTTAAAATCGGTGCTCGGTATTTCTTTGCGTACTGTAAATAAACAATCAGCAAAGCGGCAGAAAGCGCAAAACTCAATAATCCGAGAGCTAAACTTTGATAATCATTATAAAGAGAGAATGACATCAATAAGCTCAGTAAACTGAAACTGACTAACAGCAAACCAATAATATCAGGCTTTTCTCGTACCTGTTTTTCACTGGATTTTACCCAGCCCCAAGCCAACAGTGCCGCCAGCAATGAAAACGGAAGATTAGCAAAGAATACCCATCGCCAAGAAAGAGAATCGATAATCATGCCACCAATTGCCGGAGAAAATGCTGGGGCAATTAAAGCAACCGTCATAATCATCGTCGATATCTTTTGGCGTTCTTGATTAGGAAATAGAGCAAATACTAAAGCCTGCCCAACAGGAATTAGTAATCCCCCTGCAATTCCCTGAATAAAGCGCCAGAAAATCAAACTATAAATAGAATCACTAAATCCACATAGCCCAACGGAAAGGGAAAATAGCAGCATCGAATAAGCCAGTAACTTGCGCTCCCCTAAACGACCCGCTAACCACAGGCTAACTGGCATAATGAGCACGAGCCCTAAAATATAGGCATTCGCCACCCAAGAGACCATCGACTGGCTCGCCGAAAATGCCGAAGCGATGTCTGGCAATGCAATGGCAGACATAAAAAT
Source organism: Providencia sp. PROV202 (assembly GCF_028479565.1). Lineage (NCBI taxonomy): Bacteria > Pseudomonadati > Pseudomonadota > Gammaproteobacteria > Enterobacterales > Morganellaceae > Providencia > Providencia sp. PROV202. Next base: position 145,656 of record NZ_JAMPNV010000014.1, on the reverse strand, counting down.
GTTAATACAATCAATGAAAAAGCCGAGAAGAAATACTGTAGCGATTTGATAACGGTATGACATAGCTACCTCCGGTCGCAAAGAGTAGAGTGCACCCCTTCTCCTGTCGATGCAAAGGAAGTAAAATCATTGTTTAACAAAATCAAACAATCGAGTGGATTATGCAAAAAAATCTCAAGCAAATTACCAGCTTTCTTCAAGTTGTCGATTCTGGTTCATTTACCAAAGCCGCAGAAGTCTTAGAGCTAAGCCGTTCGATGGTCAGTATTGATGTTAAACAGCTCGAAAAAAGCTTAAATGTCAGCTTATTGGTGCGAAATACCCGCAATATTGCGCTCACTGAGGTGGGAAAATATTTCTACGATGATTTTAAACGGATTCAATTACAGATAGAGGAAGCCTTTGAGAGAAGCCAAAATTTAGCAACCAACATAACTGGCACATTACGTTTCTCTTCAACCAATGAATTTGGCCAGCGTTACATTTTACCTTTGCTCCCAGCATTTTGCCGGCAATACCCTCAACTGCGTCTACAATACAGCTTCAACTCTTCTTTTGATGATTTATTAGCTGAAAAGCTGGATATTGCGATTCGATTAGGGAATTTAAAAAATTCATCATTAAAATCCCGTAAGCTCGGAGAATATGCAATTTATTTGGTCGCCACCCCCCAGTTTACCAATCAATATTCTATTAAAAATATCGAGGACTTAGCGCATATTCCATGGGTCACACATTCACTACTGAATTTGCAAGATAACCAATATATTCTACAAAATCGCCATGGTGAAAAGTTTGGGTTGCCCCTATTAAATAGCCAGTATGAGTCTAATTCCGCAGAAACTATCCGCCAGCTAGCATTAGCATCACTCGGTGCCGCTATTTGTCCCGCATGGCTAGTTGAAGAGGATCTAAACTCTCACCGCTTAATCCGTTTACTTCCAGACCTTGAGCTCCCCAAACAAAATATTCAGCTGCTCTACCCGAACACCCAAAATCTCCCCGCCAAAACACGGGCATTTATTGAGTTTTTGGTGGGAAATATTCAATAAATTTTAGATTTAGAGCAAGGTTAAATTATCTACATTATTCGGTAATTTATTGTCTCTATTCCATTCGAAAACTAGCAACGTCATATCATCTTTCACTAAACATGAATCACCTGATAAAACACTTTGCTGTTGTTCATGTGTACATTCCGCCCAAAAACCATCACTCGCAATTACTATCTGTCCTTCAAATAGTTCAATATTCTCCAGACAATCTAATATCAAATTTCGCTGTAAATTAAAGTTTCGAGTAACTATTTTTCTTCTTTCATCTTGAAGCATTTGGTTATTAAAAAATTCCCCAAATGGGTTAGCTCCCGTATGAACATTTGTAATCCAATAAATAGCCTCATTTTTATTATATATTCCTAACCTAACGTCTCCAGCATGGAAGCAAAAAAGAGCTTGTTCAAACTTGGCAAATATTAAAATACTTGCTTTTCCAATTCGATACTGTTTTTTCGTTTGTTTAAATGCCAATTGAATACAGTCATGAATAATCTTACTGCTGTATGTGGTTAAAGAGTCTATTTCTTTTGAAAGTATTTTAGAGAAGAAAGCTGCCATTTCAGGCTGAGCTGGCGATGAGGTAGATATATCAAAAGCGATAATAAGAGTTATTTTATCTCTGATAATAAGAGTAAAAACATCTTTATTACACGCTCTATCCTGACCAGTAACAGAATGAAATCTCCATGAAAATTTATTATTCTGTATTAATTTATGCATTCATTTAACCTGCTGTAGATAATATCTTCTCTCAAGCGATCACCTTGGGTAGCACTCTGTACAACCATTTCAAAATCATATTCCTCAATTAATTTTGACAATTCTTCTGAGATATAATTTTTTAGTTCAGTATCAGCATGTGAAATATCAACTACAATACTTTCTCTTCCATCAAAGAGATTCAAAATATCTTCAATATCATGACTACTCAGTAAATCCCCATTCCCCCTGCCCAAATAAGCTTCTAATTTAGTCGCAATAAAGTATTCTGGACGAATTAGTTTTATAACAATATCGCTTTCCAGTGTGTAGTCTAATGCTGTTTCAGCTGCTTTTTTATACCAAGAATTACTAAATCCTAATGCTTGTTCATCTATTGGCATAAAATCAACTTTTAATTCACCTAATAACATTCGGCATATTACGTCTTCGGTTGGATCCTCTTTGAATCCTTTATACCTTAGTGTCTCTTGTAACTGAGCAAATTTTGCATACCCCATAATATTAACGATTAAATCAACATCATCCGTATACCGGACTTGCTCCTTCGTAAATTCATCTGTAACAAATAACCCAGTTGTACATCCTCCAACAAACGTCACTTGCTGCAACAACTCATTTCCTAATGCTTTTGCCACCGTTAAAAGCATCTCTTTTTGCAAATTAATTGTACTCATTTGACCCCCTGAAAAATAATTTCTAGCTTTTCTAAAGCTAGGTTATGTTCCCTTGGTCGCCCAATTCTTATAGCATCAACTAATGCTAACATCGCATATAAGCGATTATCATTTTGTATCGCTTGGAAGATGTTCGGGTGAAGTGGAGTAATCATAACCCCTTTCGTTTTTCCTCTAGGGTCAGCCCACACTGGCGGGATCTCTCCTGATGACATTAGTGATCCTTTAAGCGCAGGTGCAGCAATAGAGGTTGTAATCCCTCGAGACAAAGCACCTTCTTTAGCAGGGAATACATATTTAATGCCATATGCAATAAACTCTAACAGCCCTTTTATATTCACTTTAGGGATCCCTAAAGCTCTATCTGGTTTTGCTAACCCCACGTCATACATACGATTTAAACTTAAGCTAATCTGAGACTTGCTAATTCCTGTATATAACTCAAGATTTCTAACTGTAAAACGATTTTGAATATCATTTTCTACTGTGTAGCTAGGTCTTAATCCCTTCTCTTTCCAATTTTCATGTTCGGCCGAGGATATTGAGGAAATAAGAGCATCATCATTGAAATTATTAGCAGAAACTCCCCCTACGTCCGTAATAGAGCCTCCCTCACTAAACGCCTCCCACCAGCCACCATTATGATTAGATAACTCAACAATATCGCTATCCGTATTCTTCCCATTTATCTCAATATGCATAGATATGATTTTGAGGAGAAGTAAAATATCTTGACTTTTCATGTTCCCTCCGACCATTCGTCCTAAGTCCTAGGACTAAAAACAATTATCATGGCAAAAAGGTAAAAGTCAAGTAGGGGACTTAATGAATATCGCGTAAGTGATGTCTTATACTACGCTCAAGACAGAGGTACACACTTTTTCCAGCAGCGCTTTATTGTGGCTAAAAATAATCATCGCGAGGGGGCGTTGCTGTGAAATACAGATCAAATGCTGCCACACTTCCTTTTGAAGATGAGCGTCTAATTGAGCCGTGATCTCATCAGCGATCAACACTTGTGTGCGGGGATCGAGGGCTCGAAGCAGCGCAATACGAGCTAACTCTCCACCCGATAATTCACTTGGGCGCCTTTCTAGCCATTGAGGTTTTATCGATAACCAATCTAACCATTGGGCATCCGGTTCCCACGCATCGCGTACACTGGAACCCACGGTACGATAAGGATTAAAGCTTTTTTCTGGGTGTTGCGGTACTAGCTGGATTGGGCAATAACCGCGGTGAGGAACAATCTCACCATTCAATAAAACTTGTCCATCAGTGGGCTTTTGCCACTGACCGAGTACACGTCCCAGCGTCGTTTTTCCAAATCCACTGGGAGCGGAAATACCAAGTCGTTCATTGTCTGCCAATGACAAATTCAGGTTATCCCACAATATCCTACCCGCTTGCTCAATACGCAGATTTTGAATCTCTAGCATCTGGCTACCTCCATTCATCCAACATCATAAATTGATGTTCCGGCAGAGCATTCCATAGAGATTGGATCCATTGTCCGCCACCACCTTGTTTGAGTTTTTGACTACTCAGTACTTCTTCAAGCGCACCATTACGCAGTAGTGCCACGCGATCGGCGAAACGCACCGCCATAGAAAGGTCATGAGTCACCCATAACACTCCGCGACCATCGCGACACAGAGATTTAATATTATCGAGCAATTGCACCGCATGTTCGTCATCCAGCCATGAAGAGATCTCATCAGCGAGAATATATTCCGCGCGAGAAAGCGTGGCGCTGCTCGCCAGTACCCTTTTAGCCATTCCCCCTGAGAGCTGGCTTGGGTAGTGATTCACAAGGCTCGATTGCAAACTGTATTCTTGTAGATGTCGTGCCACATCGTGCATTTTTATATGCTTCCCGCTGAGTACCGCGGCGCGTTCTAGCTGAGGACCAATCTGAATTAATGGATTTAATGCGCTCACACCTTGAGGCACGTAACACAACGAATTCCCACGATACTGGGATTTGGTTTTCTCTGTCAGGGCTTGACCATTCAGTTCGATATTCCCTTTACAGCGCATATTGTCTGGCAATAATCCTAATGCGCTTTGTAGTAATAAACTTTTACCTTCACCACTACCGCCAATCAGCGCCACCATTTCACCAGGTTGAATATCTAGCGAAATATCTTGCAGTAATGGAGACCATTGCTTTTTACCCAACCAACGATATTGCGCCACATCAATGGTCAGATTTTCAAATTTCAGCATGTTGCTCCCCTTAACCACAATTGTTGAGCCGATTTCGCAAATTGGTCAAATAGCAGAACTAACCCCATCAATGCCGCACCGGGGAAAACCACCATCCACCACGCACCGGTGCTCAAGTAACGTAACGCTTCAGAAAGCAAAATACCCAGCGATGGCTCATGGGGTGCTAACCCAAACCCGAGGAAACTTAATGCGGCACTGTGTAACACGGAGTGCGGAAACATTAATAATGTCCCGACCATCCATTGAGGAAGTAACATCGGTAAGTAATGGTAGCGTAAACGCTCAAATGCGCTGTTGCCAATACGATGGGATAACATAATGTAATCCGTTTGCTGAACCCGCAGCAGTTCAGAACGTAGAATCAGCGTTAATTTAGGCCAATGGGTTAATGCTACCGCCCAAATCACGCCCATTTTCCCGCCGCCTAGCGTAAAGCAAATCAGTACCAATAACAGTAAATGTGGTAGAGCGAGTAACGCGTCAATAATGCCGCGCACGACATAATCCATGCTTTTATTGAGCGAAGATAACCCCGCCATCACCAAGGCGATAATGCCACTGGTGATCGAGGCGGTTAAACCAATTTGTAAACTGGTGGCTAGCCCTTGAAATGTACGTTCAAATAAATCGCGCCCTAAATTGTCTGTTCCAAATAAATGCAACAATGACGGCGCTTGTCGCCTATCAAGCAAGCTCATTTCAATATCAGAAGAGAGCAGCCAAAAGGCGTAGCTACCTAATAAAATCAGGCAACTTAATGAAAGGAGTAGTTTGATCAGAGCGCGATTCGGATTATAAGTCATGATTCTCTTATCACTCCCTTATTCACCCGTTTTAATAGCAAATCTGCCATTGTATTACTGAAGAAAATCAGTACGGCGCAGAGCATCACAATCCCCATTAACAATGGCACATCTCCACGTAAGCCTGCATCAATAGTGGCTTGTCCTAACCCTGGGTACGCAAACACTTTCTCTGCTAATAATGCGCCACTAAAAAGCTCGCCAACAGAGGCAAACTGCAAGCAAATCGCAGGTGTGATAGCATGTTTAAGCACATGGAAGCCCATCATTGACCAGCCTTTATCCCCTTGCGCTTGTGCATAATGAATAAACTCGCTGTTCATCACTTCAGCCACTTTTGCGCGGGTATGTAAGGCAATGGTGCCCACGCCCAACATGCCAAGGGCAATGACCGGTAAAATTAAATGCTGAATTTTTTGTGAAAATGTGGCGGTCTGTTCATCGAGGCCAATCGGCCATGCACAGCAAATTGGTGCCCATTTTAAGGAAACCGCAAACAGGGAAAGCAGCAATAAACCTATCCAAAAGACAGGGATTGAGGCGAGTAGATAACAAAATGCCGAAATAACTTTGTCAGGCCAGCGGTTTAGGTAGCGCCCAGCGACTAACCCAAGCCCAAACCCGACCACACCGGAAAATACCCACGCACTGCCGAGCAATGCCAGTGAAGGAACAATACGGTCAGAAATCACTTGTAAAACAGGGGTATTATATAGCATCGAATACCCCAAATCCCCTTGAAGCATTTGTGAAAACCAGCGCCAGAACTGCATCCAGAGCGGTTGATCAAGCCCCCAACGCGCCGCAATCAGCGGGTATTGCTCAGGGGGCACATGCATCAAGTCGTTACCAATATAGGCTTTGATCGGATCAATCGGCGAGTAACTTAGCAGGATAAAAATCCCCAGCGCGGTTACCGTTAATAAGCAGATAAATCGCAATAAAAGCCCAAAGGTCGTTCGCATTACTTACAAGTCCACTTCCATTCATCGACGTTATTCAACACAGACCAGGATCCGTGAATTTCGGGGGCGCTTTTACCTAAATCAACACATTGATTTGATAAGTAAATATGCTGAACATTCATCAACCAAGCCCATGCCGCATCCCCTTGGATGCCCACACCCACTTTGCCGTTCCAGTCCACTTGTTGCCATAACGGGATAGCGGCATCTTGGTCTGGTTGGCGTAGCGCTTCTTCGATAATTTCATCCACCGCTGGGTTTTTATAGTAACCCGCATTGTAGAAGCCGACACCCGCGGCTTTGCTGCTGTAGTTATGGACTAACTCCATTGGGTCGAGGCTGCCCCAACCAAACAGGGTCGGATTGGCATGCATATGCAATTCAACCGTTTCCCAACTGCCTGATTTCAAATCCATTTCAATACCGAGCGGTTTTAAGCTTGAGCGGATCGCTTGAGCTAAATCGCGGCGAGTTGTGTCCCCACTGGCGTACCACAGAGTGAGTTTCGCCACTTTACCATTTTTCTCTCTCAAGCCGTCTTTATTCAGCTTCCAGCCGGCCTCTTCCAAAATCGCTTTCGCTTTGTCTAAATCCCCATCTTTGAATGACGATTTAGGGTTATTCCAAGGTAACCCAGCGACACCGGTATAAGCCGGAACAGCAAAGCCTTCAAGAACAGATTCTGCCAACAGCTTGCGGTCTAATGCATAGTTAATGGCTTTACGAATAGCCACATCGGAGGTGATGTCGTTACCGATTGGGTTACCCTGCGCATCTTTTTCGCCAGCAGGTGGAATAGGGAAGGAGATCCCACGGTTTTCCACGCTGTAACGTTCAATCAGCTTCATATTAGGGACATTATTGGCGTTGCTTGCCACTGCTGGTGGAATGCGTACAACCTCAAGCTGAGCACTCTGTGCAGCAGCAAATGCGGCATCTTCATCAAGGAACACAAACACCATTTTGCCGTAATCATTTTTAGGGCCGGCATAGTATGGGTTTTGCTCAACAATCAGTTGTTGACCCGGTTGGAAAGCCACTAAACGGTATGGACCTGCCCCAATCGGGTTATGAGCATACGTTTTTGCATCATACTTATCCGCAGAGACGATCCCTAACGATCCCAACACATTGATAAACGTACTTTGCGGAGAGGATAACGTGATTTTAACGGTCAGCGGGTCGATTTCTTCTGCTTTCGCGAAGTTACCCATATCCACTTTACCGCCGCTCGCCGCCGCATTGTTGTAGCTGAATACCACATCTTTTGCCGTTAACGATGAGCCATCCGAGAATTTCAGATCCTTTTTCAAGGTCAGTATCCACTCTTTACCATCTGCATTATGCGTGTAGCTTTCGAGCATATAACTGTGCCAAGACAGATCTGCTTTTTGCTTTAAGAGTGGGCTATGCAGGAGCAAATAACTGCCGTGACTCCAACCCAACATTGGGTCAAAACCTTCTGTGGGTTCTGCGCCAATGGCAAGTCGTAAAGTGTGTGTCGATGATGCGGGCTCAGCCGCTTGTGCTTGCAGGGTTAATCCCATTAAACACATGGCAACCGCTAATTTTTTAATCATATATCCCTCTAATCGGTGATTTTTTCATTTCGGTACCGTTTTCAGGTACCGTTTTTAGGGTACAAATAACTAACAAATTCGAGGTAATGGCTCGCTATGTGGCAAATCTAAAAGTCGGGAAGCACCAAAAATGCCCACCAGCTTCACCTGTTTATTTTCTGTCACACTGCCAATGGTTTTGGCATTAACGCCTAATGGATGTTGATGTAGTGCGGCTAAAACTTGCTGTTCAGCTTCAGGTTTCACCACAATCACTAATTTGCCTTCGTTGGCAAAATTAAGCGGTTCTAGGCCTAATAATTCGCATACGCCACGAACGGCAGAAGAAACGGGTAAATCCCCTTCGTTGATGGAAATACCGCAGCCACTGACCTGCGCAAACTCATGCAAAATGGCATTCACACCACCACGAGTGGCATCACGGAGTGCACGAACGCCGTCAATATCACGTAGAGGCTCAATAATCGGGGTTAAAACCGCACAATCACTGCTGAGTTGCCCTTCTAAACCGAGCTGTTCACGCAAGTTTAAAATGGTCGCACCATGATCGCCCAGTGTTCCACTGACAATCACTTTATCTCCCACTTGAATTTGCTGAGCGCCCCAATGAATTTCGGTTGGGATCACACCAATGCCTGCCGTATTGATAAACACTTTATCCGCCGCGCCACGCTGTACAACCTTGGTATCCCCTGTCACGATCTGCACTCCCGCCGCTTTAGCGGTTGCCGCCATGGATTCCACAATGGTTTGCAAATCTGACAGTGGTAGACCTTCTTCAAGGATAAAACCGCAAGAGAGGTATTTTGGAACAGCACCGCTAACCGCTACGTCATTCACCGTACCGCAAACCGCCAGTTTCCCAATATTGCCACCGGGGAAAAAAATAGGGTCAATCACGTAGCTATCGGTACTGAATGCTAAACGATCGCCTAATGCCGTCATGTCTGCGAGAGAAAGGCGCGCTTGGTCTTCACGTTCATCGAGAGCTTGGTTAGCAAAAGCCTGTAAAAACAGCTGTTCAATCAACTGCTGCATGGCTAGGCCACCGCTACCATGAGCCATAGTAACCACGTTTTTAGAATCCGAGCTCATTTTACGCCTCCCGACGATATTGGTAATACGCGGCGCAGGCTCCTTCAGAAGAGACCATCAACGCGCCAAATGCCGTTTGTGGTGTGCAACGTTGCCCAAACAGCGGGCATTCATTTGGTTTACAGCGCCCCGTAAGCACATCACCACAACGTGCTTGAGGGTCATCCGACACTTGATGAGGCTGGATATTAAAACGCAGCTCCGCATCAAAGGTTTGGTAATCAAGAGTTAACTGCACACCTGAACCCGCAATTTCGCCTAATCCGCGCCACTCACTGGTGGCTTTCAGTTCAAACACATCATCCAAGGCTTTCAGTGCCAGCAAGTTGCCTTCATCCGCCACAATGCGCTTATATTGGTTTTCTACCTCACAGCGACCATCCGCAATTTGATCCACCAGCATGGCAAGAGATTGCAAAATATCGAGGGGTTCAAACCCTGTAACTACCAGCGGTTTATGGAATTCTTGGGTAATAAATTGATAAGGATGAGCCCCAATCACCATACTGACGTGCCCCGGCGCAAGGAAGCCATCAATTCGCACATCAGGCTGTTCAAGCAGGCTACGAAGGGTTGGGATAATAGTGATATGTTGGCAAAATACCGAAAAGTTTTTCACTTGGCGTAAACGCGCTTGTTGTAGTGTCAGTGCGGTACTCGGCATGGTGGTTTCAAACCCCAAACCGAAAAACACCACTTCACGTTCAGGGTGTTGCTGGGCAAGATTTAACGCGTCTAAAGGTGAATAAACGATCCGCACATCCGCCCCGCGGCGTTTCGCGTCCAGTAAAGAGCCATTTTTACCCGGCACACGCATCGCATCGCCATAGGTGCAGAAAATCACTTCAGGACGTTCAGCAATTTCAATGCAGCCATCAATTCGTCCCATCGGCAGTACACAGACAGGGCAACCTGGTCCGTGCACAAATTCAATTTCAGGAGGAAGAAGCTGGTCGATACCAAACTTAAAGATAGCGTGGGTGTGACCACCGCACACTTCCATTAACTGCAATGGGCGCTGCTTGGCTCTTGGGATATCCGCAATACGCTTGCGGATATGCGCCAATAAGGCTTTTGCCAAGGCAGGGTCGCGAAACTCATCGACGTACTGCATCTGTTGCTCCCGAATTTAGCCCTGTAAAGTCCCCCACTTCATGGTCTAACTGGCTCATCGCCGTTAGCGCATCAAGGGTGGCTTGAGCCTCTTCTTCGTTAATCACACTCATTGCAAAGCCAACGTGTACCAAGACCCATTGACCTAGCAGATCCGCCGTGTCACCTTCACAAATTAGCCCAATATTCACGTCGCGTTTTACTCCACAGACGTCAACTTGCGCCAATTGGTGGACATCTTCGCCCACCGCAACGATTTTACCCGGTATTCCTAAGCACATAGCTGAGTCTCCAGCCATGCTAACCAAGCATCCATCCCTTCACCGCTAGTGGCAGAGACTTTAATCACTTGGATATTCGGATTCACCCGTTTTGCATTGGCAATGCATGCTTCGACATCAAAATGCAGGTACGGCAGCAAGTCGATTTTATTGAGGATCATAATGTCTGATGCCGCAAACATATGCGGGTATTTTAAGGGTTTGTCTTCACCTTCAGTGACAGACAGCACCGCAACTTTATGACGTTCCCCCAGATCAAAACTCGCCGGACAGACTAAGTTCCCAACGTTTTCAATGAATAGCAGGCTGTTCTCATCCAAACCTAAACGGTCAACCGCATCATGCACCATTTGCGCATCTAAGTGGCAGCCTTTACCAGTATTAACCTGAATGGCAGGTACGCCCGTTTCACGAATACGCTGAGCATCATTGGTGGTCTGCTGATCCCCTTCAATCACTGCGCAGTTCAATTTGTCACGCAGACGCAACAAGGTCTCAGTCAGTAAGGTAGTTTTACCGGAGCCAGGGCTCGACACGAGATTCAATGCTAAAATATTTTTTGCCGCAAAATCTTCGCGGTTATGCTCGGCTAGATGGTTGTTTTTATCCAGAACATCCATCTCAATTTGTAACATGCGTTTTTGGCTGATACCCGGCGCATGGGTTCCCGCTTCACCTTGACCATAATCGAGGTCATGGTGGTCACCTGCGGGGGCAAAAGTGGATTCCGCTTCATGGCTATGATCATGAGCATGTTCATGGGAATGCGGATGCTCGTGCTTATGTTTATGCTTATGTTTTTCAATCTTCACGCCACAGGTTTCGGGCTCAGATTGATAGTAGTGGTTCACATCACCTTGGTGGTAATAATGGTGATGAATAATCACCGTTTTACCACTATGTTCTTCCGCATGACTGTGGTCATGGTGATGATGGTCGTGGTCATGATGGTCATGCCCATGAGAATGTTGAGCGTGGTGATGATCATGGTCATGAGAATGATGGTGATCATGTCCATGGTGGTGGTCATGATCATGGTGATGTTGGTGCTCATCACCTTCAATTCTGCGCTCTCCCGAAGCACAGCCACAAGTACTACACATAATGATTACTCCATAAGTGAGTGATGAAGTTAGCTTAGTGCAACATCAGAAAAATAGGTTGATTCACCGCAAGGTCAATTCACAATTTTCGCTCTAAATCACACAAAAGGTTCTTAGATCAAAAATCTATTCGATTTCTAATTCTTTGATTCGCAGGCTGTCACCGTTCTCAACTTTAAGATTAAAACCGTGACATTTAGGACAAGCGGCGTCGTGAGTGTGAACATCAACACTTTCACTACAATCCCAACACCATGCTTGAGCAGGACGATACAGGATATGCAATTGACTACCGTGTGCCACAGTTCCGCGGCACGCGATATCAAAACAAAAACGAAGGGCGCTCTCTTCAATACAGGAGAGCGCGCCAATTTCCAACCAAACGCCGGTCACCTTTTTCACCTGATGCTGTCTTACTTGCTGTTCAATGATCTCAACAGCACTTTGGCATAAAGAGACTTCATGCATTATTGGTCTCCCAGATAACGAGCGAACACAGCACGACGTTCCGGTGATTTAGGGACATTAGGATCTGTCACAGGTAAAGAGAGCAACATCCGCGCGCAGTCATCAGCCAAATGTTCACCCTGCGTTGCAGTTAGCTTTCTGTCTAATGGCGACATTAATGAACACGCCAAATATTGAGTTAGTCCTTCCAGTTCCCCAACGGTGTAAGTCATTTCGCCATAAGGGAGAATCAAACCGAGTTTCTCCCCAACAACACGATGCTCCCAATATTGGTCAGGACCCGGCAAGATGATCGCACTCAACATCCAAGGGGTGATAACCGCCCCTACCCATTGATTTTCAAATAACGAAAATGCACTGGCATAGATGCCCATCGTCGGATGCAAGAAAGACAAATCATGCATCGATTGCTGGGCAACTCGTTCAAAAGCAGCCTGAACCAGAGGCTGCGGATTTTGAGAGTAACCTTGGATTTCTTTTGGCATGGATTCATTAGGCATGGAGACACTCTTCTTTTGCGATAATCTCTAACCCTTCACTGCGTAGCACTTCGATCACTTTTTGCAGTGCAGGCTCTAATGCAGCTTGCCCCGTCGCCGTTAAACCGATATTCGGTTCTAGCGATTCAGGCACAATCCCCACCAGTGTCAGACGCTTTGGAAACTCATCGGTTAGGTGCAACGCCGATAACACATCGGAAAGCCCTAACTGATGGGGTGAGATTTTACGGGTAAACAGCGCGGGTACTTCAGCATCGCGCAGAACTAAAATGCTGCCAGGCTGCTGACTCGACAGCACTACATCCGCAATAATCAGATGGTCACGATCCGCCATGGCGCCAATCAGCTCCATACCTGCCGTTCCACCATCCAATACCTCAACACATTCTGGTAAGTGATAACGTTCTTCGAGTGCTTCAACAATGCGCACGCCGATGCCTTCATCACTCAGCAAAATATTACCAACACCTAAGACTAATATACGCATTACAGCACCTTCACCTTGGTCACTTCGGAGCCTTCTGTATCGACGATATGCACAGCACAAGACATGCATGGGTCGAAGGAATGGATCGTTCTGACGACTTCCAATGGTTTAGATGGATCAGCCACCGTAGTTCCCACAAGCGCTTGCTCATAAGGGCCCGGCTCATCATTGAAATTACGTGGGCCTGAGTTCCATGTGGATGGAACAACGGCTTGATAGTTTTCGATTTTACCGTCTTTTACGACAACCCAGTGGGATAACAGGCCGCGAGGGACTTCACCGAAGCCAACCCCTTTGATCACCGTATCTTGTGGGAAGTTTGGCTTGATAAAAGTGGTGTGATCGCCTTTACCAATGTTATCTACCAGTGCTTGCCATTGAATCGACAGGGTTTCGTTTAATACGCAGCAACGAACAGTACGACCGATAATGCGACCTAATGTTGATTCGAGTTGGTCTTTGGTGATCGTGTTACCCGTTAAGGTTTGATATAAACCGACGACATCATTAAAGTGTTTTTCAGTTGGTTCATGTTTCGCTGCCAGTTTGCATAGCAAGTCAGCTAATGGGCCCACTTCCACGGTTTTATCATAGAAAGTTGGCGCTTTAACCCAAGAGTATTTACCGTCATCTTCCCAGCCAGTGTAGTCAGGAATAGTGGTACCTTCCCAAGGGGCTTGCGGCTCATTATCTTTGTACCAAGCGTGCTTGCTGCTCTCTTTAATACCGTTAATCAGGTATTCGTCAGTGTGGCTAGTGATTGGGCGATAAGTACTGAAATCCCCATTTTCCAGATAACCACCCGGTAGCAAGAAGCTGCCATTTTTGTTGTCCATTGGCATTTCAGGCACACACATATAGTGTTTGGCACCTTTACCCATTTCTAACCATTCTGGATAACCCGATGCAATCACCGCCGCGTCGATTTTGTATACTTGCTCGATAAAATCCCCTAAACGGTCAATAAAGGATTTCACGTACATTAAGCGCTCAAGGTTAAGCACCCCAAGACCATCAAGGTTGATTGGGTTAGCAACACCGCCCACCGCTAAGTTTTGAATATGCGGTGTTTTACCACCCAGCAGAGCCACTATGCGGTTAGCATCACGCTGGCATTCCAATGCTTGCAGATAATGAGCCACCGCAATTAAGTTCACTTCAGGCGACAATTTCATCGCTGGGTGACCCCAATAGCCGTTGGCAAAAATACCTAACTGACCACTGGCAACTAGATCTTTAATTTTGTTTTGAACGCGGGTGAACTCTTCAGGGCTGTTTAGCGACCATGTTGAGACCCCTTTGAGCATATTCGCCGCTTTGTTTGGGTCAGCTTTCAGTGCTGAAGTAATGTCTACCCAGTCCAGCGCAGATAATTGATAGAAGTGCACAATGTGGTCTTGGATAGTGTGCGCCGCCAAAATCATATTACGGATATATTGTGCGTTAACAGGCACTTCAAGATTTAGTGCGCTTTCAATAGTACGCACAGAAATGATCCCGTGAACCGTAGTACATACCCCACAAATACGCTGCATGATCATCCATGCATCGCGGGCATCTTTCCCTTTTACGATCTCTTCCATACCACGCCACATGGTGCCGGATGCCCACGCTTTAGTGACTTTTCCATCTTCGATTTCGCAATCAATGCGTAAGTGACCTTCGATACGAGTTACCGGGTCGATAGTTATACGTTGGCTCATGCTTTACCTCGGGCCTGAGAAGGACTTGAATTAGATTTTTTTATTGCTGGAATAATCGGCAGTAGGCGAACTAACAAGATGTATGCGCACACCTCGATGGCCACAAAACCGATGGAAATTAATATCTCTTCTGCGGTTGGGAAATAGTCATATCCACCGCCAGGATTGAAGGCGATCAGTGAGTAGCTCATACGCCATAGCGCAGAACCCAGTAACATGCTTAATCCACTGATATATAACCATCTTGAGTCAGTACGCAGAGATGGCATACGGAAGATAATCAGCGGGATCACCATTAATGCAGTCTCAATCCAGAACATCATGGCGTAGAAATCCATCGCCATCACATAGTGCATCTTGCCGCGGTAAATCAGTTCGCCGAAACGGCAAACCAAGAACAGTACTAAGAATACTTGAAGGATATTGGTTAACTTAACAAACAGAGGCCGTTCATCAGCCCCTTGCCCTTTTAACGCTGACTGCAATAAGGAGCCTTCAAAAATCACAATGGAGAACCCCATAATGAAGGCGGTCAGTAGCGATAATAACGGCAACATTTCATAGCTTTGCCAAATCGGATGAACCTTGTGCCCTGCGGCAATCATCAGTGAACCCATGGAAGATTGGTGCATCATTGGCAGTAACGCGCCCAATGCGATGATGAAAAACATCACTTTATTCAGGCGTTTTAATGACACTTTCCAATTAAAACGTTCACAAATTGCAGGGGCAAACTCCAGCGCCATCACACCGATGTAGATAGTCATACACACCGCGGTTTCAAACAGCACGGAGTTAGTATTAAAGTATCCTGGAATATAGAAGTAAGGCAGGTTCCAGTAGCGACCCACGTCGATGGTGATGGACAAACCACCGAGAGAATAACCAAACAGACTTGCCAGCAGTGCAGGACGCACTAACGGATGATATTCACCGCGGTTAAAGACATACACCGCCCACGCTAGTGCCCATCCACCACAAGCAAAACCAGTACCAATCAGTAAGTCGAAGGCAATCCAGATCCCCCATGGGTATCCACCGTTCAGATCAGAAACTGAACCCAGCCCAAAGACTAAACGTTTTACAATCAAAATCAGGCACAGGATGACAAACGGTCCGAAGACAATCACTGGCCAACTGACTAAACGCCCACCTAGCGGCTGCTCTTTATCATGCGTTGCCATTAGCGTCGTCCCCCTTGTCCTTATGATTTTGGTCGTCATGATTTTGGTCGTCATGATTTTGGTCATCATGCGTTTTATGGTCATGAGACTTATCGTCATGAGAATCATGATTCTTGGTATTGCGATACACTAAGAAACTCAGTCCCGCTAATGCCGCGAGAGGCAAAACCATGCCTTTATACAAGGTGTGCTGAACATTCTCAGAACGTGCACCCGTTGCCAGTTCGTCTAACTCTGGCAGTCCCAGATTTTGATATGGCACGCCAGAAAGCACCATGACCTGAGTACCACCGCCTTCCAATTCACCGTAAATATGCTGCTGGTATTTTGGTGCTGGCATCACATTCGGATCATTGTGATGGACTGTTTGGCGAGGGAAGCCGTACTCTTCGCCCACTTTCAGGGATAAACGTTTTTTCGCTTCAGCGAGAAGCTCTTCACGGGTACCAAAAATCACAGCTCCCGTTGGGCACACTTCAACACAACCCGGTAAACCGCCTTTATCTAAGCGCTCTACGCCTTTTTGGTTACACAGTTCACATTTATGAATTGCACCAAATTTGTCGTCATAAGCATATTTAGGAATGTTGAATGGACAGCCCACCATGCAATAACGACAACCCGTGCAGATATCTGGGTCGTAATGCACGATGCCAGTTTTCGGATCTTTGGTGAGCGCAGAAACAGGGCAAACAGAGACGCAGTTAGGATCAACACAATGCATACACTGTTTTTTAATGTAGGCGTAACCGTCTTTTTCCTGATCTTTATGTAAGCCTGAGCCATCGCTCCAAACTTGAATCACGTTGTTGGTGTATGGCGTCAGTTTGTCATTGTTTGACCATGTTTGAGGCCCAACAGGATTGCGCTCAGGATGGTTAATATCCTGACACTTGGTGACGCACGCCTGACAACCGACACAGAGTGTCGAGTCATACAACATACCCAACGCATTCGGAATTGGCGGTCTATTTTCCGCTCCCGCCAAGCTCGGTGAAGTGGTGCTTGCAAGCAGCGCTCCCCCTGCTGAGAGCTTAAGGAAATTTCGTCTATCCACGGTTATTCTCCCCGTGAGTTGGTATCATTTTGACGCTTTTGACGCCCTAACTCACGTACAGCCATCACACTGACACCCGCCACCAAACCGACCACACCACCGATTAAGCCCACGGCAGTTGCAGAAACTTGTCCACCTTCTTTGTTATTCAAATCCGGTTTTTCGGAACGTGGTGTTTGGTTTTCCACATTCGCTAATTGGTGGATACCTTTGTGGAAGCCCACATTTTCTTCATTACAGCCGTAGCATGGATGCCCGATAGCCACTGGCCACACGCCGCCAACGTCGCAAAATTGCAAGGTTGAACAATTGCCGTAAGTTTCTGGCCCTTTACAACCTAAATGGTATAAACACCAACCTTCACGGTGACCAGCATCACCGAACTCTTTTGCGAAGCGCCCCGCATCAAAGTGTGGACGGCGTTCACAGTGTTCATGAATTAATCGACCGTACGCGAACATTGGACGATTTTTGCTATCCAATGCTGGTGGACGGTTATAGGTGATCAGATGGGCAACTGTTGCTAAGAAGTTATGTGGGTTTGGCGGACAACCTGGAATATTGATAACGGTTTTATCTTTGATAACTTCATTTAAGCCAACCGCGCCGGTAGGGTTATCCCCAGCTGCCGCAACCCCGCCCCAAGAAGCGCAAGATCCGATAGCAATAATCGCAGCCGCACCTTCAGCAGCCATTCGGATATGCTCAACGATAGGTTTTCCGGCCACCATGCAGTAGATGCCATCATCTTTCAGTGGAATCGAACCATCGACCACTAAAACATACTTACCTTTATATTTTTCAATAGCATTATGCTTGTTCTCTTCAACTTGCTCACCAAAAGCCGCAGAGAGAACTTCGTGATATTCGAGAGAAATGGTATCGAGAATTAAATTTTCTAGGGTTGGGTGAGTCGCACACAGCAACGATTCTGTGCATCCTGTACACTCTTGAGCACCAATCCAAATGACGGGTGGACGTTCTGGATCACTCACCGCATCAGCCATTTGAGCGGCGGCTTTTCCACTTAACCCCATTGTCGCAGCAAGCGCTGTACACAACTTCATAAAGTCACGGCGATTAATGCCATGGGGAGAAAGAATAGAGTTATCTCCTGCCATTTCTATTTCCTATTATGAGTGGCTTAGAGCCTATTTATTAGGCTATTTTTCTTTACGATTTTGCATTCAAAAAATAAATAAAATCCCCCACATATTAGAAATGTGAATAAGAATTTAGGTATTATTTGTATTCAAAATCGCTTCACCAATTACACCTAATAAGCTGAGGCCTTATTAGAATTACCTGATGTGTAAATATAAATGAGATCCTAGTCCTACCGCTTTTTAATCACTTGATCTTCATCAAGAGCCAATAAGAAATTTGGTCTTTTTTAAATTTATGATAGAAAAATCGATTCAGCGACGAGTTAAAAGATTATTTAACTTTTCATGCTGTTTTCAATTTGTTTAAAAAAATGAGAGTTAAAATGTTAAAAACGATAACAAAACGTTGTCATATCATGATGTTAAAATAAAAACCACTCGTAAGGTTTTATAGACAAGTATAATTAACCGAATTTCGAGTAACGAATTATTCCAATAATGACCATTATGGTAAAAACAAATAAGAATTAATATCAATTAAATTAAATTAAATTAAATTAAATTAAATACGAATGAATATCAAAAATAAATAAAGCTAAATGTATTTATTAATATATATCTAATTAAAACAAATAAAGCCTGACTATTATTCTTGGTTATTTTTCTTCAATATTGCGGCAGCGATCGCAACTTGCCCCAATGCAAGTCCACCATCTCCCATCGGTAATTGACGAGCATGCAATACCTCAAGAGGCTGCAATTTCGCTATTAGTAAATGACGTAATAATTGGTTGTGCAGAACACCACCAGACAGCACCACGTGTTGAATGTT
The DNA here is from genome assembly GCF_028479565.1 of Providencia sp. PROV202. NCBI lineage: Bacteria > Pseudomonadati > Pseudomonadota > Gammaproteobacteria > Enterobacterales > Morganellaceae > Providencia > Providencia sp. PROV202. The sequence continues at coordinate 126,692 of NZ_JAMPNV010000014.1, read as the reverse complement.
GTGCAATTTCGCTTGTTGCAATGCTAAATCTGCAAATCCTTGCGCTAATGCTTGATGAAAAGCATGGGCACGTTCAGCTCTCGGTGCACCATAAGCCAGCCATTCATGCCAGAAAGTGGTTAGATCCAATTGATTACCCACCACCGGCATTGTGACAGGATGCTGCTGAACTGAGCTTTGCAATGCTAACGCTTCTAGCTGACAAGCACCCTCGCCTTCCCAACTGGTTTGCGCAGGGCAGATCCCTAACGCAGCTGCGACAGCATCAAATAATCGTCCGGCCGACGAAGCGCTTGGACAGTTAAGCTTTTTAGCAATCGCTTTTTGTAATAGTGGATAAGCAAAAGGAGCAAGCTCCGAAGCAATGGGCTTCGCTTGCCAATCAGGCACAAATTTTTCTAGATGAGCCAATAAATTACGCCATGGTTGGCGAGACGCTAAATCCCCACCCGGCATAGCAACTGGTGGTAATCCGCCAAGGTGTTGGCTAGAGGCATAATCGACAAGTAAGCACTCACCGCCCCACAGCCGCTTATCATCACCGAAACCGAGACCATCTAATGCCAAACCAATCACTTTTTCATTACCTAACGGGATACCATGTTCCACCATCACCGCCGCAATATGGGCATGATGATGCTGAACGTGGATCATCGGGATATTCAGCTGCTCACTTAACGAATTACCGTAACGGTGGCTCACATAGTTGGGGTGCATATCCCCGACTAAATATTCAGGTTTAAATCGATAAATCGACTCAAACAGTGCAATGGATTGCTGATATTGTTGGTAAATATCGATATCGTCTAAGTCACCTAAATGCTGGCTCATCACCGCGCTTTTATCTCTAAGAAGACAAAAGGTATTTTTTAAATCCGCACCTAGCGCCAAAATAGACGGTGAGTTTTCAAAGCCCGCCGGAAGGTCAATGGCATCTGGCACATAACCTCGGGCTCGGCGTAACATTTCCGCTTTTCCGGCATGGTAACGCACTAAAGAGTCATCCGCCCGTTGAACAATATCGCGATTATGCATCAGCCAAATATCTGCGATATTCGCTAAATCCGTGAAAGCCGCTTGTTCCGCGAGTACGGGGGGTTTGCCCGATGCATTCCCAGAAGTCATCACTAATGGCTTATTCACCTGCGCCATCAGCAAATGTTGCAGCGGGTTAGAGGGTAGCATTACTCCAACTTCGCGCAAATGTGGCGCAATATTTTCGCTTAATACGCTATTTTCCCATCCGTGAATAAGCACTATCGGCGCCGCCGCACTTTCAAGTAACGCACGTAAACCTTCAGTAACATCAACCCCTTGAGCTTTTAGCCAGTCGATGGACGGGATCATTACCGCCAGAGGTTTGCTGGGACGGTGTTTGCGTTGACGTAATTGTTCAACTGCATGGAAATGAGTGGCATCACAAGCAAGATGAAAACCGCCAAGCCCTTTAATAGCAGCAATTTTGCCATTCAATAAATCCGCTGCCGTTTGTTCTAAGGCTTGATGGTGAACCGCTAGAACCTTGCCATTCTTGTCACACAGTTGGATTTCTGGACCACAAGCTGCACAAGCATTTGGCTGAGCATGAAAACGTCTGTCTGCTGGGTTTTCATATTCTTGCTGACATTCAGGGCATAAAGGAAATGCCGCCATTGAGGTATTGGGTCGGTCATAGGGCATTTGACGAATAATCGTAAAACGGGGACCGCAATGGGTGCAGTTTGCAAATGGGTAATGATAGCGACGGTTCGCAGGGTCAAACAGTTCGTCGCGGCAGGCTTTGCAAGTTGCAGCATCGGGGATAACTTGAGTATCCATACGTCCTGCGCCACTGTGGCGAATCGTGAATTTTTCTGGTAACTCATCCCATTGAAAAGGCTGAGATTGAATAGACTCAATATGTGCAAGCGGTGGGCAATGTTGGTATAAAAGTTGGGTAAATAAAGGAATATCCGCAGTCTCTAGTAGGCGAACCAGTACACCTTCGCCATCATTACAGACGTCTCCGTTCAAGGCACATTGATGGGCGAGTTGCCAAACATAAGGTCGGAATCCAACCCCTTGAACCTTTCCTTTGATACGTAACTGTATGCCGTTTTTCACTCAAATGCCCTCTGGTGACTAAGGCTATATTCTCGCGCTTCTACGTATAAATAACCTGAGTTCAGATCAAAAAATGGCAGAGTTTTAGTCTCGATGTATTGACCAAAACCCTGCCATTGCCTTTTATGCTTGAATACTAAGGGAGCTCAACCGATAACAGGAAAATACCTGAATACTCATCCGGAGCGAGATCTTTGGTTTTTCTTAATGTGCTGGAAACATCAAAAGTTTGTTTCACAAACGAATCTACCGAAAGTACAGTTGATGGCGCACCATTGACTTTAATTTCAGACTCTAGCCCATCAGCCATAAAAATGAAGTTATCGTTATCTAATCCTGCGACAGCAGAAATTTTAACATCCGTTGGATTTGTGCAGCTGATCGTAAAGTTTTCTCTCACTGTATGACCATTCATCGAGCTATTGGATAATGTGCCGTGGTCGATATAGTCTGGACCTTCAATATCACAGTTAGTAATAGCAGGGTCTAACGGTGAACAGAGAATTATTGGGTTATCTGCGGTTTGCTCACGCTGCATTTTTTGTCGATACAAAATACCTAAATTGAAGCAATATCCAACTCCAGGCCTTCTCGGATAAAACTGCCAACGTCCCGGAATTTGCCTATTTAAAACGTTATCTTTTTCTAATGCTCTAGCCACTTCACTGAACGTAACTGGGCTTTCATCCCATGAACTTCGTTCTCTTAATCTCACTGAGTGAGTATCAAAGTTAACAATGTGTGAGCTACCTGCACCATACCCACCATCTGCATAGGTTCCCCATGATCCTAACTCTATATCGCAAGGGCAACTACCTGTCGTTTGAACAGCCATCGGGCGATTATCGTGCTGTAAATCTCCACGTAAAATATATCGCGTATCCATCCATGCGCCATGGTCAGTAACAAGCTCACCTTGCGCCGCAAATTCAGCCCGCGCAAATTGAAAGGACGATATCGCTAACAAACAGATAAGAATAAGTTTTTTCATAATATCCTTAACAACCGAGTTATTCGTAATAGATATTAAAAGTAGTGGTGGCGCTAAAATCCCCGAGTTTAATACTTTTATTTTTGATTGCGTCTTCTTCCCCCAAAATGGAAGCTTTAAGTGGGATCACGCTAGGGAATTTATTGCCATTCATTCCAACGATAGGGTATTGGCTATTAATATCCACATTGCCATTATCGCTACTTAACACGATGGCATAACCCAGATCACCGGGGTCACCATCAATTCGTAACGAGCCTTTAATTTTCGGGTTACTGATCCCCGTAAATGACATCGAAAATGAAAAATCAGGTAAAAATTCGCACTCAGAGAGTGTAATTTCAAAGACTTCGGAAATATCTCTTTGACGATAAAGGTCTTTATCATTGACCTCATGAAATGGCACCACAAGCTCCTCGCCACCATTGACGATACAAGGAATGGCGTGCCTCAATACTCCAGAAAAATTCACCTCATCCGCGAACGCATTCCCAGAGAAATAAAGTAATAGAGTAAAGAAGATTATCTTCATGGATAAGCAACCGTTAATGTTGCGCTAGCGGTAAATTCGCCCGGGTCGACACGAGCAGAACTTGAGCTATTTTTTACTAATGCCGCCTTCAGATCAGGCGTTCTATAGTCCGATTCATAGGTGTATACAAACGTATCGTTCACTCTTAATGTGTTTGAATCATAATAAATTTGCAGAGCGATATCTTTTTGCTCATTGATTCTCAGCAAATCATTATCAAAGGAAGAGCGGGAGCCTTCAAAACTAAAAACGACATCCGTTCCTGAAGAGATGTTGTCACATTCCCACTCAAAATCGATATCTTCTATATATTTTGTACCATCTTTAGTTGGCACTAACGAAACCACTAAGTCATCACCAAAATCCACCTCAATCGGGCGATTATTATTGATGACACATGGCGTTCCCTCTATCAAATTTCCTCTAAAGTTCACTTTGACAGCCTGTGCGGTACTTGCATATGCCAGAAATAAAACGAATGATAACAAGAGCTTTTTCATAAGATAATACCTTAATGATATCCTACAGTGAGTGTTGCAGCAGTAGAAAATTCACCCCCAACAGGTCTTATCCCATTAGCCAGTGCCAGTTCTGCGGTTAAAGAAGGTAAATATTGGATGTTATCAATCTCATATTGAGAACCGATATCCATAGGTTTGTTATCAATATACAGTTTGATATTCAAACCCGGTGTATCCGCGACTTTCAGGCTGTTTGAGGTTTCCCCTTTAACGCCTTCAAAAGCAATATACAGCTCATCAAATCGCGAATCACAACTTAAACTATAAGGAATTTCCTCTGTGTATTTACCTGACTCAATTTGCCCAATAACAATGTCATCGCCAAAATCCACATAGATATCTTCGTTATCATTCAATACACATCCGCCAGATAAAACATTCACTCTGACGGTCACAAACTTCCCATCCGCAAATGCAGTCACAGATAAAAAAAACAGTAAACTAAGACAAAACAGGTTCTTAAATTTAAACATTCGATTTATCCATTTCTCTCATTTGCTTATGGGATTAGTTAGCCGCTTGCGCGTGACACTCTGTTGCAGAACAGACAAACGGAACATCAACCTGACCGCCGTAGTCATTGATATAGTTAATCACTGGCGATGAACCTAATTGATCTGCGGTAATTGACAGTTTTTGCTCAGCAAATGGCGCAACGTCTACAGCAACAAAACTTTTTGCTTTCTCTGCGTTAGCACTTTTTCTAATGTTGTTTAATACCACGTAGTAAGCCGTTGGGTTTTTGGCATAAATAGCGCCATCTTTTTTGACTAACACTAATTTATTCTGCCACGGCGCATTTTTCATTTGAGTGGAATCAACCGCTAAAGAAGCTGGACGATAGAACAACTTCACGCGTGTTTGTAATGCAATTTGCAGTACGTTAGATTTTTTACTTGTAGGTGGAATTTCTCTTAAATTAAAGAAAAATAAACTTTCTCTATCTTGAGGTAATTTCACTATGTCTGGTAAAGCTTCAATACGCAATTGGCTTGTTTGCCCCGCATTAATTCTTTGGATTGGCGGTAAAATCGTAAAATAAGAGGTTAACTTTTCGCCTTTTTCATCTTGAAACCAACCTTGTGCCAAATAAGGCAGTTGGTTATTTTTATTACTTACCGTTAATGAAACAGAGTTGCTATCGCCATTATAAATAATACGCGTTCTGTCCATTGAAATTGCAGAATAAGCATTCGCGGTCACGAAGCAGCTAAGTAATAATACGGATAATTTTTTCATCATAAACATTAGCCTTCTTTTAAGATTATTATTAATTAATTACATGGTAAGAGCAGTTTGTCGTAAATATTGTGCTCTTCAATATTTTGTGGGAATGTAATCGTACATTCAGAACCTTGCCATAATACTTTCATTGTCTCACCCGGTCTTATTCCACCGATGTAAGCTTCACCTTGGTCACCCACAATACCTGTTGTCTTGCCTGAATTATTTTTAATATCCGCAGCAAATGGTGGGTAACTTCCATCTTGTAATCTCAACGTCACCATCATTTTGATCCCAGAAATAACATCAAAACTACGATAACCTATTGCACCTTCAGTGAGTGTGGTTTGTGTTACGGAATCCGCAATCTCAACATTCTTAGGTAATTTATTAATATCAACAACAACGTCTGTCTTATAGTAGCTATTAATATCAGGAACAACGACTTTTCCAGAACCACTTGAGCGTAAATGTGTACCATTATATTTGACAGGAACATCTTTAACGCCATTTGTATCAACAAAAACTCGCGCTCCACCCGTTGATGTAACTGGGTGCATGCCTATTCCGTACCCCGTCAATGTCATGCCGCCTTGAACATTCGCAGACAATGACATGGAGTTATTGCTTATATAGTTATAGCTGGTATTAAAGTCATTCATATTGCCTTTGTGGCTATAATAGCTACTAAATATCCCGCTATGTCGATTATTACCAATAGAAAGTGAAAGGTTATCTTTATTTTCAAGACGCTCATTCATTGTCACTTTATTCGTATTATCATTCTTACCGTTATACGTTGAATAATTGACATAAGTTCCTGATGCTAATGGAACTGAAAGGCTGACATAAACTCCATTATCTTGATAACCCTGCATTTTGCTATTAAACATATTGATAGACAGACCGATATTATGAAACTTGCTAGTATCAAAATACTTCGAGAACGTCATGTTATAGCGATAACTATTTGGGCGGTTCCAATAGGTTTGGTGCGTGTAATTTAAATTTATGGATGAACGCCAATCAGTAAAGTTTTTACTTAGTGATGCAGAATAAGAGCCTTTATTGTGTCCTGCATACATAATATCTTTTTGGTCATTATAAGTGAGGAAGTCACTCATCGTCATAAATTCACGATCCATAAAACGGTAAGCGGATAATTGAATTTGACTATTACTTCCTTCGAAACTTTTATAATAATCGACTTTAAATGCTTTGCCTTTTAAGGTCGGCCCATCTGTCAGTGCGGCGATTGAATGATTGAATGAGAACGAAATTGCACCAAATCGAAATAAATCACGTCCAACACCAGCAGCAAAAGAGTTAAATCGACTACTATTTAGCGCACCACCAAAAACTGACCAACCATTGCTAATACCCCATGAAATCTCGCTTTGCGTGAAAGCATCCCCCATGACATGACGATCCATATCTGTTGGTCTACCCGCACTCACTTTATAGCGCACAGAACCTGGGCGAGATAAAAAAGGAATATTCCCAGCTTCAACTTCAAACTCCGAAACACGCCCGTCGCTCTCTTCAACTCTGACTTGTAGCGTCCCTGAAATACCGCTATTTAAATTTTGAATTCTAAATGGACCCGCAGGAACTAAACTTTCGTAAATAACGCGTCCATCTTGGCTAATTTTGACTACCGCGTTCGTTTCTGCAAAACCCGTTACCTCTGGCGCATATGAACGTAAGCTTGGTGGCAACATATTGTCGTCAGAACGTAATGAAACCCCAATAAACTTGAAGCTATCAAACAAATCTGTTTGCAGAAAATCCTCACCGAGGGTTAATTTCGATTTTAAGCTGCGAATAGCTCGATAAGCATAAATATTGGTCCATTTAATCTCGTGAGCATCATCAACTCGACTATTCTGCGCATGGTTATATGAACCTTGCCAAAAACCTCGTAAACGCCAGCTATCAAAGTTAGCGCCGACGGCCCCTAATCCTGAAAGGAAAAAAGTATTGTTCGATTTGTTATCACCTAAACTACGGTTATATTGTGAGGTCAGATTATAGTCAAAAATAATACCTTTAATGCCATCTTCCCAACGAGATGCTGATTCCCAGTCGTTGGCTGAATATTCCTGGTAGCTTTTAGGAATATTAATAATTAATGTTCCGGTTGATAAATTAGGTGTTACTGACATTCCTTCTAAGCTAGCAATATCTAAACACTCTAAGCCATCAATAGTATTCCACTGTAATACACTTTCAGCTTCTGAATTTAAGTCAAATTTCTCGACAATTTCATCCGTTAAACACGCTTGTGATTTTTCTTCATAACTCACAACAGTTATTTTCTGCTCAGGTATATACGCGTTATTTATACTTAGTTTAAAGGGGTAAATGCCAGGAACAATATAAAGATCTTGTGAAAAAACTGCCAAATTAATATTTTCTCTATCTTCTGCGTTCAATATATTAATATTGAAGTCCACAGCCTCTTCAGAGAGAGCAATTAATGGATTCAGCAGCAATAAAGATACCGTGATGAGTTTTTTCATGACTTTATTTTTTATTAACATTTAAAAACACAGAACACATAATTTTATTATTAACTTTTTTCATTACGATGTCCTTAAATTTTAATAAATTTTCTAAGCTGAAGTAATGATTAGTCTCATTACTTCAGCTTACCGTTAATAACTAATCCATTAAATTAGTTATACGACAATACGAAATCAGTTACCGCTTGGAATTCACCTGCAACAATATCAACCGGAGCTTCTGGTTTACCTTGGCTACCTAAACCTTTTACGTATGCAGCAAATTGCAGGGTGTTAGTTGTGCCTTGCAGTTTGTGCTCAGATTTAGTGACTTCATTTAATACGATTGGGTCATTGTTGCTATCTACGATCTGGATACCTGCACCTGCAGCAGTACCTGTAATAGCTAATAGTGATTTAGGATCATTTGTAGCGGCCGCGCCTGAAAATGTAATATTCACGGAATCACCTGTTTCGACGGTACAGTCAATTAATTTAATATCGAACATAACTGGTGAAGATTGACCGTCTGAAGTACCACCATTTTTTAACACCACATCAGCGATTTGACCTAAATCTACAGTTTGGTCAATAGAAGATGGGTCAATAGAACAAGGTGCTGTGATGATGCTACCAGTGAAAGTGACTTTACCATTACCGTGGTTAACTGGTGCTGCATTTGCACCAAAACCAATTAATGTCGTTGCTGCGATAGCCATAAGAGTTTTATTTAATTTCATTTGGTAAATCCTCAATTAAGTCGTAATTTAAAGAAAAAAGGTAATAAGAAGTCCTGTAATTAATTATTAATTACAATAGAGTCTTAAATTTCAGATACGAGACATAGTTAAATATACTTAGGTAAAACCACCATATATTTATAAATACGTTAATTAAATCTTTTTGCCTTTTGAGCTTTGGTTCACACAAATACTATAATTACACTTAAAAGCTGTAAAGTCGCCATCACCTATCGAAAACAAGAAGTTCAATAGGCAGTTATTTTTTGATACATTTACTCATATTACGATTATTCTGATACTATAAAAATCAATTAGTTACAGATAATGTGTCATTGATTCATACTTAACAACATTTCTTTCACATATATCGGACATTACTTTTTTGCAATTCGTTACATCTTTGACGTGTATTATTATCTGTAATTATCCAATTACCACTATTCAGCGTAATAGTTTTTTGCATTTTCAATGCAAAATTTATATACGCCAAAAAGAAAATTATTAATTCAAATTTATCTCAGCTCGCCATACTCCCTAATAAATAAGAACTCAGTCTCATTTGTTATGCCTAATGAGAATTATTCAATGTGAATAAAATATATTCTGATCTAATCAGTGTTTCATTAAGGTACTATTTCACACTCAAATATAATTACCATAGTGATTATTTCTGGGGTGGATTGGGAAAATAGCTAGGTAGGAAATTAGAATGGCAAATGCTCTTTAGGTAAAAAGAAACAAAAAGGCTCAAATGCATTCATTGAGCCTTTATCAAATCAGATGAAATGCATTGAAGCCCGAAAATTCATTATCTAGCGAAGCATTATCCTTTATATGAGTAATATTTCCATAAGTTAAATTTGAACTCTTCCTACCTTAGATAATTTGACTTTAAGTCATTACAAACTCATGAAAAACGCATTAAATGCGTTAAAAACAAAACCATCAGAAGCTATTTCGTATTATTCCGAATGGCTTACTTAAATAACATTTTGATTTAACGCTAGCCGATAAATTGCTAGCTAACTTTAGTTCGTACAGATTAAGATTAAATTTTCCCAGACAACCTGAGAAGCAAGATGACGACCACTTTTATTATTGTTCCCGGCTATACCAATTCCGGCTCTCAACATTGGCAATCCTTTATAGAAAGAAAATACCATAATACTGTGCGAGTCATTCAGGATGACTGGAACGCCCCTAACCATAAATGGATAGAGTGCCTAAACGAGGTAGTTCAAAATACAGAGGGTGAATTGGTATTGATTGGACACAGTTGCGGAGCTGTTTGTGTGGCGCAATGGGCGAGCCAATTTCCCACCCATCGAGTAAAAGCGATGATCCTCGCCACCCCCGCGGATGTTGATTCCCCTTCTGCCCTACTCGATATTCAACAGCAGAGACCACTACCCAATAAAAAGCTTCCAAGTCCTTCTTTGCTTATTTATACCGATAATGATCCACATCTTGGCGCCGAAAAAGCCCATCAGCTTGCCGAAATGTGGGGCAGCCAGCTTATGTTGGTTAAAGGCGGCGAGCATTTAAATACCGATGCAGGATATGGCGAATGGCATGAGGGCGAGCAGTTGATTGAAGAGTTTACGGGAAGAGGGTTTGTTGGGCGGTAGTTTTTACCCGTGCTTCAGACACAAAAAAGCCACTTCTTTCGAAGTGGCTTAATGCGCTGATTTAACAGCTAAAATTTGGTGGCCCCTACTGGACTTGAACCAGTGACCAAGCGATTATGAGCCCCAAGTTAAACTCATATAAAACAATAAATTACTATTTTTCAATGTGTTGCACCGTCGAATAGTGGAGGATTTTAAAGTATCATGACTAGATGTTCTGCCATTTTGCTGCCACTTCTTGATAACCCTCAATCAAGCAACTTAAAGAGCTGTTTTTTGTACAATTTTTTGGACTCAAAGTTGTTGTCCTCATCAAATAAGACATGACAATCATGAGTAGACTTCAATGGAAATAAGTCTTCAGGTATTTCTTTTAAATTGAATGGTGCAAGGTATCTGCGGTGAAAATCAGAGTAAGAATAGTATCTTTTGAAGGTAAGTTGTTCTGCTGACGGTCCCTGAGCTATGTTTGCGGAGCCGCTAATGGACTCGACATAATCTTCCGATACCCCACAGTATATCTTCGCGTGCGAATTTGTGTTTTTGATAGCCGAAGTTATAGCTTTTGGAGTAAAGTCAAACCTTTCAAGGATTTTATAATCCAAATATTCAGTTGTAACTGCTTTTTTAAAGCTGTTTAAGGTTTGTGTCTTGGTTACAATACTTAATTTTGGTGAGTGGCTTTGTGATAGTATTTCCTTCCACAATTTCAATGTCTTATCAGCAGGGGATTTATAATAACCAACATAGGGGAATATTAAATAAGTTCTATCAAAGACAAGTTCCCATCTGACTATTATTTTCTTTAAAATTTCTAGTGAGTCACTTTTTGTTAGAGTACCATCAATCTTGTCATTTAGATCTTGGGTATTAGTTATGTTTGCGAGTAAGAAATCGTCTGATGCGAAGCCACAGTGATTGTAGTCTTTATAAAATAACGCTTTATGTTCTGTTCCGCAAGAGCACTTAAAATTGATTGCTACGAGTATTTTTTCAGGTAGGAATCCGTAACCTTTGATATCAATTATTGTATAATCATTTATAGCACTAGCAAATTCATTGAATTTTTTATCAATTTCTTGATGAGCTATTAACTCTAAATTGTCCTCACAAGTTTCACAACTATACAATGATATTGTATTGGAATTATAACTCGGTGCGTTTTTAAATATATCTCCGTTATATTCAAACATTGCATCTATTTCTGTAAGATAAGATGGAGCCTCGCAACTGTAATCTATAACGTAATCTTTGTTAGCACCACTTATAATATGTGACTCTTCTGGGTTGAGGCACGGAATACTTATTTCTTCACCGCAAGCACCGCATGTACAGACCATTTCTCCGTCATCATTTTCAACAGGAAAAATTATTACGTGATACTCTATCACCACCTCACAATGAGGACAGCTGCCTTTGTATTTTCTTTTGTCAAAATACACTTTTATTTTCCTTTTATGCTCAATTATCATTAATTATTGCTAATGGATTAAGACATATAGCTTCAGATAAGTGGTCCGGCGTATAGTTACCTTAATATCCGTGTGCCCAAGAATACACTGTAGTACCAAAATGTTGCCCCGCGCATCATAAAGCGACTTGCAAATGTATGTTGTAATACATGTGACAACTGTCCGTCAGGTAGTTCTGTAAGTATGATCTCTTTTTTCAGGAGAAGAAAGGCAGGAAACTCTACTTTATACCGGTACTGAAGAAAGGGAAGAGATCAATATACCTAGTGTTACCGTTCGCTGGTATCCTATAGGTATCCTAGAAAAAACAAAGGAGTCATGCTATTAACATAACTCCTTGATAAATTTGGTGGCCCCTACTGGACTTGAACCAGTGACCAAGCGATTATGAGTCGCCTGCTCTAACCAACTGAGCTAAGGGGCCAAAGTGGTGCCGATTATACGTGCTGTTTTGGTGAAGGTCTAGTATTTCAAATACTATATGGTGAATTTGTATCCAAGCCATAGCATCAGCCTATAATTCAATGGCATAACATCATCAAAAACCATCATTCCCATCTTAATTATCGGATTTTAATCTAGGATTCCATTCTTTATTAGAACGCCATTTATGAACAAACCTGCGTTAACAACTACCCTATAGTAAATAATCGGGCGTAAAGATTGAGTTTTCCCATTCTAATTTATTAAGCATTCTTTGTTCAATTGATTGATATAAAACAATAATTTTATACTTCATATAGAACATGATGATATTAGACAAACAGTTATAGGACGATAATGATGAAAAAAGTACGTGCAGTTCAATATGGTTGTGGAAAGATGGGCAAATTTCTCATCCGTTACCTACAAGAACACGGTGCTGAAGTTGTGGCGGCTTTTGATATCAACCCTGCCGTGATTGGCAAAGACATTGGTGAAATCGCGGGAACAGCACCAACTGGCGTAAAAATCCAGCCACTGAATGAAGCCGATAAAGCCCTAGAAACCTTAAAACCTGACGTGGGGATTATTGCGACCCTCAGCACCATGGCAGACTTAGAAGATGCATTCTCCCTTTTCGCTCGCCATGGCGTGAATGCAATCTCAACGGGTGAAGAAGCTCTCTATCCGTGGAACTCTTCCCCTGAAATTACTGAAAAACTCGATGCTTTAGCGAAAGCGAATAACTGCACTTTAGCGGGCAGCGGCTACCCAGATATGTTCTGGGGCGTGCTTATCGATACCTTGGCGGGTTCTATGCACAAACTGGTCAAAATCAAAGGCTCTAGCTGCTACAACGTGGAAGATTACGGCATCGCCCTGGCAAAAGGTCACGGTGCAGGCTTGACTGTTGACGAATTCAATCAGCAAATTGGTAACTATAACGACCTGCCATACGCGGTTATCGCTGAGAAAATCGAGAGCGGTGAATATGCGCCACCGTACATGTGGACACAAAATGGTTGGCTGTGTAGCCGCTTAGGTCTGACTATTACCAATCAAACTCAGCGCTGCGTACCGCAAATTGCCAAAGAAGATATCTATTCAGACACCTTAAAAATGACGGTGAAAAAAGGCGATGTATTAGGGTTGTCTGCGGTGGTAATCACTGAAACGGCAGAAGGCGTCACCTTAGAAACCGAATGTATCGGCAAAATTTTAACGGCGGATGAGTGCGACAAAAACAGTTGGCAGCTAATTGGTGAGCCAGATACGGCGATTGAAGTGAATAACCCAGCAACTGTGGAATTAACCTGCGCAAACTTGGTTAATCGTATACCAGCGCTGATCAACAGCCCTGCTGGCTACACCACCACGGAAAAAATGCCAAATAACGTGTATATGACCAAACCAATACACGAATATTTATAATTAACTGATTTAATTAAATATTAATTATATAGCCCACATCCCGTGGGCTATTTTTTGACTTAGCGAGGCTTTGTCATCTGCCATTCTAAGTGACGACGCACTGCCGGCCACTCATTATTTAAGATGCTATAAACGCAGGTATCTCGTAGCTCCCCCGTACGAGTTAGCATATGGTTACGTAAAATCCCATCAAGTTTTGCCCCTAAGCGCTCAATCGCTTTGCGGCTTTGATGATTTAAAAAGTGCGTTCTTAGCTCCACAGCAACACACTCCAACTCTTCAAATGCATGTTTTAATAACAAGTACTTAGCTTCTGTGTTGATCGGTGTGCGCTGCGCTTCCGTCCCATACCATGTCGCCCCGATTTCTACACGGCGAACCCCTTGATCGATACGCATATACGACGTCATACCAACGGCTTTGCCTGTCCGCTTGTCAATAATCGCGAATGGCACCATCTCTTTTTGCTCAAAACGCGCAAGGCGCATGTCGACATCTTTCGCGACATTTTCCGGTTCAGGTACCGAGGTATACCACAGGTGATGCAGCTTATCTCGTTCAATAATCTCAGCATAAACAGCATCGTGGTGATGGGTTAATGGTTCTAATCGAACATGGTTGCCTTCTAAGGTGACAGCTTGGCAAATCTCTTTCATCGGCGTATTTCCTGAATAACTCGGTTGTGTGGAGTGAAAAACCATCAAATTATGATGTAAATAGCCATTCTTCTTTGTTGTAACCATTTTTTATGACAGAAAAATAAAACAAAAGAAATAGTCCTGTAAGTTTAATTATTCCTCGTAAAACATATGATAAAAATCACAATTTTTTAACATTATTCTTAATTCAATTGTCCATTAGGCTACAGTTAACTCATCTGACCTGTTATTAATAGTCCCAAATGGGAGCCAATATGAGCAATTTTCCACATCTTTTTACCCCACTTGATTTGGGGCATACCGTTCTTAAAAACCGTATATTGATGGGTTCAATGCACACCGGTTTAGAAGAGCATCCTCAAGGAAGCCAGCGCCTTGCCCACTTTTACCGACTTCGTGCAGAGAATGGGGTCAGCCTGATTATTACCGGCGGGATAGCCCCGAACCCTGAAGGTGCTTTAGCACCTCATAGCGCTATATTGAATCATCAAGACCAATTGCCATTTCATCAGCAAATCACCGATGCGGTACATCAGGCGGATGGCAAAATTGCGTTGCAGATCTTGCACGCAGGTCGTTATGCCCTGCACCCAGCGTTGGTGGCGCCTAGCCCGATTAAATCCGAAATTACCCCATTTCCCCCTCGCGAATTAACTGCCGATGAAGTCCAGAGAACCATCGATGACTTCGTGAACACCGCTAAACTTGCCCAGAAAGCAGGCTACGATGGGGTCGAAGTGATGGGATCGGAAGGTTATTTAATCAACCAATTTATTACATCCCGCACCAATCATCGAACTGATGAATGGGGTGGAAGCTACCAAAATCGTATCCGTTTTCCGCTAGAAATCGTTAAACGTATTCGCCAAACGGTTGGGAAAAATTTCATTATTATCTATCGTTTATCCATGCTTGATCTTGTCGAAGGGGGATCAACATGGGATGAAGTCGAGCTATTGGCTAAAGAGATTGAAAGTGCGGGTGCCACCATGATCAATACGGGGATCGGCTGGCATGAAGCCCGAGTACCGACCATTGCGACGTTGGTGCCCCGCAAAGCCTTCAGCTGGGTGACGGAAAAATTAATGGGCAAGGTGAATATTCCGCTAATTACCACCAACCGCATCAATGACCCGTTTGTAGCGGAGCAAATCATTGCTAGCGGTCAAGCTGATATGGTTTCCATGGCGCGCCCTTTCCTTGCCGATGAAGCGTTTGTGTTGAAAGCCCAAGATGGTCGCTTTGATGAAATAAACACCTGTATTGGCTGCAATCAAGCCTGCCTTGACCAGATTTTTAATGGCAAACTGGCTGGCTGCTTGGTCAATCCACAAGCAGTACGCGAGATGGACTATCCCAATGAATTAGCAGATAAACCTAAAAAAGTGGCGATTGTCGGCGCGGGTCCAGCGGGACTTTCTTGTGCAATCTATGCCGCCAAACGAGGCCATCAAGTCACGCTATTTGAACGCAGCAACCAAATTGGTGGGCAATTTAATCTCGCTAAACAGATCCCTGGCAAGGAAGAGTTTTATGAAACTTTGCGTTATTTTTCGCGACAACTGCAACTGCTCAATGTAGAGGTTCGACTCGAGCAGCTTGCACAAGCGAATGATTTAACGCAATTTGATGAAGTCATTATCGCCACAGGCGTTATCCCCCGCGCTATCAACCTCGCTGGCGCTGATCATCGCAAAGTCATGTCCTATCTTGAGGCTTTAAAACAGCCCGATAATGTCGGTAAAAATGTGGCGATTATTGGCGCTGGAGGGATTGGGTTCGATATTGCAGAACTCCTTACTCAGCAAGGGATCAGCAGCAGTTTAGATGATAATAAATTTAATCATGAATGGAATATCGATACCGCCATCACTACGCGAGGCGGGCTTTTCCCGACGAAAAAACAGTTAGAACCAACACCTCGCCACCTCTATTTATTGCAGCGTAAAAACAGCAAAGTCGGCGCAGGGCTTGGAAAAACCACAGGATGGGTACACCGCTTATCGTTAATGAAACGCGGCGTTCAGATGTTTAATGGTGTCGAATATATGAATGTGGATGATGATGGGCTGCATATTCGCTATCAAGATGAAAATATCTGCCTTACCGTTGATAATGTCATCCTTTGTGCTGGACAAGAACCTTATCGCCCATTGAAAGAGCAACTCGAAGAAATTGGCATTCACCCTCATGTGATTGGAGGGGCAGATGTGGCTACCGAGTTAGATGCCCGCCGTGCCATTGAACAAGGTATGAAAGTGGCTTATCAGCTGTAAGTTTTACTGCCCCATAAAAAAAACCCGCTAATTCAGCGGGTTTTCTTTTTGAAAGACGTGAAAGCTTAGTCTTGATTTTGAGATAACTCAGCATCCGCTTGAGCCAGTTTATCGTCTTCCGATAAACATACCGCCGCAGTGAAAAGCACGTCCGTTGAAGAGTTCAGTGCTGTTTCCGCAGAGTCTTGCAGTACGCCAATCATCACGCCCACTGCAACCACTTGCATCGCGACTTCGTTCGAAATACCGAACATATTACATGCCAGTGGGATCAGTAATAATGAACCGCCTGCCACGCCAGATGCGCCACACGCACAAACCGCCGCAACCACGCTTAATAATAGCGCCGTCGGGATATCAACAGGGATCCCCAGTGTATGCACCGCTGCCAGTGTTAATACGGTGATGGTTACCGCAGCACCGCCCATGTTAATAGTTGCACCTAGCGGGATAGAAACAGAATAGGTATCTTCGTGCAGATTCATACGGCGACACATCCCCATGTTCACCGGAATGTTAGCTGCGGAGCTACGGGTAAAGAAGGCGGTTACGCCACTTTCACGTAAGCAAGCGAACACTAATGGGTATGGGTTACGTTTGATTTTCCAGTAAACAATCAGCGGGTTAACCACTAATGCCACAATAATCATACAGCCCAGTAATACCGCCAATACGTGGAAGTAACCTTTTAAGGTTTCAAAACCGGTTGTCGCAATTGTTGAAGACACTAAACCGAAAATACCTAATGGCGCTAAACGAATAACCACACGAACCAGCTGAGTCACGCTTAACGAAAAATCGTGGATCATGGTTTTGGTGGTTTCATTGGCATGACGCAATGCAATACCTAAACCAATCGCCCATGCCAAGATACCGATATAGTTCCCTTTGATCAGTGCATCGACTGGGTTAGCGAAAATATTAATCAGTAAGCCTTTAAGCACTTCAGCAATATTACCCGGAGGCGTTAATTGCGTATCGCCTACAGCTAAAATCAAGCTTGATGGGAACATAAATGAGCCAATCACCGCCACAACAGCCGCGAAGAATGTCCCTAAAATATACAGTACTAAAATTGGGCGAATGCTGGTTTTTTGCCCTTGGCGATGGTTAGCAATGGACGCCATAACCAACACCCAAACAAGTATTGGGGCAACGGCTTTTAACGCACTAACGAACAGGTCACCCAGTAAGCCTACGTTTTTTGCTGCCGACGGCCATAACCATGCCAATAAGATACCTGCAATCAAGCCTGCTAGGATTTGTTTGACCAAACTACCTTGACTAATTACTCGCCATAACCCTGCTTTATTTGTATCCATAATAGACCTTTATAATTTATCTTTTTTAGGAATTAAATGTGTTTGCCGAGCCAGTATAAGGAATATTAATCTCCTGAAAAGGCTATTATTCAAAATATACACAATGATTGATTGCAGTTAACATTAATTTTACATATCTGTGATCGCAATAGAGTTTTGTTTCTTATAGGAAACAGAGGACATAGAAAATGAGTGAGGGTTTTCAGATAGTTAAAATAAAAAAACACCTCAGATAAATCCAAGGTGTTTTTTAAAATTGTATCGATTACTACGAATGAGATTTAACGATCGGTTAAATCACGACCAGATAATCACGCTTCAGTGACGCGGATTTTTCCATCTCAACAGCATTATGACTTAATCAATTTTCTCGCTTCGTTGCGCTTATTCACGATGGTATTAACCACCAGCGTTAGAATTAAAATTGCAGCAACAGTACCTAACGAAACCGCAGTAGGAATATGGAAAATATCCATCAGCAACATTTTCACGCCGATAAAGCTTAAAATAATAGCTAAACCGTACTTAAGCATTGAGAATTTCTCAGCAACACCGGCTAATAAGAAGTACATTGCTCGTAAGCCTAAAATTGCAAACAGGTTAGACGTTAATACGATAAACGGGTCAGTGGTCACAGCAAAGATAGCGGGAATACTGTCTACCGCAAAGATAACATCACTGATTTCCACTAAGATTAAAACCAAAATTAATGGGGTAGCAAACAGCAATCCATTCTTTTTAATAAAGAATTTTTCGCCGTGTAACTCATCGGTCATCCGTAAATGTGAACGAACCCATTTAACTAATGGCTTTTCATTTATCGGTGAATCATCTTCTTTAGCAAACGCCATTTTGATCCCCGTAAACAGTAAGAACGCACCGAAAATATAGAGGATCCAGCTAAATTGCGTGACTAACCAGCTACCTGCAAAAATCATAATGGTACGCAGGACGATAGCCCCAAGTACCCCGTAAACAAGTACACGACGCTGTAAGTTTGCTGGAATAGCGAAGTAACCAAATAGCATTAACCAAACAAACACGTTATCCACGGCAAGGGCTTTTTCTAACAGATAACCGGTTAAGAACGCCATAGTTTGCGTGTTCGCGACTTCAGGTCCAACGGTATCATTAAAGTACCACCACAGGCCGCCCGCAAAAATCAGCGATAGAGTCACCCACAAGATGCTCCAGCCCGCCGCTTGCTTCATCGACATCGCCTGACCTTTATGTTTACCTTGCCAAAACATATCGATGAGTAACATCACAAGGATCATGACAGCAAAGCTGCCCCATAAAACAGGATTTCCAACAGAGTTCATTTTGATTCCTTTAAAAAACAAAAAACGGCTGATATCCAGAAGACATCAGCCGCTTAAACTGTTTTCACCCTAAGTAATCACTATACGGTTGTAAACGATGAGCAAACCTCGCCTTCTGGCAAGGTCTCACTTACAACACAGATCACCTAAGATAAGGAAATTGTGGTGCTCGGTTACCGGATGCAATTGTGTGCATCGTAATGACGATAATCCGACAGAAGAAGTTACTCCCCTTTGCTATGTGCACACAATAAGGTAATTAATCTTAAAAAGCAATGATTAGCTACCAATATGTTCATGCTATTTTTCGTTACCTAAACGTAAATAAACTGGTAAATAGTCAGATTAAATCCTCTTATTCAGCGCCATTCCCATTTTTTGTTATTTTAGAAAGGCAGTGGTTAAGAACCTAAAATGTAAAAATCAGCCGCAATTTAAATGAATTCTCAAAATAAGCTTAAAATTTACTGTTTAGTTATTTTCTGTTTTGTTAAAGTGATCGGGTTTTACACTAACAGCCCGAAGAAACAGCCGTTTTCTTCCGGCATTTACTTAATCCATTTCTGCTCAACAACATGTTTGTTGCTGTGATTGCCGTTTAGGAAACATTAATGGAATTAGTTAGAGAACTTTTTTTCGCCCTTTGGCACCAAGATTACGAAACCTTATCTAACCCATCGTTGATATGGTCGATTTATTTTATGCTGTTCATGATCCTATTATTGGAGAACGGCGTGCTCCCAGCTGCATTCTTACCCGGTGATAGTTTACTGATTCTTGTTGGCGTACTCATCGCAAAAGGTGCTCTTAGCTACCCATTAACCTTAGTGATTTTAACTGCGGGCGCCAGTATTGGTTGCTGGGTGGGTTATATCCAAGGTCGCTGGCTAGGTAATACAAAAATTGTCAAAGGCTGGTTATCACACCTCCCTGAACACTATCACCAGCGTGCTTATGGGCTATTCCATCGTCACGGCTTAGCTGCGCTACTGATTGGTCGATTCCTTGCATTTGTCAGAACATTACTACCAACCATCGCAGGGCTTGCGGGCTTGCAAAATGGGCGTTTCCAACTGTTTAACTGGTTAAGTGGGCTCCTTTGGGTGCTAATTTTGACCGCTATCGGCTATGGATTCGGTAAAAGCCCTATTTTCCAGCAATATGAGCATCAAATTATGAATGTCTTGATGCTTATTCCAGTTGGGTTATTAATTTTGGGTCTGATCGGCAGCATTGGTGTTGTCATCAAGAAAAAATTCGCCCGCAAATAAATAGCCGTCACTGAATCAAATCGAACAGCGGGATATATATCGCAATTCCCGCTTTCCTCTATCTCAATTCGAAATCTATGCCAATTAGTGATTGCACTTAAGCTAAAAAAAGCTATTGTACTATTATTAATGTCATAGGCTATTAAGGTCATACGTTATTAAGGTATTGCGTTATTTTTCTATTGATAGGAGGTTCTACTATGTCGTCCAATCATTCTTCTGAAGATCTACGTGCTGAACTTAAATCACTCGCAGACTCTCTCGAATCCATTCTGAATAGTACTCAAGATAAATCAAAAGAAGAGATCGAAAACTTAAAGGCTAAAGCCCGTGAAGCCCTCTCCTCTTCAAAAGCTAAACTCGGTCAAGCCAGTGATAAAATCACCGAGCAAACCAAAGAAATTGCAGGCCAAGCAGATTGCTATGTGCGTGAAAATCCATGGAAAAGCGTGGGTATCGGTGCAGCCGTCGGTGTAGTCTTAGGCATGCTGCTCAGCAAGCGCTAATCATCGCTTATGGAACAGTCGCCACGTCAAGGACCCGCTAAGCGGGTTCTAGATTCTCTGCAAAGAATTGCGGGTATCACCGTTAATATGGTTGAAACCCGCATTCAACTTATTGCAGTAGAATTAGAAGAAGAGAAACTCAACCTTGTTCAGTTATTATTACTTGCAGGGCTGACTCTTCTATTTTCTGCATTTGGTCTGATGTGCCTTATCGGGCTTATTTTTTGGTCTGTGGATCCCGTCTATCGTTATCAAGCTTTCGCTATCACGACCGGAACACTGATTTTACTCGCGATTATCTTTGCTATTTGGACGTTAAAAAAAGCGAAACAGTCCACGCTACTAAGCGCAACCCGTGAACAACTTCGTAATGACGCTAAAGCACTGGCAGGAACCGATGATGAGCAAAAGTAAACGTCAGTTACTTGCAGAAAGAAAGTCACGCTTAGTCTCTGATATTGAACTGCAGCGCATCCAGTTATCGGCCAGTAAGAAAGAGTGGCTACAAGCCACAGCGCCTTATGACCGCGCTTGGCAAACCCTGATGACCTTTCGCCCAATTGTTATCGCTGCGACGGGTCTTATCTCTATTTTTACCTTAAAACACCCCAATCGATTTATTTCACTGAGCAAGAAAGCCATTGCAACTTGGGGACTTATTCGTACCCTAAGAAGCAGCTTAAACAGTTCAAGTCAGAAATAACCCATCTCCTTAAGATAAAAATAATCATTATTTGTCAATATGATAGATAAAAGTGCCCTTTGGCACTTTTTTTCGCACCCAATTATACACATTCAATTTTTTTGTCTATCTTTGTTAATAAGCTTAGCTTTTTATTGAATGAGCTAAGTAATAAGATACGCACATCCAAGATTTCTAGCCTTTTCGTGCTGAAACTTAGCTTATAACGCGATAGATATCGCACTTTATTTATATTTAATGACCGTATTATCTGGAGAGACTCAATGAAAAATTTAGAAAGTGGAGCTATTTTATTAGCACGTATTATGATGCCAGTTCTGTTCATCGTTGCAGGTTACGGCAAATTAGGCGGGGCATATGAAGGCACTCAGCAATATATGCAAGCAATGGGCGTCCCAGGCTTTTTACTACCACTGACAATTTTACTTGAGTTAGGTGGTGGTCTGGCGGTGTTATTCGGTCTGTTAACACGTACAACCGCAATTTTCACTGCAGTGTTCACATTCTTAACTGCGATGCTTTTCCACACGAACTTCAGCGTTGAGCCAAACAGCTTGATGTTTATGAAAAATATGACCATTGCAGGCGGCTACATTCTGTTAGCAGTGACTGGCCCAGGCAAATTCAGTATCGACCATTTATTAAATAAAAAATGGTAATGAGCTCCAACCTCCTCGCCTATAGCGACCTATAGGCAGGGAGTCAACAGTACCCTCAAGTCAACATCCTTTTCCATAAGTTAAATGCCTTTGCACCTCTTGTCCGAGGTGCTTTTTTTTTGCTTTTATCGTTGCTTTCTTTTTATTTTCGCTTTTCGCTTTAAAAAAGAATTAAAGAATAGGTTACGAGTGATCTCTAAATAATTTGTCTTGTAGGTAGGCGGTCAACGAGGATATCTCGGGGAGCATACACAAGTATGTGACTCGAGTAGCCGAGAGCAACCAACACCCCTACAATGCAAAGTATGACGAGATCAACCAACACAGCTACAACTTAAAGTATGACGAGATCACCCTCTAAATAATTTGGGAATTTCTCGGAGACACCACGACTTTGCCTCTCCCATGCTATCGCGTCGCCACGCCATAATCATATTCGACTCATGACTAAACTCCGCCCCCACCACTCGCAGGCGCCCTTCCTTAATATCTTGCTCCACCAGCGGATATGGCATTGTCGCCACTCCTAGCCCTGCAATCAGCGCCTTGCGCTTATCTTCGATGCTCGATACCGTCAATCTTTGCTGCTTATCCAGCAGTTGCACGGTGATCACTGGGCGCTCACGGGCAGTATCTGCCACCGCAATACCTCGGTATTTCACGCGTGTGGTTTCAGAAAGCGGCTCGGGCTCTTGGTGAATAGGATGGTTTGGGCTTGCCACATAAATATGGTTCAGGGTATACAGCACTTTGGAGTTAATTTCAGAGGATGAACGGAAATGCATATCTGGTGCGATAACAATATCCGCACGCCCGGATTCGAGTCGCTCCCATGCCCCTGCTAGCACCTCAGTAATTAAAGAGAGTTGGGTGTCGGATTTCTCAGCCAGTTTATCCACCAGCGGGAATAAAGACTCTGCCGGAACCAGCGCTTCACACACAATCGTCAGGTGAGTTTCCCAACCTTTAGCCAGCGCCTCCGCATCCGAGGTGAGTTTATCGGCGGCTTCAAGTAACACCCGCCCACGCTCTAACAGCATGCGCCCCACATTGGTAAATTTAGTTCGATGTCCTGAACGGTCAAACAAAATAACATCAAGTTCTTCTTCTAACTTCTGCATGGTATAGCTCAATGCCGAAGGAACGCGACCCAGCTCTTCCGCCGCTGCCGCGAAGCTGCCACGCCTATCGATTGCATCCATCACCCTTAACGACTCAAGTGTTAATGCTCTCTCTTTGCTCATGATGTATCTCTTTCAGGAAATTTGAATGATGGAAACAGATTAACTGGCTAACAATTCAACGTCCAGATATTTATTATAACAATATATTACTAGCTATATATTTTGAGTGAGGGTTAACCATTATGATGAAATTAAGATCAGTTAACCATTGTGGGAAAGCAGACTACGGTTGGTTACAGGCACGCTATACTTTTTCGTTTGGTCACTATTTTGATCCAGACTTAATGGGCTTTAAAACCCTAAAAGTGCTAAATCAAGAAGTGCTTGCGCCAGATAATGCTTTTCAACCAAGAGTTTATCCTCATGTTGATATTGTGAACATCATCCTGCAAGGTCAAGCTGAATACCGCGATAACGTAGGTAATACCGTCAGTGCAAAAGCAGGGGAATGCGTCAGTTTTTCACCTCGTCCTGACCTGAGCTACAGTGAACACAATATCAGTGAGACAACGCCATTAACACGGCTTCAGTTGTGGCTAAATGCGTGCCCACAACAGGAATCTATGCCTCCCCAAAAGTTGGCATTAGCGGAGAAAGATAACAAGCTTATCGCGTCACCCGATGGGGACAATAATAGCCTACAACTTCGCCAAAAAATTTGGATAAGCCAGATTTATCTTGAGCCTAATGAGTCGAAAGCCCTCGTATTACGAGGTAAAAATGCCTACCTGCAATCCATTCATGGTGGTTTACAGGTTAGCGGAAAAGAATCACAATCTTTATCAATGAGCTGTAACGATGGCTTATTTATCCAAGATGAAAATTCCCTAACGCTCACCAGCGACCGAGCATTTAGAGGTTTGTTAATTGATTTAGGTGAATCGTTTTAATTCTATTCAGGGGCGGAAAAAGTGAATTTAATCCGTAGATCGCGCAAAATTTGCGAATAGATTCGCAAATTTCATCATTTCTATTTCCGCTATCCTGATACCACTGTGTTAGAGTCCAGCCATAAGACAGTTAAAAAACCATCAGTTTTTAACTCCGAACTTTATTTTTTGATTTTAAAGGGGTTCTTGTGGCTTTATTCATTTTGCAGCGACACAATCAAATTTTCTCTCGGATCCTCAATGAGGTTGTCCCTCAAGATGAATTAGCGAAACAGTTTTCCGTTTCCACCCGCACTATTCGTTCAGATATCAATGAAATCAACGAATTAATCAAAGATCATAGCGCTCATATTATGTATGAACGCGGGCGGGGGTATCGATTAAAAATCGAAAATGATGAAGTTTTTTCTACATTTACCAAACTTAATGATAAAAACAGCCAAATCCCACGCACCAGCAAAGAGCGTATTGATGCCCTATTACTCAAGCTGCTAATGCTGTCCCTACCTGTCAAGCTCGATGATATTGCCGAAGAGTGGTTTGTTAGCCGCAGTACCATTCAGCAAGATATGGGAGCCGTTCGTGAGCATCTTCATCGCTATCAAGTGCAATTGGAGAGCATCCCCCATCAAGGGATCCGCTTAAATGGTAGTGAGTGGGCTATTCGTGCTTGTATGACTGAAGCACTCTGGCGGCAGTTTAGCGAGCAAATCACTCCCGACCTCGCCACATTCACCCCGGAAAGTCTGGACAATCTCGATTTAACCTATATCGATAAAGTGGTTCATAACAGTTTGAATCGCTTTGATATTCGTATCAGCAATGAAGGCCATCTTTATCTTGTATTTAACTGCGCCGTCACCATTTTGCGTATTACCCGCGGCCATGAACTCACTGCCAGCGTCAACAACGAAGAGTTAGAAGAAATCATTACTCAAGCCAGTGATGAAATTTCTAAAGGGCTAATTTACTTCCTTGGTAATGATTTATCCGCAGCTGAATTGAGCTTTTTGCACGACCAAATCATCGCGCAGCGTATTAGTAACCAGCATGCATCAACACAAAAACATCATCATCACAATGAGTTATCTGAATATATCTTAAATTATATCAACGAGTTGTATAACTATGATTTGCGGAATGATGAAAAGCTAAAGAAAGATCTGAATACCCATCTTTCAGCCTTAATGACTCGCCTTCAATACCATATTTCCACCCCAAACCCGCTGCTTTCAGACATTAAACAGTATTATCCATTTGCTTATGATGTCACGTTAAGCGCCTTAACCAGTGCCAGTAAGCAGCTGCTTCCACATCCCATTAATGAAGATGAACTGGGTTACTTAGCGGTGCACATTGGGGTTAGCCTTGAACGAAATTATGGGGCAGGTTCCGCACGCCAGACGGAAGTGTTAGTGGTCACGGATGCGGGTAACTCCACCTTTCGCGTGGTGGAATCCAAAATTATGCGTGAATTTCCGCAGCTCAAATTTAGCCGGGGGCTAACGCTGCAAGAGTATGAATCGTTGGATGAAGTCGCAGAAGACTTTGTGATCACCACCGTACGGATCTCAGAGAAAAATAAACCCGTTATTAAAATTGCACCCTTTCCAACCCCCTACCAGCTCGAACAAGTGGGTCGCTTAGCGATGGTGGATCAGACCCGTCCCTATATTATTGAACGCTTCTTCGATGAACGTTTCTTTATGGTTATCAATGAAAAAATTAGCCAAGAGACGCTGTTCAAAACTGTCTGCCAGAAACTGCAATTAGAAGGCTATGTCACCGCAGATTTTTATCCTTCATTGCAAGAACGGGAATCGATTGTCTCGACATTGCTGGGCGAAGGGATCGCCCTTCCTCACTCTTTAGGGTTACTTGCCAATAAAACCATCGTGACCACTATCCTTGCCCCGCAAGGCATCGAGTGGAACAAAGAGACCAAAGAGAACGCCTATGTGATTTTCTTATTGGCAATCAGCAAAACTGACTATGAAGAAGCGATGGCGATTTATGATTTGTTTGTCACCTTCGTCAAAGAGAAAACCACCCGCCGTCTTGTGAATGTCAAAAATTTCAATGAGTTCCAAGCTATCGCCAAAGATAGTCTCGCGCGAATTTTGTAGTTTCCTTTTACTTCCACCTCCTTGTGGAAAAAGGGAGGTGGGAACTATTTACGTGATCCTAACCACAACTCCACCAAATGATTTTTAGTCCAAATTGTCCACTTCATGCGTAAACCAACGTAAGTGGAAGTGAAGATTTCCACTCTATATAGATTTCCACAAATTCATTTCCACTTTTATTTATTAACCTAAGAGCTATTTCCACTATCCCAAAAATATCTTTAATAAATTGAAATATAATAAATTTATTATATTACTCATTATCCAATCATCCCAATTCACCCTCTGAATGTGTTAGTTTTTCCAGTTAACTTCCTCTTAGAGCGAAAATTAATCGCCACCCTTCCAGTTTCACTTCCAAAATATTTCCACTTTGAACTGGAAATTCCCTGTCTGCAAAATTATTCAAGAAGCGATTAAGGTATTAGTCATGAAGAAAAAAGTGATTTGATTTGAAATATTACCTTGGATTTTAAACAGTTATGAATGAATCAGTTGTAGTTTTCAAAATGTTAGAAGACGATCTTGATATCCATCAGGTCACACAAGAACTGCTAGCAGTGATTACTGACTGGCTCAAACTGGAGGGTTGCTACACCACGGATGTACAGCAACAAATGCTGGAGTCTCATCTACGTGCCATGGTCGCTCGAGCCAAAACCGGTGAAGCCTTACCGGAAGTGGATATCAGTTTATTTGATGAAATCTCGGATCACTCCATTGCATTAGCGCAACGCGTTGTCGATACCTTGCCAGGGCTTGCGCCAGAAGAGACTTATTTGCTCTCAGTTCACTTTGAAGTTGCCCGTTCTAATGATTAATTTTTAGCACCTTATTTTTAGCATTCGGTCTTGGAGAATATTTTATGAAACAGATAGTTATTGTTATCGGCGATCGTTTAGGTAAAGGGCAAAAAGTGGCTGCGGGCGTTGAAGCTGCCGGCGGAAAAGCCATCGTTGTTCCCGGTGTCGCTGCTGACATGAAACTGGGGGATGTGATGAACCAAGAACAAGCTGATCTTGGCATTTCATTCTGTGGTAGCGGTGGTGCAGGCGCCATTACAGCTCAAACCAAATATGGCTACAAAGCGCGTTATGGGATGCGTTCGATTGAAGAGGGAGAAACCGCCATTGCTGAAGGTTGCAATGTTTTAGGTTTCGGTTTTATGGACAAGGAAGAGTTAGGCGAGCGCTTAGTTAAAGCTTTTAATAAAAAATACGGCAACGCTTAATGAAAAAATCTATCGAAACGACTGTACGGGTGACAGGGCAAGGCGACACAAAGCAAAAAGCGATTGCTGACGCCTTAAATTCGATTCAAAAAACCGTACTTAAGAACAGTACCGACATCATTCTGCGGATAGAACCCAAGGATGTTGAGGTTGTTAGTGCTCACTCTCATTCGCGGACAGAAAAGTTTCTTTTTCTCTTTTTGCCACGCAAACGTGAACATTTCCGAGTTGTTCTCGACGTTTCGCTGGATGTTACCTTACTTTCTGTCAACGAAATTCCATTTACAGAACAATAAAAGCAATCAGGTCTGGAGTAAATTCCATGAGTGAAACTGCATCTTTCTTAGAAATATTGGGCATGTCCCTCATTATCGGCGGTCTCTGCGGCTTTGGTTTAGGCGCAGGGGCGGCACGTATGTTCCACGCGCCAACCGTTCAAGGTATGGGCGCATTCCGTACCCTTGGTGAGTTAAACGCGTGTGAGGGCGACCCTGCATCACACTTCTCATTCGGCTTAGGATTCTTCTTCAACGCATGGGCATCATCGGTCGCTGCGGGTGCCTTCACCCAAGACGTTGATCACCGCATCATCCCTAACTGGGGTGCCGCTGCTCTATTAACTAAAAACCGTAGTGTGGCAGATACCCTGCATAACCCGAAAAAAATGGCGATTGCCTGTGCCATTATCGGGGCATTGGTGGTCGCCTTCTTAAATACCACGGCGTCCGCAGTACCCGCCGCGCTACAAACCACCGCGATCAACGTACTGGTTCCGGCGGCTAACTTACTGGTTAACACCGTGATGCCCGTGATTTTCTGGTTAGCCGCGATGGACGCAGGTCGTCGTTCCGGTTTCTGGGCAACCTTATTTGGTGGTTGCGCCCAATTAATCATGGGTAACGCTATCCCAGGTTTAGTGTTAGGGATCTTGATTGGTAAAGGCGTGGATGACAATGGCTGGAACCGTATCACTCGTACCATGATGATCACCGTTGTTCTGCTGTTCGTTCTCAGTGGCTTCTTCCGCGAGTTTGACCTGAAGATGATCACCTCTTTCAACTTAGACAAACCACTGTGGCTTGAATATGTCCACGGACTGCTGAGCGGGAAATAATCATGACAACTGAAATTAATAAACAAGACTTTTGGTACGCGGAATGGTCTTTCCCTATCTTTGTTGGTCTGTTATCTGCAGGGATCTTCGCGGGTACCCATATGTACGTCGTGTACGGGTTCGGCGCATTTAACGAAGTGGCATTCGTCGCGATGTTACGCGCAGGGCTAGATACAGGGGTTTACGGTGCCGTCGCCGCCTTCGGTGCAAGCTTCCTGTTTGCGCGGATTATCGAAGGGTCATTAGTGGGGATTTTGGATATCGGTGGTGCACTACAAACCGGTATTGGCTTAGGGGTTCCCGCCCTATTTTTAGCCGCTGGCTGGGATATTTTAGTCACTAACTTCTGGATATCCCTGATCACAGGTTTATTCCTTGGTGTGCTTATCGGCTTAATTATCGTGTTCGCCCGTAAGTTTACCATTGCACAAGCGAACTCAACGTTTGGTGCAGACGTCATGATGGGCGCAGGTAACACGTCAGGTCGTTTTTTGGGTCCATTGATTATCCTTGCCGCAATGGCCGCGTCTATTCCGATTGGTATTGGCGCACTGATTGGTTCACTGATTTTCTATGTATGGCAAAAACCAGTCGCCGGTGGCGCTATCTTAGGCGCAATGTTATTTGGGTATTTCTTCCCACTCGCAGTTTAATAGCATTTAGAACAAACACTTGAGCATACTCTAAATAATTCAAGCTGCAGCTAGGCGGCAAGCGACGATATCCCTAGGAGCATACATAAGTATGTGACTAGGGTAGCGAAAGAGCAGCCAACAACACTGCGGTTTGAAGTATGACGAGTATGACAGAGGGATATTATGTACTCACTAATAATCAAACACGCCAAGCGTATCGATGGTTCAATTATCGATATCCTAATCAAAGATGGAAAAATCGAAGCAGCGGGTCCTGAGCTTTCCCACAATCAGCAAGCTGAGAAAATCATTAATCTTGAAGGAAAGCTGTATGTTAGCGCTGGATGGATTGATTCTCACGCCCACTGTTTTGCCGAGTCGCCGATTTACTTCGATGAACCAGATCTCGCTGGTGCCGCTGGCGGTGTCACTTCACTGGTTGATGCGGGTAGTGTGGGTGCTGATGATATTGACAGGTTTTATCGGCTAACCACTCAATCCAAAACTAATGTCTTCTCTCTGCTGAATATTTCGCGCATTGGCATTATTGCTCAGAATGAGCTGTCCAACATGGACAATATCGACGATGCGAGTTTTCAAGCCGCACTTGAGCGCCATCCCAGCTTTGTGGTGGGCATGAAAGCGCGTATGAGCAAAAGTGTAGTTGGTGAGAATGGTATTGCGCCTTTGGTTAAAGCCAAAGAAATGCAGAAAAAGCACCATCTTCCATTAATGGTACACATTGGAAATAACCCGCCTAATATTGATGAAGTCGCTGACTTACTCACCCGTGGGGACATCATTACCCACTGCTTTAATGGCAAACCAAATAAAATTTTAGGGGATGATGGATACCTAAAACCGTCTATTGCCCGCGCCCTCGCCCGTGGTGTGATCCTCGATGTGGGTCACGGCGGTGAAAGCTTTAGCTTCAAAGTCGCAGAGCAAGCCATGCGAATTGGCACCTATCCAGACATTATCAGCTCAGACATCTATCACCGTAACCGTGTGAATGGCCCTGTTTATAGCCTTGCATTCGTGATGACGAAATTCCTATGCATGGGCTTTAGCGCCGAACAAATTTTACGCTGTGTCACTGAGAAAGCCGCAGATTTACTGTCGCTTCCTGCTAAAGGTTATTTAAGACCGGGCTTTGATGCTGACATCACGCTATTTGACCTCAAAGAAGAGGCAACCGAGCTGACGGATGCCGACGGCGAGCATCGCATCGGTACCCATCGTTTTGTTCCTGTTGCTGCCATCGTTGGTGGAAAGCACATTATTCCTGCACAAGGCGAATCTGAACATGCAATCAATCTATGAAAAATATCAGTTAAAACACGTTATTAATGCCTCCGGTCGTATGACCATCTTAGGCGTTTCTACCCCAACGCCTGAAGTGATCGAGCGCGTAACGTATGGGTTGAACCATTATTTTGAAATTAAAGACTTAGTAAACAAAACCGGGGAGTACATCGCTCAACTGCTCAATGTTGAAGCTGCGGTTGTGGTTTCCTGTGCCTCTGCAGGTATTGCTCAAGCGGTGGCGGCAGTGATTGTACAAGATGATGAGGATTTGCTGCTTAACTTGCACTCCTCCAGCAAATCCGTTCCTCGTGAAATTATTTTGCCAAAAGGGCATAACGTGAACTTTGGCGCCCCCGTGGACACGATGGTCACGTTAGGTGGCGGTAAAGTGGTTGAAGCCGGTTTTGCGAATGAATGTAGCGCTGCGCAGTTAGCAGCAAAAATCACCTCGCAAACCGCTGCCATTTTGTACATCAAATCCCACCATACCGTACAAAAGAGCATGTTAACTGTGGCGGAAGCCGCCAAAATCGCGCATGCCCACCAGCTTCCGTTGATCGTGGATGCGGCCGCGGAAGAAGATTTAACTGCCTACTACCAAGCGGGGGGCGACCTTGTGATTTACAGTGGTGCCAAAGCGATTGAAGGGCCGACCAGCGGCTTGGTTGTTGGTAAAAAACAGTATGTTGAATGGGTTAAACGCCAATCTCAAGGCATTGGCCGTGCGATGAAAGTTGGTAAAGAAGGTATTTTGGGCTTAACACTGGCTATCGAGCAGTACCTTACCGCCACCAAAGAAACTGGGGCACAGATGGTTAGCCGTATGGATAAATTCCTTAAAGATTTAAATGCGATAGCCGGTATTTCAGCCCGTATTGTTTGGGATGCCGCTGGGCGTGATATCGCCAGAGCCGAGATCAGTTTCGATGAAAAAGCGCTTGGTAAAACCACCTACCAAATCATGGATGAGCTGAAGCAAGGCAATACCGCGATTTATTTTCGTGAGTACAAAGCCAATGAAGGTAAGGTTGAGGCCGACATTCGCAGCGTCAGTACCGAGCAACTTGACGTCATTTCGCAGCAAATTCGTACGCTAGTAGAAGGAATTTAACATGAAGTTGTCACCAAATTTTTACCATGACCGTGTGTGCCTGAACGTCCTAGCGGGGAGCCATCAAAACGCAAAAGAGATTTATGCCGCGGCGGAGAGTTTTGTGGTGGTAGGGGTGTTATCCAAAAATTATCCTGATCTTGAAAGTGCCATTGCGGATATGAAGGTGTACGCCAAGGAAGTACACAATGCGTTATCTGTCGGTTTAGGTGCTGGCGACCCTAAGCAGTCCACCATGGTGTCTCTGATTTCAAAAGAAGTTCAACCACAGCATGTGAATCAAGTATTTACAGGTGCACCGATTAGCCGTGCGCTACTGGGTCAGAATGAAACGTTCGTCAATGCGTTAATTTCCCCAACAGGCACCGTGGGTATGGTGAAAATCTCAACAGGTCCATTAAGCGCTCAAGCACCAGATGGCATTGTGCCGATTGAAACCGCCATTATGATGCTCAAAGATATGGGCGCAGATTCAGTGAAGTTCTTTAATATGCAGGGGTTGAAGTATATTGAGGAATACAAAGCTATCGCAGAAGCTTGCGCGAAGTTTGATTTTTCTTTAGAGCCTACGGGTGGTATTGATTTAGAAAATTTCGCCGAGATCCTGCAAGTCGCCCTCGACGCTGGTGTGAAGAAAATCATCCCGCATATTTACAGTTCTATTATCGACAAAACTACTGGTGATACCCGCCCAGAGGATGTCCGCCAATTGCTAAACATGGTCAAAAACGCGGTAAATTGATGTGGCAATAAGCTGCACATAAGAAAATAAATATTAGCGAGATATTAAAGTACTTACCATCATAACCATGATGAAGCAGCCAATGCCCCACTCACTTTTGTGCCGTGGGGCATTTTTAGTTTTTAACTTTAAATCAATGACCTATTCCTTTGGCATTCGGTATGATGTGAAACCAGTAGTTATCCGGTACAGGGCTATCCCAAACGCCTAAGTAAGCCGCAACCGCGATAGTGGCGAATAAAATACCTAGGGTCAAAATGGCCATCATCATTCCCGATAAGGGAATTTGGCGTTTTTTGATCGGCGTTTGTAATGAGAAAGCCAATGTTGATGCCACTGGGCAAGATTCGACGCACGTCATGCAACCCGTGCATTCTACCGTTCTGACGTTGATTAATTGATCAACAGGAATACGTGACGGGCAATTTTTGGCACATTTTCCGCAATCAATGCAGCTTTCTACATTTCGGCGAATTTTAACCGGCGAAAATAGAGAGAATATTCCCAGCAATGCGCCATAAGGGCAGAGATAACGACACCACGCGTTACGAATAAATAGGCTAGCGACAACAAGAACAGAAACCGTGATGAGTGAGGCGCTACTAATATAGCGAAAGAAATCCAGCATTTTGACATCGATGATGATCCCATAAGGCGACATCATAAAGTATTGGATCATTTGCGCCGACATGGATAACGAGATATAGAGGAAGAAGGCTAATAGTAGGTATTTCAGTCCTCTTAAGGGGATATCGAGCCATTTAGGTACGTTGATTTGAAAACGAAAAAGTTTCTGTCCTATTTTCCCGATGTATTCCGATATTGTGCCTATCGGGCATAGCCATGAGCAAAAGGATTTTTTCAGTAATAAACTGATGATAATAAAGGAAGCTAAGAGAAACATTGCTGCGGCATGAATAGGAGGCAATCCACCCGTTTCAATGGCGTACTTTAAGTTCATTAACCCCGCAATAGGCAGCCAGCCTTCGATGCCTCCTGGACGCGGAAGATAGAGCGTCGCACCGCCAGTTTCGTAATAGCGTACCCAGTAATAGAAGGTAATGCCGATATAAATGTTGATCGCCAAGAGCGTGATTTGCACGACTTTCCGCCATGTTGAGGCGTTACGCCAATCATTCCAAGGGAGTTTTCCGCCAACGGTTCCCGGACGACGTGGGTATCGTACTGAGGGTTTCTTTGCCATGTCCGCCTATCTCTTTAACATGCATTTTAAATACCATTATTGTATGTAAGTCCCCAGCACTCGTATTGATTTGCATCACTGGCTTGCGATGTTGACGGTGGATATGGCGTGTTGATAGGAAGATAAGTAAATGGAAGGTAGAAGGTAGTCAATGAAAGATAATAAACTCAGATTTTTTCTAAATAGTTAGTGTAGTAACAAGGCAGCAAAATGAAGACAACGCGGGGAGCATACATAAGTATGTGACCCGTGTGGCTGAATGAAGCTAACGCCGTTACACCACTAAATATGACGAAAAAAACAGCTCTAAATAGTTCGGCTTGTAGGTAGGCGGCAAACGAGGATATCCCTAGGAGCATACACAAGTATGTGACTAGGGTAGCTGAGAGTAGCCAACACCCCTACAGGCCGAAATATGACGAGTAATAAAAAAGGCCTATAGCGAACGCTATAGACCTTTTCTATTTATCTGTGGAGTTGGTCGGTAAGCCGGGTTCTGTCGTGGACAACCATTCATCTAGGCCAGCACTTGCGCACTGGCTCCAGCAACCTACCCGAGTTCAATGCGGGCCGCACCATATGAACCCCTATTTGGTCTTGCTCCGGGTGGAGTTTACCATGCCACGAACTGTTGCCAGTCGCGCGGTGCGCTCTTACCGCACCCTTTCACCCTTACCTGATCCTGTAAACAGGCCATCGGCGGTTTGCTCTCTGTTGCACTTGTCGTAGGCTCGCGCCTCCCAGACGTTATCTGGCACCCTGCCCTATGGAGCCCGGACTTTCCTCCCCTCTACCCGTCTCCCGAAGGGACTACGATAAAGCAGCGGTTGTCTGACCAACTCCGCGGCGAATTATAGGCACTTTACACTAGCTTGTACAGACTCAATGACAGGCAAATTACGTCAAAACCGGCACTTGGACAAAAATCACTCGCCGTCTTGCTGGTCTAGCATTAATTTGTAGAGCTGGTTTTTCTTCAGGCCATAAATTTCTGCAGTGATCGCAGCCGCTTTTTTAGGTGGTAACTCTTTTTGCAGTAGACCCAACGTACGAATAACATCTGGCGTAATCGCCGATTCATCGGTTTGTGGCTTATACCCTTCCACAATGAGTACCATTTCACCGCGATGACGGTTTTCATCTTCTTTTACCCATTCGAGTAATTCACCGACTGGGCGCCCTTCAATCGACTCCCAAGTTTTGGTCAATTCACGGGCTAAAACCACACGACGCTCAGGTCCCCACACTTCCACCATGTCTGCTAAACTGTCTAACAAGCGATGAGTAGATTCATAAAAAATCAGTGTTCGAGTCTCTTGTTCTAAGGATTGCAACACATCTTTGCGTCCCTTAGTTTTTGCGGGTAAGAAGCCTTCATAACAAAAACGGTCTGAAGGTAAACCTGCGGCTGACAAGGCGGTGATGGCCGCACAAGCACCCGGTAATGGGACAACGCGGATCCCTGCTTCACGGCAGCGATTGACTAAGTGATAACCAGGATCATTAATTAAAGGTGTACCTGCATCCGAGACTAATGCGATACTATCCCCTTGTTGAAGCTTGCTAATTAATTGATCTGCTTTTTGCTGCTCGTTATGATCATGTAGCGCAAACATGCGCGCATTGATGGCAAAATTCTGTAAGAGAATGCCTGAGTGCCTTGTGTCTTCCGCAGCAATTAGGTCAACATGTTTAAGCACATCTAACGCGCGTTGCGTGATATCTCCCATGTTACCAATTGGGGTTGGCACGATGTACAGCGTAGATGCCATAACCACTGCTTGATTAGGTTGATTCATTGTTTCATCCGAATAGCCGGTTTAAAATTAAGCAATTGAAAAATACACCATTGGATACAGTATGCGTCCTTCAATTTTTTTGCATTTGAAAAAAAGATTAATCTGCACTGCGATGTTGTCCACGTTGGCATTAACAGGGTGCCAAATTGAATCATCGACAACCTCGACAACCACCCAGCAGCCTAGCGTTTCTGATGCCAGCCATTACCAGTCCGTTATCGATGCCGCTCAAGGCAAACCATCAATGGATGTCCTGCGTGCTTTTATCAGCCAAGAACCTCTGCTAACCGATCCTGCACAACATCAAGCGAATATTGATTCTCTGTGGCAGATGTTAACACAGATGAAGCCAGAACAGATTCAAGGAATCGAAGCTGACGAAAATATTCTACTGGGCTGGGTCGACCTTCTGGATATCTACCAAAATAATAAAGATGACCCAGAGGCACTACGTACCGGTATTGAAGACTGGAAAACCCGCTACCCACATAATCCGGGAGCCAAAAACCTGCCAAGCGCATTAGTTCAAGGAACCGTTACCAAAGTCGGTACGAACCCACGTATTGCGTTATTTTTACCGATGAGCGGGCAAGGTCAAGTCTTTGGCCAAGCCATCATGCAAGGCTTCCTTGATGCACAAAAAGGTTTACCTTTAGGCCCTGCATCCCAAGCTGCCGCGGCACCAACTGCGCCACAAAGCTCCGGTAATGATGTACTAGACCAGATTTATCAAGAAGTGGCTGCAACGGTTAATGAAAATGCCAATGCAGAAGTGGCTTCATCCAGCGTGCGCATTGATGCAACGCCAACCAATACCCAAAGCGTTAAAGTCTTTGATACCCAAGGCAAAGCGATCCCTCAATTAGTCGCTCAAGCCTCTTCTGAAGGGTATAACTTAATTGTTGGGCCTCTACTGAAATCAGAGGTGCAAGCTATTGCTCAAATGAATGCGCCCGTCAATGTATTGGCACTGAATGAATTAGACGCTAATCAATTACAGCCGCGTGCAAATTTATGTTATTTCTCTTTATCTCCTGAAGATGAAGCGAAAAATGCCGCTAACCAAATGAAATTAGACGGTAAGCAGATGCCGTTAGTGTTAGTGCCTGCATCCCCATTTGGTGATCGCATCGCAAAAGCGTTTGCCGAAGAGTGGCAAGCAAAAGGCGGTGGCACTGCACTGATGCAAACATTTGGTTCTACTGCATCTTTAAAAGAATCAATCAACCGTGGTCAAGGGATCCGCATGACGGGTACCCCGATCAGTATCGATACCCAAGGGATGGCTCCAACCAGTGGCGGTGTTGATGCGGTTTATATCGTCGCAACACGCGATGAATTAACCCTCGTCAAACCGATGATTGATATGGCAATCAGTTCCCGTCAACGCCCTGCTTTATATGCCAGTTCGCGCAGTAACCAAGGGAGCTCAAATGCCGATTATCGTTTCGAAATGGAAGGCGTGAAATTCAGTGAAGTTCCATTACTTGCTGGTGCAAACAACAACCTACGTAAACAAGCTCAAGGCAAAGTGAATAACGATTATTCACTGTTCCGCCTGTATGCGATGGGTATTGATGCATGGTCACTGGCGAATAACTACGATAACTTGCAGCAACATAGTGACCAATTCCGTGTTAACGGTGCATCCGGTACGCTAAGTGTGCATGATAACTGTGTTATCTATCGTGAATTGCCGTGGCTGCAATTCAAGCAAGGGCAAGTAAAGCCTGCGCAATAAATTAAACAAGGCCGCTATATTGCTGCCTATTTTTCAGACAAGGATGTCATGAAAACCGTTAAAAAATCATTAAAATGGTTGACTGGTCGATATTACGAAAACCAAGCGCTCTCCTATTTAAAGCAGCAAGGGCTCGCTTTTGTCGCACGCAATGTTCGAAATCGTGCGGGAGAAATCGATTTGATCATGCGAGATAAATCAGGCTGGGTATTCGTAGAGGTTCGTTTTCGCAAGAATAGTGATTACGGAGACGCACTTTTATCAGTAAACTGGCACAAACGCAGAAAAATATTGTCCACCGCACAATATTGGCTTGCTCAACGACAAGAAAGTTTTGAAACAACACCCTGCCGCTTTGATATCTGTGCAATCACCGGCAAGCAATTTCAGTGGATTCAAAACGCATTTAATCTTAGTGAACAGGAATATAAGTAAGTGCTAGATAGAATAAAAGTTTGCTTTACTGAAAGCATCCAAACTCAAATTGCCGCAGCAGAAGCCCTGCCCGATGCAATTTCTCGTGCTGCTATGATGATGGTGCAGTCACTGCTTAATGGTAATAAAATTTTGTGTTGTGGCAATGGCGCATCCGCAGCAACAGCACAGCGTTTTGCGGCGAGCATGATCCACCGTTTTGAAACCGAGCGCCCAAGCTTACCGGCTCTCGCGCTAAATACGGATAATACCGTGCTCACCGCGATTTCAGGAAGTAAGCAACCAACTGAAATTTATGCAAAACAAGTTCGAGCGCTGGGCCAGCATGGTGATGTATTAATGGCTATCTCAACCCACGGTAACAGTGCCGATATTATTAAAGCCGTAGAAGCTGCAGTAACGCGCGATATGACTATTGTCGCACTTACTGGCTATGATGGTGGTGAGTTAGCGGGTCTTTTAGGACCACAGGATGTTGAAATTCGCATTCCATCCCAGCATAGTGTCAGAATTCAAGAGGTACACTTACTCACAGTGAATTGTCTGTGTGACCTTATCGATAACACGCTCTTTCCTCATCAGAACGACTAAGGAGACAAAATGCGATTACTTCCGATTTTTGCCATAGTGTTTAGCGCTGTTCTTTTACAAGGCTGTATTGGTGCAGCCGTTGTGGGTACTGCCGCAGTAGCCACCAAAAGCGCTACAGACCCTCGTTCTGTTGGTCAACAAGTTGATGATGGCACATTAGAAGCCCGAGTCAGTGGTCAACTTAACAAAGACAAAGATATCACCAGCAAAGCCCGTATTATTGCAACGGCGTATAAAGGTAATGTCTTGTTAACTGGACAATCTCCCGATATGTCATGGGCAGATAAAGCCAAACAAATCGCCAGTAACGTCGATGGTACAGAAAAAGTGTATAACGAGGTTCGACAAGGTCAGCCCGTTGATTTAGGTACCGCGTCAAAAGACACTTGGTTAACCACCAAAGTAAAATCTAAGATTTTAGCCAGTGACGAAGTGAAGTCCGGCAGCGTTAAAGTTATTACTGAGAATGGTGAAGTCTTCTTATTAGGAGTCCTTACTCAGCAAGAAGGTGCTGCGGCTGCAAAAATTGCCAGTGAAACGGATGGCGTTCGTCGCGTAACGACGGCATTTACTTATCTCAATTGATTATAATTAGTAACCTATTGTTACAAAGAGCCAAGCCATGAAGTCAAATTCATGGCTTTTTTCTTATTCCTCACCTATACCGTTATTTTTCAGATAATTCCTATCTCCTAACAAGCTCATCTGATTAAGTATCCACGCCTGCCTTTTCAAAACATATGAAGATGGATTTTTCACATGGAATCGATGAGGATTAGGCAAAACAGCCGCTAAAAGTGCAGCTTCCTGTCGAGAAAGCTTGCTGGCAGGCTTGTTAAAGAATTTATTTGCAGCTTCTTCAACACCAAAAACCCCCTCACCAAACTCTGCAATATTAAGATAAACAGTAATGATCCGAGTTTTTGACCACATCAACTCCATAACTGGTGTCATTGCTGTCTCAAGCCCTTTTCTTACCCAGCTTCTTCCATCCCATAACCATAGGTTTTTTACCGTTTGCTGAGAGATTGTTGAAGCCCCTCTAACTGTCTGTTTATTACTCGAATTATGTTTATATGCTCGCTCAATTGCATCAAGATCAAATCCCCAATGATGAGGAAAATTTTGATCTTCAG
This sequence comes from Providencia sp. PROV202, assembly GCF_028479565.1. Lineage (NCBI taxonomy): Bacteria > Pseudomonadati > Pseudomonadota > Gammaproteobacteria > Enterobacterales > Morganellaceae > Providencia > Providencia sp. PROV202. Next base: position 87,155 of record NZ_JAMPNV010000014.1, on the reverse strand, counting down.
AAGCAATGACAGCGAGATAAAGATAAGGAGAAATCTGTTTTTCACTCACCCAAGTCGAATGAGAAACATAAGAAAAATTAAAGTTTATCCATGCGAAGAGCTGCCTTTCGACCATCACTGCAGAAAAGGGAACAGGGATAAATTTGAAGATCACAACCGACACTAGCCAGAGGGCAAGTAATGAAAGTGTGATCTTCTTTAACCAATACCACAAGCGAGAAACAAACTTTTGCATTGAGTTAATTACGCCATTTCTAATACTTTCTCAACCAGCTTATTGATACCTATATTTGCCTCAGCAATGGATTGAGCCAGCATATAAGCAGGTGTTGTAACAACTTTGTTATATTCATCAACCACAATGTTATCAACCGTGCAAACAACATGCTGCCCACCCATCTTTTCAATTTGGGCAATCGTTTCAGTATCATTGCCAATCGTCAATTTCACTGATGTATTTAACATCTTCGGTAACATGACAGGAGCAATACACATCAGCCCTAGCGGCTTTTTCTGATGGTGCATTGCCTGTACTAAACTTAATAGTTGTTTATTAATTTCACATTCGCTTCCTTTCACCGCAAAATCGCATAAATTTTTTGCCACACCAAAACCACCAGGAATTATAAGGGCATCTAGCTTAGAGGCATCTGCTGATGACAAAGGCGCTATTTTTCCACGAGAAATACGTGCAGATTCTTCCATTTGGTTACGCTTTTCTGTTTTTAACTCACCATTAACATGATTAATTACAGTAGCTTGATATTCATCTGGTGCATAAAAGTGAACTTCTGCGTTATTTTTACTTAAAGCAAGCATAGTTAATACTGATTCATGGATCTCGCTTCCATCAAAAACACCACAGCCACTTAAAATTACCGCAATTGATTTCATATCTTCGTCCTTTTGTAGTAAATTACTCCCCAGAGCGAAAGCAGACAAACATCAATCTTCATCACAGATTTTAATGAATCTTGTAACAGGTTCGATAAATTTTGGTATCTTGATAACGTCTGAGTCGTGACAAATGCATTTTAATGATTCGCCTAAGATAAAAATTATAAGCGAATCAATGATTTCCCTGGTGTTGGCGCAGTATTCGCGCACCCCAACTTAGGTTGGGGTTATTTTTTTGTGCGGCCATCCACCCAGTTTCTTAATGTTTCTATATCTGATTTCCAATCCTGTTTTAACTCATCAACCCACTCTTGCACATTGTCCCACCATGCTGGTAATTCAGGGGATTGGATCTGCTGAGCGAGTTTCTGTAAATTTTTCAGTCCCACTGAACCCGCGGCACCTTTAATTTTGTGAGCTTCCTCAACAATGCCCTTTTGATCTTTAGCCACCATATTGGAATCAAGAATCGCTAAATAACCCGGTAGCATTTTTTCAAATACTTCTAAACCGTCATAAATTAGTTTTGGTCCAACTAATTCAATGTATTGCTCTAACATTTCACAATCTAAAATTGACTCATCAACTTCTGCCATATCCACTTGCTCCTCATGTTTGTCATTTGAAGATGCATTCTCGCCCCAGAATTGCTCAATCACTTGAGTGAGCGCAGGAACCGATAATGGTTTGCTCAGAACACCGTCCATTCCCGCATCAAAGTACTCTTTCTTATCTTTGAGGACATTCGCGGTCAAGGCGATTAATGGTGGTAAATCATCTTTATCATACTGTTGTTTAAGCTGTTTAGAGATATCTAACCCCGTCATATCAGGAAGTTGGATATCCAGTAGAACTAAGTCATATTCCCCAGGTGCGAACATCTCTAACGCGTCCTTACCTGTCATTGCGACATCAACCGTGTTGCCAAGGTTTTCTAGCACAGAACACGCCACAACCACATTTAGTTCAATATCTTCTACTAGTAAGATATGGAGCGCTGGTAATGGATAATCATCTTCATGCTGTTGCTGCTCTACGATTTCAGCCTCAACCTCAGGGGCTATAATCGACAATGTAAATGTTGAACCATGCCCAATATCGCTTTCCACGCGAATATCGCCACCCATACTTTGTGCTAACCTACGGGATACAGAAAGCCCAATCCCCGTTCCCGTTGCAGGACGTCCACCGGCAGAATCGCGAACTTGATAATACATAGCAAAGATTTTATCTAATTCATCTTTCGGAATACCGATGCCGCTATCTTTGACTTGGAAAAATAGCTTGTCATCCGCTTCACGCCAGATGCTCAATTTAACTTCACCTTTTTGAGTGAATTTCACCGCATTGCCGATTAAGTTCCATAGAATTTGGCGTAAACGCGTACCGTCCGTCAGAATAGTTTTCGGTAAACCGTGTGCGACATCCATAACAAACTTCAAGCCTTTCGGCTGAACCAGTAGCCCGCTTAAGTTTTCTAAATCGTTCACAAATTCAGGCAATGTCACAGGTTGGTTATCCAATTGGACTTTGCGACGCTCGATTTTGTCCATTTCAATCACATCATTAAAAATATTACCTAAGGTGACGGCACTGACGTGAATGGTTTTTAAATAGCTCGATTGTTCTTTGGTAAGCTTGGTATCCAGTAAAATGCGGCTAAGCCCCACAATGCCATTAAGCGGCGTACGAAGCTCGTGGCTGATAGTAGAGATAAAGGTGGTCTTCTCTCTACTGGCGTTCTCTAACGCCTCCTGATAGCGCTTACGCTCGGTAATATCACGCCCGAACCCCATTAGCCCGTGGCGTTTCCCTACTCGATCATAAAATGGCACTTTTCGCAGCTCAAAACAGGCTTTTCTCCCATCAGGGTAAACTAGCCACTGCTCATAGGTTAATGCCACATTGTGTCTGAAAACTTTCTCGTCCGTTTCCATTACTTTTGCGGCAATTTCTTCATCATAAATGTCCAGTGGCGTTAAACCGACTAGCTGTTTTTCACTCTTACCAGTGAGCAGCTCCATTGCACGGTTACAACCAGAAAACTCATTGTTTTCATTACGATAATAAACAAGGTCAGGGGAGGCATCGAGGAATGAACGCAGTAAAACAGATTGCTGTTCGAACTCAATTTGAGTCTGTTCTCGGTATTTCATTTCTTGTTTGAGTTGCTCTAACAACTCAAGATGGGCACTTTCGGCTTTTTCACGCTCTAAAATTTCTAAGTTAAGTTGCTCAATATTGCCTTGAAGCTGAGTATTCAGTTCCGCATCACGCTTTCGCATCACTTCGAGCTTATCAACCATGCGCGTTAAACGCTGGCGAGATTCTTCTAATTGTTCTACCACCACCGAAAGAAAATAAACAGCTAATGGCGTAATAATTAAGCCAAAGAAAATTGAACCGACCATATCGAGGCTGTCGACTTGTCCTCGAAGAAAAATCGCTACCGCCATTTGCATTATCATGGCAAGCACAACTAACGCTGACGCGAGAAGCAAAGAGAAACGCACTAAGCCTAGCTTCATCATCAGGTCAACATAGTATTGTGCAAGACCGCGAAGTACTTTCATAACCACCCCTTAGTTAAATTCTCACTGAATCATATATCAAACAGGGCTGTTTCGGATGGGGTTTCATACGAAATATCGATCCTGCTCATTAAATCGTCGGTCACAATGGGATATTCACCCGCGTATTAGTAACTTTATTACGATAATCACTATTTATATCAATGCTATCAAAGTAAACTTTAATTTATATCATTCCCGTAAAAGAATTTGGCTGGAAAGGTGCCTATGTCCTCTTCAAATATGGGTTCGCCCCGTCTTGAACCTCGAAAAAAAACGCTGACGATCCGCAAAATTGAGTTTGTGGAAATTTACCAGCCAATCAGCGGCATTGAAGCTCAGCATCAAGCCCAGCGTTGCTTGTCTTGCGGCAGCCCCTATTGTGAGTGGAAATGCCCGCTCCATAACCCTATCCCAAATTGGTTAAAACTGGCTGGAGAAGGTCGAATTCTTGAAGCGGCAGAGCTTTGTCATCACACCAACAGCTTGCCAGAAATTTGCGGTCGAATTTGCCCGCAAGAACGATTGTGTGAAGCCGCTTGTGTCCTGAATGAAACCTTTGGTTCCGTCACCATTGGACATTTAGAGCGCTATATTACCGATAGTGCGTTTAAACAAGGTTGGCGCCCTGACCTTTCCCATGTTAGGGAAACCGATAAGCGAGTCGCGATTATCGGTGCGGGCCCCGCAGGTCTTTCCTGTGCCGATGTGTTGGCTCGCCACGGCGTTCAAGCAACGGTATTTGATAAACACCCTGAAATCGGCGGGTTACTCACTTTTGGTATACCCGCCTTTAAGTTAGAAAAGTCGATAATGCAGCATCGTCGACGCATTTTTGAAGAAATGGGGATTATTTTTAAACTTAACACCGAGATTGGGCAACATGTCCCGTTAGAAACGTTACTCAATGAATTTGATGCGGTTTTTATTGGAACCGGCACCCATCACCCAGTTTCAGGCAATCTCCTCAACGAAGACGTTATAGGTGTCTATCAAGCACTTCCTTATTTAGTGGGCAATGCACGTCATTTATTAGGTTACGCTGACGATCCTCAATATCCTTATGTATCACTGGAAAATAAGAATGTGATTGTGTTGGGCGCAGGAGATACCGCGATGGATTGTGTCCGTAGCGCTATTCGCCAAGGAGCCAGCCAGGTCAGTTGTGTCTATCGAGGTGGCTCTTCAGAAATGCCAGCAACACCGCGAGAAGTCCTACACGCCCAAGAGGAAGGCGTACAGTTTCATTTTCACTTACAACCCATTGGGGTTAACACTAACGCCGAGGGGCAACTTATCAGTGTTCATTTCACCAGCACACTATCGAATTCCACTAAATTGGAAGAAATGACACACTCTGCTGATGTGGTCATTATTGCGTTTGGTTTTGAATCTGACGATATGCCGTGGATTAGCGCACATTCCATACAGCGCGATACGAGCGGTAGAATAATTGCCCCTCGTCATCATCATTATGCTTACCAGACTTCACACCCTAAAATTTTTGCAGGGGGGGATGTGGTTCACGGTTCTGATTTAGTGGTAACAGCAATTGCCGAAGGGCGTGGAGCCGCAGAAGGAATAATGAGTTTTCTTCAGGTATAAAAAAAGAGGAATTTCTTCCTCTTTTTAGCATTGACTATATCAATCTTCATTGCCACGATTTGTGTTTATTTCACAACCCGTAGCGCTGGACGACCTTTCGGTGGTCTTGGTGGCTCATCATCTGGGAATGAAGGCTCTTCAGTTTGAGTGGCCTCATCATGAACCAATACAATGTTGTCAGACAGTGCTTCATCAGTTGTGTTCTCTTCCCCATCAAAGTGCTCATCATAAGCCGCTTCCGGTTCAAACATCATACCTGCGCCATTTTCACGCGCATATACCGCCATGATAGCCGCCATTGGTACATAAACCTGACGAGGTACACCACCGAATCTCGCATTAAACCGCACTTCTTCGTTGGTAATTTCAAAGTTACCTACTGCACGTGGGGCAACATTTAAAACAATTTGCCCATCACGCGCAAATTCCATTGGAACATTCACCATGGGAAGAGTGACATCAACCACCAAATGCGGAGTCATATCGTTATCCAGCAACCACTCATAGTGGGCGCGCAGCAGATAAGGGCGACGTGGTGTCATTGGTGCCATTTCCATCATCCGACTTAGCCTCGTGCTGACTGGCGCATTTCACGCTCTAATTCAGTTAATGATGCTAAAAATGAATCGCGTTCAAATACACGCTGCATGTACATCTGTAAATGTTTGCTAATTGCAGGCTTTAATTCGATCCCTAACACAGGTAAGCGCCATAACAGCGGTGCTAAATAGCAATCGGCTAGGCTGAATTCATCACTCATAAAGTATTGCATGTGTTCAAATGTCGGAGAGACTGCGATCAGCTCTTCAGCTAATTGACGACGCGCACTTTCAGCTTCTTGTGCAGTTCCTTTCTCGATTTTTGTCATCAGTGAATACCAGTCTTTTTGGATACGGTGCATCAGCTGACGGCTAATACCACGTGCAACTGGATAAACTGGCATTAACGGTGGATGAGGGAAGCGCTCATCAAGGTATTCCATGATGATATGTGGGTCATACAGAGTCAGATCGCGATCCACCAGCGTTGGTACGCTTTGATACGGGTTAAGATCAATAAGGTCTTGAGGCAGGTGATCAGGCTCGACATGTTCAATCTCAACACTAACACCTTTTTCAGCGAGTACGATGCGTACTTGATGGCTAAAAATATCAGTAGGGCCTGAAAACAATGTCATTACCGAACGTTTATTAGGAGCAACAGCCATTAAAACCTCCAAATGATAAAAATAATGATCCTTAAATAAGGATTAATTCATTATTTCCATTTTTAAAATCCCATGTGCTTAACCTTCAAGATCCATTTTGAAAGTCAGCACAACCCTCTCGCTTCATGGAAGCGAGAAATAATCAAATAAAAAACTGGGGCATAGTCTAACAGATTTTGTACAGCTTAGGGGGCTGACCTAGAGAAAATCATCGGTTAATTTTATTAGAGGGGAATACCCACATCAAAATCAGCATTATCAGCTTTTGGTTTTTGATAATTAAAAATTAAAACCTTAAAGCTAACTCCATGGTTAATGAGTTGTATTTTTACTGTATTTGAGATATGACGCAAAATGAGAGTGGAATAATAGAATAATACTTTCTGCCTGTCTTTATTTTAATTAAATCATGATGGCTCAATATTTGATTTATTTTAGGCAATAAAAAACCCGCCATAAAGACGGGCTTTTTCATCAATTTTATGCCCAGAAGGCAATAAATTAACGTTTGGAGAACTGTGGACGACGACGTGCTTTACGCAGACCCACTTTCTTACGTTCAACAGAACGCGCATCACGGGTAACGAAACCAGCTTTACGCAGATCAGAACGAAGAGTCTCGTCATAAGCCATCAGTGCACGTGTAATACCGTGACGGATTGCGCCTGCCTGACCAGAGATACCACCACCTTTAACAGTGATGTACAGGTCCAGTTTTTCTAACATTTCAACCAGTTCTAACGGCTGACGAACTACCATGCGCGCAGTTTCGCGACCAAAGTATTGTTCCAGTGTACGTTGATTGATTGTGATGTTACCGCTACCCGGCTTAATAAAGACACGAGCAGATGAGCTTTTGCGGCGACCAGTGCCGTAGTATTGATTTTCAGCCATTGCTATAATCCCGATTAAATGTCAAGAACTTGCGGTTGTTGTGCCGCGTGGTTGTGCTCATTACCTGCGTAAACTTTCAGTTTACGGTACATTGCACGACCCAGAGGTCCTTTTGGCAACATGCCTTTAACCGCGATTTCAAGCACACGCTCAGGACTACGAGCAATCATCTCTTCGAAAGTTGCTTGCTTGATTCCACCAATATGGCCAGTGTGGCGATAGTAGATTTTGTCTTCGCGTTTTTTGCCGGTAACAGCAATTTTTTCTGCATTCAGAACGATGATGTAATCACCAGTATCCACGTGCGGAGTATATTCCGCTTTATGCTTACCGCGCAGACGGCTAGCAATTTCAGTTGCAAGACGGCCTAAAGTTTTGCCATCTGCATCAACAACATACCAGTCGCGTTTTACGGTCTCTGGTTTAGCTGTAAAAGTTTTCATTAAAACTTACCCAATATTGAAGTTACACGTTGTGTGAACACTCATGTTCGTAAAATATAGCGAGGTTCACGCGACTCATTGTCCAGCAAACCCACCCCTTCGAGCAGCCTAGCTGGCATTAATGCGTTATTTTTTGGGAAATAAAAAACAACGCCGTAACGTGGGGTCGCAAGATTATAGAGAAGTCAGCAACAAAAATCGACCCCAAATGCATTTTTTTTACGTTCAAATAAACAATTAGTACCGCATGTTCAAAAAGCACACATAAATCTGGAGAGAAAACGACGCCCTTGAGACTCATTTCCTCTTTGGCTTCTATGATAAATGCGGGATTTTCAAATATTCTTCACTTTGCATTTCTTGCAAGCGAGAAAGGCAGCGCTGATATTCAAACGCCAAAAGTTGCCCTTGATAAAGTGAATCCATCGACACCTGTGCATTGATCATCAATTTTACCTTACGTTCATAGAACTCATCAATAAGCGCGAGAAAACGTCTGGCCGGATTTTCATCCTTCATTCCCATCACAGGAACGTCATACAGCAATACCGTATGATAACAATTTGAGAGGTAGATATAATCATTTTGGCTACGAGGCTCTTCACACAAAACCTTAAAGCTGATTGCCAATACCCCTTCAGCGGAACGAATTGCCTGCATTTTTCGGTGGTTAACTTCTAATACAGGATTTTGCTGCCCTTCCTTACCTGCCAATTTCACAAACACTTCATCTAAATGATGGCGATTTTGCTCATTAATTGGCGATAAAAATAGATGAGCTTGAGTCAGAGTACGCAAGCGATAGTCAATCCCCGCATCCACATTCATTACATCGCAATATTTTTTTATCTGTTCGATAGCAGGCAAAAAGCGAGCGCGTTGCAAACCGTTGCGATAAAGGTTGTCAGGGATAATATTGGATGTCGCGACTAACGTGATACCCCGTGCAAAGAGCCCTTCTAATAGGGTTCCTAGAATCATCGCGTCGGTAATGTCCGAGACAAAAAACTCATCGAAACACAAAATATCCGTCTGTTTTTTGAATTCATCAGCAATAATGTCGAGCGGATTTTCCTGTCCTTGCAGCGCCATTAAGTCTTCCTGCACTTTCTTCATAAAGCGATGAAAGTGTAAACGCAATTTGCGCTCTCCCGGTAAACTGTCGTAGAACATGTCCATCAACCACGTTTTACCGCGACCTACGCCCCCCCACATATATAACCCCTGAACTGGCTCGCAGGTTTTTGTGGATGATTTCCCTAACAAGCGTCCAAAGCGCTGTTTTAGACCGTTTGTTTTTTCATTTGGGAAGCAAGGCGTAGCACTGCAAAGTTGCTGATAAATCTTGTCTAATCGCTCTACGGTTTGTTTTTGTACGTCGTCAGGCTGGTAATTGCCTTGCTCAAGAGCTTGTTGGTAACGCATGGTAGGGGTCATCGGTGACATCAACTCAGTGATCCTTAAAATTTTCGGTTTTTTTTACCGTTATATGATATACACTGCCTTTATTATAACCAGATTCTGTTAGCATTTAACTTTCGATTAACTATTGGGCATAGAGTAAGGAATTTCGCTTTATTATTCCACTCTTTAGCATTAACAGATTTGCGATTAGCAGGTATAGTTAGGGTAATCGAGCTAAATTTTGGCGACCATTTTCTGTGAATTTTGATTGAAGTAAACGAAGGAGTTAGCATGACTTGGGAGTATGCACTAATAGGATTAGTTGTTGGCTTTATCATCGGCGCATTGGTTGTGCGTTATGGCAATCCAAAACTTCGTCAACAAAAAACAGCACAGGCTGAATTAGACAAAAAAAGCACTGAGCTGGAAGAGTATCGTAAAGAACTCGTTAGCCATTTTGCTCGCAGCGCAGAGTTATTGGATAAAATGGCGCGCGACTATCGCCAACTGTATCAACACATGGCGCAAAGCTCTTCCGAGTTAATGCCGGATATGCAAGATAACCCATTCCATTATCGTTTGACTGAATCTGAAGCCGATAATGACCAAGCACCGGTTAAAATGCCACCTAGAGATTACTCTGAAGGTGCTTCAGGGCTCTTCCGCCCTCTCGATGAAAAAGAGAAGTAATTTTTTGATTATGCCACCAGTAGCGCCTGTTACTGGTGGTGTTATTTCCCCCGCCGTATCATTCCAATTCCGAATAAAATCTTATAGTTAGTTTAGCTACTGTATAGAAGTTAGCGTTTCACCTAAACATCATGTAAATGGATGTAAAATTGTGGATAAGTACTATCCGCATAGGGAACTTTTCCGCATAATCCGTGGTCATAGTCATCAGTAAAATATTATTTGAGACCCCAAAATACCTCCGCTTATATGACCTTAGGGTACCGTTAATGGGTGCCATTCATATGAGCTGATATTTTCTATTGAGAGAATCTACGGAATGATGAAAAGAAAAAATTTCTTTCTGACAGCAGTCGCAATGAGTTTAGGTTTAACCCTGTCCACGATCCCAGCAATCAGCAGCGCCGCATTACCGGCCACATTACCAGCAACCGCACAAAGCCAAAATATGCCAAGCTTAGCGCCAATGCTGGAAAAAGTGCTGCCTGCCGTCGTGAATATCCATGTTTCAGGCACTCGTGTACAAAATCAACAAATTCCCGAAGAACTGAAATTCTTCTTTGGCCCAAATGCACCTTCACAACAACAAAGTGTGCGCCCATTTGAAGGCTTAGGTTCTGGTGTCATCATTGATGCGACACAAGGTTATGTTTTAACCAATAATCACGTTATTGATGGTGCTGATAAAATCCAAATTCAGCTAAATGACGGTCGTGAAATTGACGTTAAACTGATTGGTAAAGATCCACAAACTGATATTGCTCTATTAAAAATCAGCAATGCAAAAGATATCAAAAACCTCACCGCGGTTTCTATTGCAGACTCCGATAAACTGCGTGTTGGTGATTTTGCCGTTGCCGTGGGTAACCCATTCGGTTTAGGACAAACTGCCACATCCGGGATTATTTCTGCGTTAGGTCGTAGCGGATTAAATCTGGAAGGCTTAGAAAACTTTATCCAGACCGATGCCTCAATCAACCGTGGTAACTCCGGTGGTGCGCTGGTTAACTTAAACGGTGAGCTGATTGGGATTAACACCGCAATCTTAGCACCAGGTGGCGGAAATATTGGTATCGGCTTTGCTATCCCAAGCAATATGGCGAAAAGCCTGAGCGAGCAGCTGATTAAACACGGTGAAGTTAAACGCGGAATTTTAGGTATTAAAGGTACAGAGATGAACTCTGATATCGCTAAAGCCTTCAATATCGATGCACAACGTGGTGCCTTCGTCAGTGAAGTCATTCCAAAATCATCAGCGGCAAAAGCAGGCATCAAATCGGGTGACGTTTTAGTGTCTGTAGATGGTAAACGTATTAATAGCTTCGCGGAATTAAGAGCGAAAATTGGTACCAGCCAGTTAGGTAAAGAAATCACCCTTGGTCTGATCCGTTCAGGCAAACCAATGGAAGTGAAAGTGGTGCTAGAAAGCGATGAAGGTTCAGCGACCAACGCAGAAAAACTGAGTGAATCCTTATTAGGCGCCACCATTTCCAATGCGGTTGTTAGCAATACCAAAGGGGTACAAGTGGACAGCGTAGCACCTAAGTCTCCGGCTGCTGCGGTTGGTTTAGCGAAAGGCGACCTGATCTTTGGCGTGAATGACACTCGCGTAGAAAGTATCGACCAATTTCGCAAAATCATCGATAGCAAACCGCCAGTATTAGCGATGAAAGTGCTGCGTGGTGGTGAAACGCTTTACTTATTAATGAAAAACTAATTCATTAAGTTACCGCACATAAATCAATAAAACGGGTACAGTATCACTCTGCTGTGCCCGTTTTTTTATGTTATGCTCAAAGCATCTCTCTGTCTGTCATCTCCATCATAGCGAACTTGGTAACCTTTAACATGGTCAAAAAGCTGCTTGTGTCTGTCCTGCTTGGATTGGTCACTGCCTCAATCATTATTGTGGCCGTCCCCTCATTACGCCCACAGGGACTGGCTGATTTACTGTATGGGAAAACCAATAGCGAGCCCGTAAGCTATAACAAGGCCGTACGCCGTGCCGCGCCTGCGGTCGTGTATGTCTATAGCAGCTCTAAAGGGAGTTTTTCCCAATCGGGTCGGGAATTACAATCTCTTGGATCAGGGGTGATATTAAGCGCTAATGGCTACATAGTGACCAACAAACATGTGGTGGATAACCCAGATCAAATTCTTGTCGCTCTACAAGATGGTGCCATTTTCGATGCTTTTTTAGTCGGCTCAGACCCTCTCACCGACCTCGCCGTCTTAAAGATAGACGCTGAAAATCTCCCCGTTATCCCCATTAATACCAAGCGCATCACCCATGTTGGAGATGTCGTTTTAGCCATTGGAAACCCTTATAACCTTGGACAAACAGTCACCCAAGGAATTATCAGCGCGACAGGTCGTGTCGGGTTAAGCTCCACACGCCGCCAAAATTTCCTGCAAACCGATGCCTCCATTAACTCCGGTAACTCCGGTGGTGCCCTCATCAACACTGAAGGGGAATTGGTTGGTATAAACACCCTTTCATTCAGTGCAGGGCAAGGCGTCAGTTCCGAAGGATTGAGTTTTGCTATCCCAACCGCCCTAGCAACCAAAATCATGGAAAAACTGATCCGTGATGGTCGTGTCGTTCGAGGCTACATCGGCATTACGGCTCGTGAGTTACCGCAAATTCGCACAAATACAAATAATATCAATCAAATTCAAGGATTAAGGATTTTCCAAGTCTCAGCCAATGGACCCGCTGCAAAATCAGGCATTGAGCAAGGGGATATTATTTTATCCTTAGATGGAAAACCTGCCGTTTCTGCTGCAGAAACAATGGATTATGTCGCTGAAATTCGCCCCGGCACAAAAATTCCCGTTCAGATTTTACGTGATGGTAACGTGCAAAACATCGATATCGTGATTGAAGAACTGCCTGAAGGGCAAGCGAACTAAACCCTCAAATCTTCCATTCAAAATAAGCCCGAAAAAAAAGGTTGTTCCGATGAAGAACAACCTTTTTGTTTTTTGAAATCTCGCTTTTGCGATGATATCAACGCAATCTGGGATTAGTCTTCAGATTTAACGCGTTGAATATTAGCGCCTAACGCATTTAATTTCGCTTCGATATTTTCATATCCACGATCGATATGATAAATACGGTCAACTGTCGTTGTTCCACCCGCGATACACCCAGCAATCACCAAGCTTGCTGATGCGCGTAAATCTGTTGCCATCACTTGCGCACCCGTCAGTTTTTCAACGCCATGACACACGACTGTATTACTTTCAATATCCGCGTGCGCACCCATACGAATTAACTCAGGAATATGCATAAAACGGTTTTCGAAAATGGTCTCAGTGATAACACCCGTACCTTCAGCTACCAAGTTTAATAGGCTAAATTGTGCTTGCATATCAGTAGGGAAACCAGGATGTGGAGCAGTACGCAATGTAACCGCCTTTGGACGCTTACCATGCATATCTAAGCTAATCCAATCTTCGCCCGTTTGAACATCAGCACCCGCTTCACGTAATTTTGCCAGCACTGCATCCAGCGTATCTGGACGTGCATTGCGGCAAACCACTTTACCACGAGAAACCGCAGCCGCGATTAAGAATGTGCCTGTTTCAATACGGTCTGGCAGAACGCGATACACACCGCCACCTAAGCGAGCCACACCTTCAATGACAATACGGTCAGTTCCTGCACCGGTGATTTTCGCACCTAACGCATTTAAGAAATTAGCAGTATCTTCAATTTCAGGTTCACGAGCGGCGTTCTCGATGGAAGTGGTTCCTTCAGCAAGCGCTGCGGCTGTCATGATGCTGATAGTGGCACCCACGCTCACTTTGTCCATCACGATGTCTGCACCTTTCAGACGACCATTCACCGTTGCCTTAACATAACCATCTTCAAGGACAATATTGGCACCTAACTTCTCTAAACCGCTGATATGTAAATCCACTGGACGAGCACCAATCGCACAACCACCCGGTAGAGAAACTTCACCGTGACCAAAACGCGCAACCAGCGGCGCTAATGCCCAAATAGAGGCACGCATGGTTTTCACCAGATCATACGGCGCACAATATTCAGTCACATTGCTAGCATCAACAAAAATCGAACCGTTACGCTCGATTTTGACGCCAAGTTGGCTCAGTAACTTAATTGTGGTGTCGATGTCTTTCAGCTTAGGGACATTCTGTAATTCAACTGGCTCTTCAGCCAGTAAAGCAGCGAACAGGATTGGCAGTGCGGCGTTTTTAGCGCCTGAAATAGAGACTTCACCCTCTAAGCGGGTTGGCCCTTTTACTAAAAATTTATCCATTCTGGTATTCTCGTGTGTCAGATTTTTACAAACTGTCCGCTTACATATTCAAACTTATAGGCCGCTCAGCTTACGATCACGCTCCCACTGCGCTGGGGTATAAGCCTTAATTGAAAGCGCATGAATTCGGTTGTCCGCAATATATTCCATTAGCGGCGCATAGACTGCTTGCTGCTGTTTAACACGGCTCATGCCGTCAAAAAGGCTGCCAACAGCGATAACTTGAAAATGACTGCCATCGCCATTCACTATCACTTCATCCAGTGACAGCTTTTCCATTAAGACTTGTTTAATTTCGTTGGTATCCATAATGACTCAATTTTGTAATTAATTATGATAATAAATATAGCCATCTATCCTAAAGGATTCAGCTTAACACTTAAACTAAAGAAAACGCTTCTGGCGTATAAAAACACTCAGAAGCGCTATTTTTTACATAACTTGACTTAATCCATCAGCAGGGGCTTTACCCCGTACAATTCCATCAAGGTATTGAGATTATCGCTCACACCAACAAGGCCAAAATGACGCTGCTGGGATTGATACTCCCCTTTCAGACGCACTAGCATGGCGAGTCCGGTAGAATCCACATGGGTTAAATCAGAAACATCAATTTGCTCAACTTGGGTCAACAAGGCTTGGCGCTTATCCCAAAATTCAACCAGAGAATCGCGATTTAAAATACCGGAAAAAGCCAATGTTTTGTTATTTTTCGTCCAAGATAACAAACTACTCATCTTACTTGCTCTCTTCTAACGTAATCGGCACCTGAGCACTACGTTGTAATTGAGCTGTCAATCCATCAATACCTTGCTTACGCAGAATATCACCCCACTCATTTTGCTTGGTGGTGATCATGCTAACGCCTTCAGCAATCATGTCATACGCCTGCCAGTAACCTGTTTTACTGTTTTTACGCCATTGGAAATCCAAACGTACTGGAGGGCGGCCATTAGTGTCATTGATAGTCACTCGGATAGCGACAATATTTTTGTCACCAATCGGCTGTTCAGGAGCGATGGTGTACGTTTGACCGTGATACATTGCCAGCGCTTGACCGTAAACTTGCTCAAGATAAGACTCAAATGCTTTAAAGTAAGCATCACGCTGCGTTGGAGTGGCATCTTTATAGTAAGTGCCTAATACCAATGCACCCGCATACTTAATTTGCACATATGGCAGTAACTCTTCACGCACGATAGTACGTAAGTAATCTGGGTTTTGTTTGATTTGAGGTTGTTCCGCTTTTAAGCGATCGAAGGTTTTCGCTGCGGTTTCTTCCATAAGCTTATACGGGTTAGTTTGGTCAATCGCCATCGCAAATGGCGCAACCACTAACATAGCTATCATTATTAAACGTTTAAACATAATTCATTCCTTTTAAGTTCACAGGGAATTACAACTTAGTGAGCAACAGGCTCTGACGGTGCTGCGACATGAGTCTCTGGCGCGGATGCCGGTGCTGCAGATGCAGGCGCAGGTGCGGCTGCTTCAGTACCTTGGCTATCACCACTCTTATACAAGAATTGACCGATTAAATCTTCCAGCACCATAGCCGGTTTGGTATCTTCTAAACGACCGCCATCTTTTAACATCGCAATCCCCATATCTTCGTCATAAGGACCGATATTCATGGCGATATACTGTTCACCAAGCAGGCCTGAAGTCCGAATTGATAGCGAGCTGGAATCAGGAATATTGTCATATTCACTGAGCAAATCGATTTGAACGTCAGGAATATAGTTCTTTTTATCTAAAGAAATATTCGCAACCCGTCCCACGACAACGCCACCGACTTTGATGGGAGAGCCTACTTTTAAGCCACCCACATTTTCAAAAGAGGCAGAAACTCGGTAAGTTGACTGACTACCAATCGATTGTAAATCCGCTACTTTTAAGCAGAGGAACACAATTGCGGCGATCGCCAGCAACATAAAACAACCCACCCATATTTCACTTTTTTTACTTTGCATGACTTAGTTCCCAAACATCAGTGCTGTCAGTACGAAATCTAACCCTAGAACCGATAATGATGCATGCACAACAGTTTTCGTCGTTGCACGGCTAATTCCTTCCGAGGTTGGAATCGCATCATAACCATTAAATAGTGCAATCCACGTTACTGTAATTGCAAAGACTAAACTTTTGATAAAACAGTTCACTAAATCGAGTCGCCACTCTACAGAAGACTGCATGGATGACCAGAAGAAACCCGGGTCAATCCCTTTCCAATCCACACCGACAATGGCCCCACCAATAATACCGACAGCGACAAAGATCAGTGATAACAGCGGCATGCTAATGAACCCAGCCCAAAATCTTGGGGCGACAACACGGCGCAGAGGATCCACCGCCATCATCTCTAAACTCGAAATCTGCTCAGTGGCTTTCATCAAACCAATTTCTGCGGTTAATGCCGAGCCTGCTCGTCCCGCAAACAACAGCGCAGTGACCACAGGCCCCAGTTCACGCAATAGTGAAAGCGCAACCATCATGCCAAGGCTGGCTTCTGCACTGAACGTCGTCAGTACCAAATAACCTTGTAAGCCGAGCACCATGCCGATAAACAGACCAGACACCGCCACGATAAGTAGAGACTGAACCCCTACAGAATAAAGCTGTTTAACTAACAGTGGCCACTGTTTGCCAAACTCAGGTTTGCCAAATAGTGCACCAAATAATAAGTAGCCTGCTCGACCAAAAGCCGCAAATGTTTCAATCCATCGACGTCCGAAGGCAGCAATCGCCTTAATTATCATGTTCATTTACCCTAATAAATCAGCCGAATAGTCATTGGCCGGAAAGCGGAATGGCACAGGACCATCGGCAATACCATCCATAAACTGTCTGACGCGCGGATCTTGGTTTTCGCGTAACTCTTCCCCAGTTCCTTTCGCAATAACATGTTGCTGCGCCACAATATATGCTTTATCGGCAATACTTAGCACTTCTGGAACGTCATGGGAAACCACTACGCAGGTCACCCCTAACGCTTGGTTAAGTTCATCAATCAGTTTGACCAAAACGCCCATCGTGATTGGGTCTTGCCCCACGAAAGGCTCATCAAACATAATCAGGTCAGGGTCCAGAGCGATAGCTCTTGCTAGCGCCGCACGGCGTGCCATTCCCCCTGAAAGTTCTGATGGCATTAATTTAGCGGCTCCGCGTAACCCCACCGCCTCTAATTTCATCATCACCGTCGTATGAATCAATGATTCTGGTAAATTTGTGTGTTCACGCAAGGGGAAAGCCACGTTATTAAAAACGTCCATATCGGTAAACAAGGCACCAGATTGGAATAACATGCTCATTTTTTTACGCGATTGGTATAACTTAGAACGAGACAGCGCAGGAATATTATCCCCATCAAACCAGATTTCTCCTTCTTCTGGGCGCAGTTGTCCGCCAATCAGTCTGAGTAATGTCGTTTTACCAATCCCTGAAGGCCCCATAATCGCAGTAATTTTACCCCGAGGCACAGTTAGGTTAATATTTTCAAATATTTTCCTATTTCCCCGTGTAAATGACATGTTTTTGACTTCGATTAAGTTCTCTGTCTGTGCTTGCATCGTTTAATAGCTCGTTATAGGTCAAACTATGATTCTGCCTAAATAAATTCAGGGTTTTACAGAAACATAAACCAAATAGTATTAACTAATATTTTACCTAATTAATAGAAGATAGCTCTTAGAAATTTATATATCCAACCATAAGGGTAAGAGAATTAAAAAAATTTTTTTTGGGCATCGGTGCGGTTAAACCCTAAAAAGCGCTTTTGAGCTCAAATCGCTAATAGAGACTCATAACTATCACATTCATAATAACCATGACATTCATAAAAGCTTAGAGACAAAATACTTACTGATACTAAGTATTCGTTATACAATCCGATTTCTCTTTTTTGATCTAACCGAAACTTTGAACCAACCGACACTTTTGATTCACCCGAAAACATCCATGGAATTAGACATGTCAAATATCGATTTTCAGAAAGTAGGTAAAGAAGTTCTCCATATCGAACGCGAAGGTCTGAAAAACCTAGAACAATATATTAATCATGACTTTGACCTTGCTTGTCAGCAAATCTTTGCTTGTCAGGGAAAAGTAGTCGTTATGGGAATGGGGAAATCAGGGCATATTGGACGGAAAATTGCGGCGACGCTTGCCAGCACAGGAACGCCTTCATTTTTCGTGCATCCCGGAGAAGCCAGCCATGGCGATTTAGGGATGATCTCCAATAAAGACGTTGTATTAGCGATTTCGAACTCAGGTGAATCAGGGGAAATTTTAGCCCTACTGCCCGTATTAAAGCGTATCAAAGTCCCACTGATCTGCATGACCAATAATCCAGACAGCAATATGGGCAAATATGCAGATATCCACTTATGCATAAAAGTACCGCAAGAAGCCTGCCCGCTTGGTTTGGCACCAACAACAAGTACCACAGCAACATTAGTGATGGGGGATGCGTTAGCCATTGCATTGTTAACCGCCCGCGGCTTCACAGCAGATGATTTTGCACTGTCTCATCCAGGGGGCGCACTTGGGCGCAAACTTTTACTCTTAGTTCGTGATTTAATGAGTACTGGTGACGATGTTCCTCATATTCCGAAAAGTGCCACGTTACGGGAAGCCCTTGTGGAAATTACCCGTAAAAAGCTGGGTATGACCGTCATTTGTGATGACGACATGAATATTCAAGGGATTTTCACGGATGGAGATTTACGCCGCATTTTTGATATGGGCATCGACCTCAACAATGCCAAAATTGCCGATTTAATGACGCCGGGCGGTATCCGAGTCGCACCGGGCATGCTAGCGGTTGAAGCACTGAACCTGATGCAATCTCGCCATGTCACGTCGTTATTAGTGGCGGATGGCGACCAATTAGTGGGTGTTCTCCATATGCACGACCTACTGCAAGCGGGTGTGGTATAAGTCGAAAAGTATACATAAAGGAAATAGAATGAACCCTAATTATCAGAATACTTGCTATGGGTCTGTAGCGAATTCTGTGATAGAAAAAGCGACCAAAATTAAACTGCTTATCTGTGATGTCGATGGCGTGATGTCCGACGGTTTAATTTACATGGGGAATAATGGCGAAGAATTAAAAGCCTTTAATGTCCGCGATGGGTATGGCATTCGCTGTCTATTAACCTCAGGTATTGAAGTCGCTATTATCACCGGACGCAAAGCTAAATTGCTGGAAGACAGAGCTCAAACGTTAGGTATTACATATCTTTACCAAGGACAAAGCGATAAGCTTTTGGCGTATCGCGAACTGTTAGATAAACTACAACTAACAGAAGAGCAAACGGCTTACATTGGTGATGACCTCATTGACTGGCCTGTGATGGCAAAAGTTGGGTTATCTGTTGCGGTGGCTGATGCACACCCATTGTTATTACCTAAAGCAGACTATGTAACGCATATTGGTGGCGGAAAAGGCGCAGTACGTGAACTCTGCGACCTTATTCTGTTATCCCAAAATAAACTGGAAGAAGCTAAAGGCTTGTCGATTTAAAGAACAGATATCATTCATGAGCAACGCAAAAAAGTGGTTAATCATTGTTTTATCCCTCATTGTACTGGGGCTAATTGGTTGGAACTTTTCGGTTTACGATGACTCCAAACCATTAACAACAGAAATCAATGACGGAAAACCTAATTATCAAACTGATGATTCGGTAACTTTCGTCTATAATCCTGCGGGCGATTTAGCCTATAAACTCGCCGCGAGCAAAGTTGATAATTATACCGATGGCAAAATCACGTGGTTTACCAATCCTGTATTAACGACTTATAACGATGCGGGTACACCGACTTGGACGGTGAAGTCCATTAAAGCAAGATTAACCAAAGAGCGCGTGCTCTATCTGTATAGCGATGTTCAAGTTGACAGTTTGACCCCTGAGCCTCAAATCCAGCGTATTACCACAGATAATGCGGTGGTCAATCTAGTCACACAAGATGTTTCATCTGACGATAAAGTTACCATTATCGGACACGGGCTAAATTCAACGGGTTTAAAAATGAAGGGGAACCTTCGTACAAGAACCGCTGAATTAATTGAAGATGTTAAAACTCACTATGAGTTACAACCAAAAGAGCAACACAATGAATCAAGTAACTAAGAAAAGTTTTATTCAAGGGGCTATTGCAAGTGCAATTTTGGCTCTTAGCCTGCCGGCAATGGCACTGAAAACAGATACTCAACAGCCGATGACCATTAACTCGGTTAAGCAATCTCTTGATTTAGAAAAAAATATCACCACATTTACTGATGACGTTGTTATCAAACAAGGTTCCATTGATATTCGTGCCAACAAAGTTGTTGTGACGCGTCCAAGCAGCGATTCCGATAAAATCGTCATTGAAGCATTTGGTACGCCAGTGACTTTCTTCCAGTTACAAGACGATGGTAAACCAATCAAAGGTCACGCATCCAAAGCACGTTATGAAGTTGATAAACAACTGGTCACATTAACGGGTGATGCTTACCTTGAACAGCTCGATAGCAATATCAAAGGCGATAAGATCACCTATGTGGTTCCAACCCAGCAAATGGAAGCATTTAGCGATAAAGGTAAACGCGTGACCACCGTCTTATTACCAGCACAGTTACAAGAAAAAGGCCCAGCCGCACAGGGTTCATCAACAAGTAAGAGTAAATAATTGTTATGGCAACACTAACCGCAGAGAATCTGGCGAAATCCTATAAAAAACGCAGCGTAGTCACTGACGTCAGCCTTGAAGTGAAATCAGGGGAAATCGTTGGTCTCTTAGGCCCTAACGGTGCGGGTAAAACGACCACTTTTTATATGGTAGTCGGCATTGTTCAGCGGGATGCTGGTAAAATTTTAATTGATGGGGAAGATATTAGCTTACTGCCTCTACATGAGCGCGCTCGTCGTGGCATTGGCTACCTTCCTCAAGAAGCATCTATTTTCCGCCGCCTCAGTGTGTATGACAACCTGATGGCCGTGTTAGAAATTCGCCCAGACTTAACCTCAGAACAGCGCAAAGAGCGTGCTGAAGAGCTGATGGAAGAGTTCAGTATTACTCACTTGCGTGATAGTGTAGGCCAGTCACTGTCTGGTGGTGAGCGTCGTCGTGTGGAAATTGCACGCGCCCTCGCTGCTAATCCAAAATTTATCCTGTTAGATGAGCCGTTTGCTGGGGTTGACCCGATTTCCGTTTTGGATATCAAAAAAATCATCCAACACTTACGCGACTATGGGCTCGGCGTATTAATCACCGACCATAACGTCCGTGAAACTCTCGATGTTTGCGAGCGTGCTTACATTGTCAGCCAAGGGCACTTGATTGCTCACGGCTCGCCAGAGATGATCCTTGAAAACGA
This sequence comes from Providencia sp. PROV202, assembly GCF_028479565.1. NCBI lineage: Bacteria > Pseudomonadati > Pseudomonadota > Gammaproteobacteria > Enterobacterales > Morganellaceae > Providencia > Providencia sp. PROV202. Next base: position 65,790 of record NZ_JAMPNV010000014.1, on the reverse strand, counting down.
GCAAGTGAAACGCGTTTATTTGGGTGAAGGTTTTAGACTGTAGTTTGTAAATTGTAGACTGTAGTTTTGTCTTGTTGGTTGTCATGGCATTGGTTGTGTCAGTGGTAATGGAGAATAAAGCACATTCATGAAGCAAAGTTTGCAGCTCAGAATCAGTCAACAACTTGCAATGACGCCTCAATTGCAACAGGCCATTCGCCTGTTGCAGTTATCCACACTTGAGCTTCAACAAGAAATTCAACTCGCCCTTGAAACCAACCCTCTGCTCGAACAAGAAGAATCATCCTCTGAGCAAGAAAGTTTAGATAGCCTAAGCAGCGACACTGACAGCAGCGAAATCGATACCAAAGATGCCCTCGAAAAAACAGATATGCCCGATGAGCTTCCGCTAGATGCTGATTGGGATGAAATCTATACGGCAGGCACCCCGTCAGGAACGAGCAATGACTACAGCTTCGATGAACTTCCTGTTTACCAAGGGGAAACCACCCAAACACTGCAAGATTATCTAATCTGGCAAGCGGATCTCACCCCGTTTACCGATACCGATCGCGCGATTGCAACCTCGATTATCGATTCCATTGATGATTCCGGCTATCTCACTAGCTCAATCAACGAGATCCATGAAGGGATTGATGACCCCGATATCACTTTAGAAGAAGTGGTTGCCGTTTTAAAACGCATTCAGCATTTTGACCCATTAGGGGTGGCCGCTCAGGATCTCAAAGAGTGTTTACTGATCCAGCTTTCTTTATACCCGAAAGAGACAATTGGCCTGCAAGAAGCTAGACTGATTATTAGTAATCATATTGATTTACTGGCAAATCGTGATTTTCGTCAACTGAGTAAACTGACCCGTTTAAAAGAAGATGCGCTGAAAACGGCCATTGACCTGATCCTCACGCTGAATCCCAAACCAGGGCAATCAATCAATACGGGTGAATCGGAATATGTTATTCCCGATGTGCTGGTGAAAAAAGTCGGTGGGCACTGGCAAGTTGAGTTAAATACAGATAGCATCCCTAAGTTAAGCATCAATAATCATTATGCTTCAATGGCAAATAATTCAGCCAGCGAAAGTGACACGCAATATATTCGCAGTCACTTGCAGGATGCTAAATGGCTGATTAAAAGCTTAGAAAGTCGCCATGAAACATTACTGAAAGTGGCGACCTGTATTGTTGAGCAACAACAAGAATTTTTTGAGTTAGGCGAAGAGTATATGAAACCGATGATTTTGGCAGACATTGCCTATCAGGTGGACATGCATGAATCGACTATCTCCCGTGTGACAACCCAAAAATTCCTGCATAGTCCACGAGGCATTTTTGAGTTGAAGTATTTTTTCTCCAGTCACGTCAGTACGGACACCGGAGGAGAAGCCTCCTCCACTGCGATTCGTGCACTGGTGAAAAAGCTGGTTGCTGCGGAAAACCCAGCAAAACCATTGAGTGACAGTAAATTGACGAGTATGCTGGCAGAGCAAGGTATACAAGTTGCTCGTCGAACTGTTGCTAAGTATCGTGAGTCATTATCTATTCCGCCATCAAATCAACGTAAACAGTTGGTTTAACCCAATAATATAAGGAAGATTGTATGGAATTTCAGATTACTGGACACAATATTGAAGTTACACCGGCATTGCGCGAAACGGTTGAGAAAAAACTCAAGAAATTAGAGCAATTGTTTGATCGTATTAACAGTATCCAAGTTGTTCTGAAAGTGGAAAAAGTTCAGCAAATTGCTGAAGCCACCCTGCAACTCAACGGCGCAGAGCTTCACGCATCGGCGGAAGACGACGATATGTACGCGGCACTTGATTTACTCCTTGATAAGCTGTCACGCCAATTAACCAAACATAAAGAAAAACTGAGACAACACTAATACATTTAGCCAGTCGTTGACTGATTAATGTTCTGAACCAGATGGTGGCATACATCATCTGGTTTTGTAGTCCTAAGTGAATAATAAAATGAATAGTGATATAGAAATCCAATTAAGCGATGTTTTATCTGCCAGTTGCACACGTAATAATTTAGTTTGCACCAGTAAGAAGAGAGCATTAGAAATTATTAGTGAGTTAGCGGCCGCCGAGTTGGGATTACCGGAAAATACGGTATTTGAAGCGTTACTAACCAGAGAAAAAGTGGGTACCACGGGTATTGGTGGTGGAATTGCAATCCCTCATGGCAAACTTAGTGAAGGCGAAAGTGCACGCGCCGCTGGCGTGTTTTTGCATTTAGAAGAGCCCATTGCGTTTGATGCGATTGATAACCAACCTGTTGATCTGCTTTTTGCATTACTTGTTCCATCGGATCAATGTAAAACTCACTTACATACTTTATCTCTTATCGCTAAAAAATTAGCGGATAAAGCATTCTGTAAGCGCCTACGCAGTGCGCAAAGTGATGAAGAGTTATACCAGATCATCATTGAGTAAGTAATAACTAATATGTGTTGATGCCAGCCTAATGATATTGTTATGATTTCTTTCATTCGGCATCGTAAAACACCGCAAAATGCAAAATAGTCAGAAATGTGTGATCAGTCAGAAATCGATCATTAAGATATAAATCCTTAAGAGACAGAAGGGAGTTAGCTCATGGTGCTGATGATTGTCAGCGGCCGTTCCGGTTCGGGAAAATCCGTTGCCCTACGCGCGCTGGAAGATATGGGTTTCTATTGTGTGGATAACCTTCCGGTAGTCTTACTGCCGGAATTAGCTAATTCACTTGCCGATCGCAATATTTCTGCGGCCGTGAGCATTGACGTGCGTAATATGCCCGACAATCCAGAAGTGTTCGAAGAAGCCATTGATAAACTGCCATCAACCTTCTCACCACAACTGCTGTTTCTGGATGCAGATCGCAATACATTAATTCGTCGTTATAGTGATACCCGTCGATTACACCCACTTTCAAGTAAAAACTTATCCTTAGAAAGTGCCATCGATGAAGAAAACGAGCTATTAGAGCCGCTGCGCTCCCGCGCTGACTTGGTCATTGATACCTCAGAAATGTCAGTGCACGAATTAGCGGAAATGCTCAGAACTCGCTTAATGGGCAAACGCGAGCGTGAACTGACGATGGTGTTTGAGTCCTTCGGTTTCAAACACGGCATCCCAATTGATGCTGACTACGTTTTCGATGTGCGCTTTTTACCAAACCCACACTGGGATCCTAAATTGCGTCCAATGACTGGTTTAGATCGTCCTGTTGCGGCCTTCTTGGACAGACACACAGAGGTTCATAACTTCATTTACCAGACTCGCAGTTACTTAGAGTTATGGTTGCCAATGTTAGAAACCAATAACCGCAGCTATCTCACCGTCGCCATCGGCTGTACGGGAGGAAAACACCGTTCGGTGTATGTGGCAGAACAGCTGGCTGATTATTTCCGCTCCCGTGGGAAAAACGTCCAGTCACGCCACAGAACGTTGGAAAAACGCAAGCAATGACCGTCAAAGCGACGATTACGCTGAAAAACCGTCTTGGTATGCATGCCAGACCAGCAATGCTTCTCTATGATTTAGTTAAACAATTTAACTCTAGAGTCATTTTAAAAAATGACAGTCAAATTGAGGCCGAGGCGGATAGCGTTATTGCGATGTTGATGTTAGACTCGGAACAAGGCAGTAAAATTGATATCGAAGTTAGCGGGCCCGATGAAGATTTGGCGTTATCCGCAATCATTAACCTGTTTGAAAGTGGATTTGACGAAGAGTAGCCCAACTCATTGCGTCTTACATCTTAGCGAACAGAGCGATATACACGGTTTTACACGCATAGGCACCGAGTTCGTGATCCCGATCTCTTCCCTTTAACGCCTATAGCGCCTAATATTTTATATAATTTATTTTTCTAGCAAACACCCCCTGCCTTCTGGGTGGGGGGTGTTTGCTTTGTACGTCCCTATTGGAGTGTGGTATGACAAAGCCAACAATTATTATCAATGATTTAGATGCAGAACGCTTAGATGCACTGATGGAGCAAGCCGCTTATGCGGGTACGCCTGTTGCTGAAGCACTAAACGACGAATTAGACCGCGCAGATATCGTCTCTCCACAAGAGATCCCTGCGGATGTGGTCACGATGAACAGTACTGTTCGTTTCTTAGATTTAATCAGTAATGAAGAGCGCACACGCACCCTAGTTTATCCTGCCTCTCTTAAAGATAGTGCAGAACAACTGTCCGTGATGGCGCCAATCGGTGCAGCGTTATTAGGTTTGCATGTTAACGACGAAATTAGCTGGGCGCTGCCAAACGGCGTAGAAACCCGTGTTCGTGTGTTAGAGATTGTTTATCAACCTGAAGCGGCTGGCGAGTTCCATCGCTAGTTGCGATGTTCAACAAGAGAAAGAAGACTAGCCGAAAAAAGTTTCCATCAAGAAACTCCCGTTAGTCTTCAGGCGGTATTCAGGCACTCATCGAGTGCCTTTTTGCTATTTAGAGCTTATTGAACAACTATAACTTACTGACCAGCAATACTCATTTCAGGGATCAACACAGAGCCGCACTGAATATTACTGCGCGTTTCGATATCATCGGCGATAGTCACCATGTTCATCCACATATCCTTCAAGTTACCCGCAATGGTAATCTCGCTCACTGGATACTGAATCTCACCGTTTTCTACCCAAAAACCGGATGCACCACGGGAATAATCCCCCGTAATTCCACTCACACCCTGTCCCATCAGCTCAGTGACCACTAAGCCGGTCCCCATTTGCTTCAACAAAGCGTCAAATGATAAGCCTTGTCCTTCAATGCGCCAGTTATGGATCCCCCCCGCATGACCCGTGCTTTGCAGACCCAGTTTACGCGCAGAATAACTGGTCATCAGCCAAGTTTGTAGAACGCCATTTTCCACAATATTACGTTCAGTGGTACGCACACCTTCGCTGTCAAATGGGGAGGAGGCTAATCCGCCCATTAAGTGCGGTTGCTCATTGATGGTTAACCAGTTCGGTAAAATTTGTTTACCAAGGCTATCCATTAAGAATGATGATTTACGATAAATGCTGCTGCCGCTGATAGCACCGACTAAATGACCAAATAACCCCGTCGCCACTTCTGAGGCAAAAATCACTGGGGCTTTCATGGTTGGTAATTTACGCGGCGATAAGCGAGATAATGTACGACGAGCACACTCTTGCCCTACCCACTCAGGGGATTTCAATGCCTGCATGCTGCGTGCGATGGTATACGCATAATCGCGCTCCATTTCGCCATTTTGCTCGGCGATTACGCAGCTCGACATCGAATAACGGCTAGAACTGTAGCTCTTTAATAGTCCAAGAGAGTTACCAAAGACACGGATACCATAGTGCCCATTGAAGCTACCGCCTTCCGTATTCACAATGCGTGAATCTGCATTTAATGCGGTCATTTCCGCAATCGAGGCCAGCTTAATGGCTTCCTCGGGGGAAAGTTCTGTAGCTTGGAATAAGTTTAAATCCGGTGCATCGAATGCCAGTAATGATTTTTCAGCAGGACCTGCGCATGGGTCTTCAGAGGTATAATTCGCAATATCAATCGCGGCTTGAACTGTACGCTCAATGGCTTCTTCGCTTAAATCCGTTGAAGATGCACTACCTTTGCGTTGTTTATGGTAAACCGTGATCCCGAGCGCCCCATCACTGTTAAATTCCACATTCTCCACGTCACCTTGGCGAGTGCTCACACTAATACCAGTGCTTTTATTGACTGCAACTTCAGCGCCATCACAACGGCTTTTGGCAAATTCCAATGCGTGGGCGACGGCTTGTTCTAATTGTTTACGTTGTTCGGCAACTTGTTCAGTAACACTCATGCATTTAGTCCAATAAAGAGGGGAAAAGTGATTTTCTACCTCGACATATCAATGTCAGGTAGTCATAAGGGGGTTTTCCCAGTTACAATAGAGTTAATCTATAAATGTTAACACTCACAACGCCGTAAATCATGCTAATTACTCGTAATTACACGACGGCGTTTAGTAAAAAGGAAAATCCCTATGGCCAAACAGCCTGAAGATTGGCTGGATGATATCCCAGCGCCCCAAGATGATGAGGACGATGAGATTATTTGGGTCAGCAAAAGCGAAATTAAACGCGATGCCGAGATCCTCAAAAAATTGGGGGCAGAACTTGTTGATTTAAGTAAAAGCGAGCTTGAGCGCATCCCATTAGACACGCAATTACTTGAAGCTATCGAATTAGCACAAAAAATTAAGCGGGAAGGCCGTCGTCGTCAATTACAACTTATCGGTAAACTGTTACGTTCTCGAGAAGTGGAACCGATCACTGAAGCCCTCGATAAGCTGAAAAACCGCCATAACCAGCAAGTTGTTATCTTGCACAAGCTGGAAGATCTGCGTAACCGTTTATTAGCCGATGGCGATGAAGTCATTGAAGAAGTCGTTGCGCTGTTCCCACAAACTGATCGCCAGCAACTGCGTGCATTAGTCCGTAATGCGAAGAAAGAGCGTGATGGAAATAAACCACCAAAAGCATTCCGCCAGATTTTCCAATATCTGAAAGAGCTTTCTGATAGCAACTAATTTCCAGGTTTTATTCAATAAAAATCCCCCTATGCGGTAAAAACATAGGGGGATTTTTTAATACCAAAATCGTAGAAGATTGAGTAACGCAGGAAGTCGAGTATAGCCTTCTCTATCAAGAAAATGCCCCGCACTTTCTACCATCGTGACAGAGGTTTTTAATGCTTTTGCTAACTCAATTGAAGCGTCAGGATCCACGACCCAATCATTGGAAGAAATAATCGAAGCTCGCTTATCCGTTAGACTAATCAGCTTATTATAATCCAATGAAAACTGAGTATGGTCTGCCAAATCAGACAATGTATCCAGTGAGCGATCAAACCCAGAAACTAGCACATAGCCACCAATTTTAGCCCTTTCCGGCGCATTATTTTCCAGAAAACGTAATGCCGTAATACACCCTAAACTGTGCCCAACTAAAATCGTATTTTCATCAAACTGAATATTGGCATCGAGTAAGCATTGCTGCCATTTTTGCGGATCAGGAGAATTGGATTCCGGTAATGCAGGAACATCAACCGTCGCCCCTAAAGCTTCTAATTCATTTTTTACCCAATTAAACCAATTATCATTCGGTGATGCTGTATAACCATGAACAATGACAACTTTTTTACCGTCCACTTAATCGCCCTCAATATTAATTGCCATCAAAATATGGCTAAACGCAAAGTCATTGCGCAAATTTAGCATGGGGTTTGAGAAGCTTCATTCTCATTATTCGTGATATCTATAAGAAAAATAAACGCTTCATCCAGCTCTTCTTCAGCTTCATTCATCAATTCAATCACCGCTGAAAATTGCGTACGCTGAGCCGCCTTTAAATGGCTAAAAATCAGCGTAATGGGTAACTCTATTTCCCCTGTAATCACATCCCATAACCCATCGAGATTATGACCAAACCATTTAGGAAGCGAGAATTGTTGCTGAAATTGCTGATAAAATGCCTCAAGGCTATCTATTTCACGAAAATCAAAAACGACGGTCTTGCTCATCGCTACCCCCGATTATTTAACTTGTTGGAACGTTTTATAATGGTCGGTACTGACGAAAATCATCCCATCAGAGGAATAAAGTAAACGGTCTGCACCACGATGCCCACAACGATAATTTATATCCGCTTCAAACCACTGACGCCCCTGTGCAATAGGCAGGCCTTTTTCACGGTTAGAAAAGCGGTCGCCACCGATGGCTCTACCAGGTAATACTTCACATAAATTCCCTTTTTTAGCATCCCATCCCGCTTCTCTGGCCTGTTTTTTCGTCATGTAAAATTCAGGAAGTTTTTGGTATTTTTCCATAAAACTGACCACATTGTTCTGAGCGGTCAGCTGATCAATAGTTTTTGGCGTTTCACGCGGAGTTATCGCTTCGCGGGAAGGCGGTGTACTTTGTGTATTTTGTGTGGTTGATGATGTACCAGAAGATGGTTCCGGTGCGCCCTGCTCACCACCTTTAAAGTACAGGCTAACCGCAATCAAAATTGCCATTAACACTAAAGAAATAATACGTTTATTCATAACGCCTCAATTATTTTTGCTGTGCGGATAAACAATCGCCCCAGTCACATTCGTAACTAGGGCGAATAAATAAAAGACTATCTTAACGTGTGATTACGCGGTGCCACCCACGGTCATTTTATCGAGTTTCAGTGTCGGTTGCCCTACACCCACTGGCACGCTTTGCCCTTCTTTACCACAAACGCCCACGCCTTTATCCAGCGCAAGGTCATTACCTACCATGGAGATCTGCTGCATAGCTTCAACGCCAGAACCAATTAAGGTCGCACCCTTCACTGGTGAGGTAATTTTACCATTTTCAATTAAGTAAGCTTCAGAAGTTGAAAACACAAATTTACCTGATGTGATATCCACCTGACCACCACCAAAATTTGGTGCATACAATCCTTTTTCAACACTGGCGATAATCTCTTCCGGTGTTGATTCACCCGCTAACATATAGGTATTCGTCATGCGAGGCATTGGTAAATGAGCGTAAGATTCACGGCGCGCATTCCCTGTTGGCGCTACACCCATTAAACGCGCGTTATGCTTATCTTGAATATAGTTACGTAGAATTCCATTCTCAATCAACACATTGTATTGACCCGGAACCCCTTCATCATCAATCGCTAATGAACCGCGACGCCCAGCAATGGTTCCATCATCCACCACAGTACACAGGGAAGATGCGACTTGCTCGCCCATTTTTCCTGAGAAAACAGAGGTGCCACGACGGTTAAAGTCACCTTCTAGACCATGACCCACCGCTTCATGGAGCAGAACACCTGGCCAACCAGCACCTAATACTACAGGCATCATGCCAGCAGGAGCGGCAACTGCCGATAAATTGACTAACGCCATGCGTACCGCTTCACGGGCATACTGTTCCGCAAGCACCTGTCCTTGATGAATTTCGAGGAAATATTCATAACCATAACGACCACCGCCACCGCTTGCTCCGCGTTCACGTTTGCCATCATGTTCCACCAGTACACTCACCGATAAACGCACCAGAGGACGAATATCCGTCGCTAATGTGCCATCGGTTGCAGCGACTAACACTTGTTCATATACACCAGTTAAGCTGGCATTCACTTCAATCACGCGAGGATCTTCAGCGCGCGCCACTTGGTCAACGCGATGCAGCAATTCAATTTTCTGTTCACGCGGTAAGCTACGCAAAGGATCCGCTTCAGAATAGAGTTTTTTGTAGTCTACATTGGTTAAAATCTGTGACTTTCCAGCGCCTTGTTCACTGACGATACTGCGGGCTGCTGTGGCACTTTGGGTGAGTGCCAGCAGTGAAATTTGGTCTGCATAGGCAAAACCCGTTTTTTCACCCGTAATCGCTCGAACTCCAACACCTTGGTCAATATTGTAGGAGCCATCTTTAATGATTCGGTCTTCTAAAACCCATGATTCATGGTAGCTAGACTGAAAAAAGAGATCCCCATAATCAACACGGCGCTCAGATAGCAGCCCTAAAACATCATACAGATTATCTTGACCAAGACCGTTGGCAGCCAGCAAATGTTCGCTGACAGAAGCTAAACTCATATTCGTTACTCTTATTTGGTTTATTTTTTAATCAATGATGTTAATTGTGGTCTAAAGCGGTTATGTTTCACCACTCGGATCTGTTCACGCATCACTTTTAAGCTGTTTGGCTGGACATTCACGACCAACGCAGAAACTGCATCCACATTCTTTTTCATCACTTTACCCCAGCCATCTACGGCAAGAGTATGTCCCCATGTACGACGCGTACCATGCACCCCAACTTGCGCTGGCGCTAAAACATAGCACTGGTTTTCAATCGCACGGGCTCTTAACAGTGGCTCCCAGTGAGCTTGTCCAGTATAACGAGTAAACGCCGCAGGAACGGAAATAATCTCTGCGCCGTGTTCACGTAATGCTTGGAATAAGCCTGGGAAACGTAAATCATAACAAATGGTCAACCCTAAGCGGCCTACTGGCGTATCAACCACAGTCAGGTGCTCACCACGTTGATAAATAACCGATTCGTTATACTCGCCTTGTTCATCTTCGATGTTCACATCGAACATATGAATTTTATCGTAACGCGCAGTAATATTCCCTTTGGCATCAAACAGTAAGCTACTGCTGGTAATACGTTCGGGATCTTCACGGCTAATCAATGGCATTGAACCAATCAGGATCCATACATTGTAACGGATAGCCATCCCACGGATAGCGTCTTGTAATGGGCCATGACCTTCTGCTTCAGCCTGTTTACGATAGGCTGCAGCATCAGCAAATAGCAATGCATTTTCAGGAGTAAGAACTAACTGCACGGTATCAGGCAACTGTTTAATTTGCTGCTCTATCTGTGCCAAGTTGTGTTTTGTATTCTTACCACTACATAACTGCAAAAGTGCAACATTACCCGTTTTCATTACTCTTGAGTCTCCTTAAGCTGACGTAGTACTTCATCAATTTTAGGTTCATCCAGGCTACCGCTTACGCGATAGCGAATAACCGAAATTTTACTCCACAACGGACCAAGGACTTTCGATGCCGCAAATACTGCCGCGCCCGCAAACGGGTTAATCACAAATGCGGTGGCTACACCTACTGTAGCAGAAATTTCAGGGGTAATGACCGCTTCCGCATTAATTTGACGCTTAACAAGGTCAATATTACCATTCAAGGCAATATCCGCGACTAATCCATCAATATAAAGATCCTTCGAGGTTAGAATACCTTGATTGATGACCGCATTGCCTTTAATCGAATCAAAGTTAAAGTCATTACTGAACGTATCCCGGAAATCTAATTGAAGTTTGCGCAATAATGCATCAAAACTGACTAAACGTAGTAACTGTCCAGCTCGACCGCCCCCCATATGAGCAATCGCGCCTTTCCCTAATTTCGCTGACATTTTCCCATTCAGTGTGGCAACCTCAGGTTCCCAAGGAACCTGTGCCCAATTTAGATCAAATTCAATCGAATATGGGGAGTCGATAATCGGCACCAAGACACCAAAATAAGCTGCTGTTTCATCGAACGCCTCGCCGGTAAGCGAGCCTGCAATCTCAGTCTTATTACCATCATTACTGCGCCATAGAGCATCCAGCTTTAACTCACTGGCACTGTTTTTCAGTGAACCCGCGGTTAATTTTAAAGTGTGCTGCCCTTGAGGTGTAATTTTCGCCGTGATTTCTCCCAACTTTTGTCCACTCACCCAACACTCGGCGCAATGGATATTCACTTTAGGCCACTGGCTAAAGTCGAACACTTCCGACGGAGAGGTCTTTTCACTTGAAGCCAGCGAGCCTTCAGGATTGTAATACAAATACTCAATATTCAACGCCCATGGCTGCTGCTTCCAAATCTGTAGCTGTCCTTTTAGGTTTGCGCTTTCTACGTTGATTTGTTGTTCATCACGGTATAAATCGTAAGAGAAGCTCAAATCTTTCCAACGCTGTCCCGCCAAATAAACGGATGGCGCTTTAACTTCAAGGGTATCTGGGTAGCCAATTTGCCCCACATGCTCACTGGCTGAAGACGATAAAAAGCCACTCGCTAATTTCTCCCAATTGACATCTTCTACGGCAGGTAAATCCACCAAGATGGTCGAGCCGTTTGGTAATGCCGGAACCTGATTATTCCATGGGGCAATGTGCGCTTTTTGTAGTTTCAATGGCGAGCTGGTAAGCGACCACTGAGAGTTAAAACCAAGGCGTTGACCAATATCACCACCTACCGTTAATTGCTCCGTCGTGCCTTTGGCTTGAACGTTCATTTTACCAAGCTGTTGCAGTAGTTCGGTGTTCAGCGCAGGTAACTGACTTTTTAGCTTATTTAACCCCGCCGTAATCTCAATCTGTAAGCCTGTCGCTTGTTTAGATGATTCTGGTAACGTGATATGAATTTGGCTTTTCCAATCACTCACGCCAGAGACTTTCCCTTTGATATCACTTGGCAACATAGGAACTTTATTCAGTTCCCAATTTCCGCCAAGGTTAATATCCACCAAATAATCTTTCGGGCGCGTTGATGTCGTGAAATCCAAAGAAACTGGCTGCTCTAACCATTGTCCCGTGATGTTATCGCTGACTAAATCCCCATTGGTAAACTTGAAGCTTCCTGTCAATCCGTGCAATGTGCTATCGATTGGGCGTACAAACACATCATTTTTATTAAGATTAACTTGCCCTTTCGCGACAACGTCTTTTCCAGCCGATAATGGAATAGCAAGATTAAGCTTACCTGTTACGGTACCATCGATTTGTAGCTCATCCAGCGTGTCGCCAAGGGAATGTTTGAGTGGTGTATGGGTGAAATATTGTTGGATCTGTTTGCCCGTTCCACTCACTCCCGCATCGATATATAACATTTCATCGAAGTAATCATGGATCACCGCATCGAGATTTTCTGCCGTTGCATCCCCTAATTTCACCGAGTCCGTATGCATCGCTAAACTTGCACGGCTAAAGTCTAAATCGAGGTTTAAATCCAATAATGCAGGCCATTGGTCATCGTATTCGAATGTACCATCACGCAGCGGCACATACACTTGGAACTGCCCATCATTTTTATAGTAAGGGTAATGAGCGGGGTCACCTTTATATACCAACGTCGCATTTTCTACATGTCCGGCAATAATCGCTTTGGTCAGATAATCAGCGAGCTCCTGCCCCATCAGCTTTTGCGGGAAATAGCGCCAAGCTTCTCCTGCATCATCGGTACTGATCCCCGCGAGAATGGCCAAATCGGCAATATCATGCTGTTTCGCTTTTGCATAGCTAAAGTCACCATTGGCTTTGACGGCCTTAGCTTGCAAATTCATACCGGAACTCCACAATTTGAATTCGCTGCTGTTATTGATCCAGTTTAATTTGCCGCTGGCGTTACTAATTTCAAACGGAGCTTTAAATTCATCGCGATAATCCACGATACTATCTTTAAGCGAAAATGAGAGAATGCCTTGTTGAGCTCCGCCAATAAGTACCCCGGAGAAATGGTTTACAGAAGGAAGTTCTTTCCATTTTTTCCAGCTAACATCCTGCCAATCCATACTGATTTGCGTATGGTCTTCAGTGTCTTGCGTTAGGTCGAGGGCAAATTCCGAGACTAATCCCGTCGGCTGACGATGCTGCCAATCTTGCACTAATTCTGGCGTAATAAACGAGAATGTCGGCAACACTTCACTTAAACGTTCTAGCTCAATATTTTTAGCACGAATGCGCCAGTGATCTTTATTTTGATATTTTGCTGATGAAGGCAAATACAGAACGGAGACACTCCCTTGCGGCCAAATGTATTCATTGGTTTTCAGGGTATCTAGCTCAGGAATATTAAACAGCCAACCGTTGCCTTGGCGCTTCATTCGCACCAGTAAATCATTCACTTGAAGATTTTGCGTGAGAGGCTCTTCCCCCCAGTTCGCCTCACCTTGGCGTAGCTGGATCAGACCATTATCTATACGATTATTCTTGAGGGTGATCCACGATGATAAACTGAAGTTGGCGTCCCGTAGCCCCGTATTATCGCGTAGCCACTTGCTGAGCCAAGGCTGCATATCAATGTTATCGGCCTGCAAATAGAACATGCCGTCACTGAGTACGCCATTTTTATCCGACACATCCAGCTTCACTTGCAGATAACTATTTTGCTTATTTAGTGTTTCAAGGCTAACGAAACCTTGGGCGCGGTGACGGGCATCTTGGTTAAGCCATGAAAGTTCTGGTAGCAGTAACGTCATCTTTTGATCTGATGGCGTCAAAAATGTCACTTGGCTATCTTTTAAAATAAAATGGTCAAACTGCCTTAAAAACAGGTCATCCACGCCATCATAGTTCGTAGTTTCATCTTCCGTCCCATCAAAACTAAGCGGGACTTTATAATCCACATTCAGTTGATAAAACGTCAAATCACGAAAACGCCAACGCAAAGATAATAGCGAATTCCAAATATCTAATTCGATGGTGACTTTGTTGACTTGTATATCGGTGGTTGGGTTTTTGATAGCAACATCGGAAATGATAAGCTCGGGGCCATAATAGCGCCAAGCTCCTTCAATCTGACCAATATCCAGTGAGATATCACTGTGACTTTCAGCGTAAGTGATAATTTCTTGGCGATAATTATCGATATTGGGTAATAGAAAACGCAAACTGGTGAGTACCAACGCACACAGCAACAATACGGCAGCGGTTGTCACGAGTACGATACGTGGCAGTCGTTTCACCAGTTTCTCCTTCAAGCAGAATGCTACATCATGACAACATCAAAGCGTTCTTGGCTATATAACGGCTCAATCTGCACTTTAACTTGTTTCCCTACAAAGATTTCAACTTCCGCTAATGCGTGAGATTCATCCCCGGTTAACACATCCACTACCGCTTTTGATGCGTAAACTAAGAATCTATCAGCATCGATTGTGCGGTGAACTCTCACGATTTCACGCAAAATTTCATAGCACACGGTTTCAACTGATTTCACCGTACCACGACCTTGGCAAGTTGGGCAGGTATCACACAGCACATGCTCCAGACTTTCACGGGTTCTTTTACGTGTCATCTCAACTAATCCTAGTTGAGAGAACCCATTAATGGTGGTTTTTACCTTATCTTTACTTAAAGCTTGTTCAAGTGAGGCTAACACACGGCGGCGATGTTCAACATCAGACATATCGATAAAGTCGATGATAATAATACCACCGAGGTTTCTTAAGCGTAATTGGCGCGCAATGGCTTGGGTAGCTTCAACGTTGGTATTAAAGATAGTTTCTTCTAAATTACGGTGACCAACAAATGCGCCCGTGTTGATATCGATGGTGGTCATCGCTTCAGTTTGGTCGATGATCAGATACCCGCCCGACTTCAATTCAACCTTTCTGTCCATCGCACGTTGAATTTCATTTTCCACATCGAACAAGTCAAAAATAGGTTGATTGCCTTGGTAAAGCTCAAGCTTCGCCGTCATTTCCGGCACATATTCCGCAATAAACTCTTCCAACTGCGTGTAGGTTAAACGAGAATCCACACGAATACGGTCGAGGGATGCGCCTGCAAAATCGCGAATAATGCGGTATGCCAGTGAAAGCTCACCGTAAATTTTAGTGCGCGTGACATTACGTTTTTTTCGTTCAATCACTTTCGCCCATAAGCGTTTTAAAAATGCGGCATCTTGTTTGACGTCATCTTCAGCCACACCTTCTGCGGCAGTACGAATGATAAACCCGCCATTTTCATCGCAATATTGTGCGACGCACTCTTTTAAACGCTCTCTTTCTTCTTCACTATCAATACGCTGAGACACGCCAACATGGGAAGCCCCCGGCATGAAAACCAAGTAACGAGAAGGCAGTGTAATGTCTGTGGTGAGCCTTGCGCCTTTGGTGCCGAGTGGGTCTTTAACCACTTGGACAATTAAATCTTGCCCTTGCTTTACCAACTCAGCGATATCTCTGACATGAAAGTTTTTCTGCTCATCACCTGCAATGCATTCAGTGTGAGGCATAATGTCTGAGGCGTGTAAAAAGGCTGCTTTGTCCAGACCAATATCAACAAAGGCCGCCTGCATACCGGGTAAAACGCGGCTCACACGACCTTTGTAGATATTCCCTACTAGCCCTCTTTTCGCCTCTCTTTCAACGTGTATTTCTTGTAAGATCCCACCATCAATATAAGCTACGCGCGTTTCAGATGGTGTTACGTTTACTAATAGTTCCGTAGTCATGAATTCCCCTTCCCATCACCTAACGCTAAAAATCGTTGTATTAATTCTTCTGTTTCGACCAATGGTAAGCCCACCACGGCATGATAGCTGCCATTAATGCGTCGAATAAAACGTCCACCGAGGCCTTGGATACCGTAAGCACCGGCTTTATCCATTGGCTCGCCAGATTGTATATAATCCTGTATTTCTAGCAAAGATAACTCGCGGAATGTCACATCTGTCGTAATCAATGAGGTTAACGTCTCATGGGAGTTTGATACGGCAATGGCGGTCATTACCTGATGTGTTTTACCGGAAAGGTCACTGAGGATTTGCTGAGCATGGGCAGCATCTCGCGGTTTTTCTAATATTTTACCGTCAAGAACCACAATAGTGTCTGCGCCCAAAACAGGATGATCCGCAGGGGCGATTGCCACGCCCGCACGGGATTTATCTCGCGCTAAACGTTGGACATAAGCCTGAGGCGATTCCCCTTCTTGCCATTTTTCTTCCACTTCGGGACGCAAGATTTCAAAGGAATAACCTAGGAGTTGGACTAATTCACGTCGTCTCGGTGAACCTGATGCAAGATAAATTAAGCTCATAAATTGTCATTCCAGTTATCATCAACGGCCACAATCTTAACATACTGAAAATTGACGGCGAATTTTTCGTAACAGTAAAAATAACCATGGCCACAGAATACCATTCACCAAACTATTCCAGAATACTTGCGGGTGGAATAAGACTTGTGATGAAAGAAATTCACCCCAGAATACGGCAAGGTCTTGCACCACCGTTAATGCAACAATAATCAAAGCTTGCTGCCACAGTGCCATGTTACGTAAAAGCTGATGCTTGTATGCCACGAGATAACAAATGATGCTGAAGGAGAGCGCATGTACGCCCAGCGCTGATCCTTGAATAGAATCGACAATAATTCCTAAGATAAAGCTAGTGCCCACACTGACGCGATGCGGTAATGCCATTACCCAGTATATTAAAATCAACAGTAACCATGATGGTCGGTAAAATGCCAATTGTTCAGGCCAAGGCATTACCTGCAAAATCAGTGCTATAAAAAAAGATAGCCAGATAATGATGCGCCCATTGCCGCGATACTCATCCATTATGATTTCCTCTCCATCCTTTCATCATACCGTTTCCCTCACTCTATCTTATGGTTGAGGTTGAGGTTGAGGCTGTACAGGTTGCATGGACGGCGGTAATGGTGGTCCTTGAATTTCGCTCGGCGTTGGTAACACCTGCGGCAACACTTTCATTAAACGCTCATTTGCAGCACGGTAAACATCGGATGGCTGTAATGGGGTTTTCGGATCATTTTCATTGCCCCACAGCAGGAGTAAATAACGTAGACGTTGTAACTCAGCGCTTGGTCTTGCAGAAATAATGGTATAGGCACGTTGAGTATCATGCTTCACCGCTGAAACAACCGCGACAGGATACCCTTCAGGGAATCGTCCACCTAACCCCGAAGTCACTAACACATCACCAACACGAATATCCGTATTTCCAGGAAGTGGTTCTAATTGCAGGTCATCAGCACAACCTGAACCCGCAGCAATAACACGGATATCATTACGCAAGACTTGCACAGGCAATGCATGGGCAGTATCGCAAATTAATAAAACGCGGCTATTAAAATTACTGGTACCAATGACCTGACCTACCACGCCTTTATCACTGATAACTGGCTGACCTTCATAAACACCGTCATTACTGCCTTTATTTATTACGACTTGGTCGCGATAAGGCGTGTTCGCACCTGAAATGACTTGTGTCACCATCATGTGTTCATCTTGGCGTAATGGGGAACCTAACAGTTCGCGTAAGCGGGCATTTTCTTGTTTGAGTTGCTCAAGCAGCAAGTTATCCGCTTTTTTTAATAATAACTCTTGGCGCAGGGCTTTATTCTCAAACTGGAGTTGATCCCGCGTTGAAAGGGTGTCAGAGATATTATCGAGGAATTGACGTGGCCCGTTAGCTAAAAAATAGAATGGGCTAACCGCCGTGTCTAAATAATTACGGATTTTATTGAAAGGCTCAAATCGATGGTCAATCACCACCAGCACCAATGCAATTATCACTGCAATAAAAATGCGTAACTGTAGGGAAGGACCTCGCCTAAAAATTGGCTTCATGTATGGCTAAGTTTCGCTAATGGTCGGAGAATAAAAAAATAGTCAAAGCAACTGGAGCTAAAAAACTCCAGTTGCTTATGGCGTGATTTAGTCTTCGCTAAACAGGTCACCGCCGTGCATATCAATCATCTCTAACGCTTTACCGCCGCCACGAGCAACGCAAGTTAAAGGATCTTCAGCAACGATGACCGGAATGCCAGTCTCTTCCATTAATAAACGATCTAAATTACGCAGAAGAGCACCACCACCCGTTAATACCATACCGCGCTCTGAGATATCAGACGCTAATTCTGGTGGGCACTGTTCTAACGCTAACATTACCGCACTCACGATACCGGTCAGTGGCTCTTGTAATGCTTCTAAAATTTCGTTGGAGTTCATTTTGAATCCGCGAGGCACACCTTCAGCCAAGTTACGACCGCGAACTTCAATTTCATAAACTTCATCTGTTGGGAAAGCAGAGCCGATACCATGCTTAATGCGCTCAGCCGTTGCTTCACCAATTAAGGAACCATAATTACGGCGTACATAGTTGATAATTGACTCGTCAAAACGGTCACCACCAATGCGTACAGAAGAAGAGTAAACAACACCGTTCAGGGAGATAACTGCGACTTCAGTGGTACCACCACCGATATCGACAACCATCGAACCTGTTGCTTCAGAGACAGGTAAACCAGCACCGATTGCCGCTGCCATTGGCTCTTCAATTAAGAAAACTTCGCGGGCACCTGCACTTAATGCAGATTCACGGATAGCTTTACGTTCAACTTGAGTTGCACCAACAGGCACACAGACTAAAACACGAGGGCTTGGACGCAGGAAGCTGTTGCTATGAACTTGCTTGATAAAGTGTTGTAACATTTTTTCAGTTAAGAAAAAGTCTGCAATCACACCATCTTTCATTGGTCGAATTGCAGAAATGTTACCCGGTGTACGCCCCAGCATCTGTTTCGCTTCACCACCAACCGCTGCCACGCTTTTTGGCGAGCCTGCGCGATCCTGACGAATTGCAACTACAGAGGGTTCATTTAATTTGACGCCTTGTCCTTTGACATAAATGAGGGTATTGGCCGTACCCAAGTCAATTGACAGGTCATTAGAAAACATGCCACGAAATTTTTTAAACATAACGAAAGGATTATCCTGCAAGCTGGGGACGAATAAAAACCCGTCTACTCTACCAACCACTTGAAGCTGCCTCAAGGCGTAAATCAATCACTTCATAAATATGGTTAATTCATCTATTTTCACATACTAAAATCGTACATGCTTCTATAACAAAACGAAGCAGATAAAAACCTCGAAAATTGCCCTTAATTCATATGCATCGAAAATAACCCATCATTCGCGCACAATAAACAGACAACCTCTGGTTGTTATATACTCCATCTTTGCGTTCTTCCCAGTGTGACAAGCGATTATGTCTACAAGTTCAAATAAATTTTTTATATTTTAATTATTGCTATACATCTAGCTTTTTAACAACAAAATAAGTGAACTTAAATTTCGCTGATTCTATTATCAACTTTAAATTAAGCCATAACCATGTCGATACGCTGATGTATTCGTCAGAGTAGGACATTTTGCATGATAAAAGCCTAGTTATGCCAGAAAAAAATGCATTTTTACAAATTAATTACATAAGTAATAGTGTGAATACCATTCTGACGTCAATGAAAACGATTTTACCTGTGTGTAAATTAAAAAAAACACTTATTTAATCATAAAATTAGGGGTGGATCATGAAAGCGCTCGTTTTACAGCAACAAGACGATAAAATCGTCCCAGAAATCCTCAATGTACCTACTGAGTCATTACCCGCTGGCGATGTCATCGTCGATATTCATTGGTCGACAATTAACTATAAAGATGCGCTAGCTATTAATGGAAAAGCAGGCGTTGTCCGTCAATATCCAATGGTGCCCGGAATTGACTTCTCAGGCATTGTTCATCACAGTGAAGATCCCCGCTTTCATATTGGCCAACACGTACTATTAACAGGATGGGGAGTTGGCGAAACACATTGGGGTGGACTCGCCACACAAGCAAAAGTCCCCGCAGATTATTTAACCCCTCTTCCTGAAGCATTATCACTGAAGCATGCCATGACCATCGGCACCGCAGGATTTACCGCCATGTTATGCGTAAATGCCCTTGAAGATGCAGGGATCACCCCTGAAAGTGGCGAAATTGTAGTAAGTGGTGCCAGTGGCGGTGTCGGTAGTGTCGCCACCCGATTACTTTCTTTATTAGGCTATCACGTTGTGGCGATTTCAGGTCGCGCAGAAAATCACGATTATTTACTGAAAATTGGCGCGAAAAGCGTGCTACCTCGCAGCGAGTTTACTCATCCAGCCAAACCGCTTGATAAACAACGCTGGGCTGGCGCTATCGACACTGTTGGTGGTGACGTACTAGCCAATATCTTGGCGCAAGTGAATTATAATGGTGCGGTTGCGGCCTGCGGACTGGCTGGCGGGTTCTCACTGCCAACAACCGTCATGCCATTTATTTTGCGTAATATCCGTCTGCAAGGGGTCGATTCCGTTTACTATCCTTCGGCAAAACGCCCAAAAGTGTGGGAACGCTTAGCGCAACTCTTACCTGATGCGTTTTATGAGCAAGTTAGCTGCGAAATTTCATTAGAAGAGTGTGTAGATCACGCAAAAAAACTCTTAAAAAACGAAGTCACTGGGCGTACCCTAGTAAATCTTCAAAATTAAATCATCAACACACGTAATTGTGTCGCCACAATGTGGGTTACGGCACAATTTATAAAATAAATTCGGGTAATTTCTCTGATAAGACCAGTATTTTGCTGCTATATGCAACGAAATAATTATAATGCTCTTCCTTGTCAGTGGAAAATCTATTTATTTTTATGATAAAAGATGACAAACCGTCGACATCGCGTTATGTTGTCGGATTATTGACATATCGTCGGAGTTAGCAACACAATGACAGAAGATACTCATATTTTGCTCCTTAACGGCCCGAACTTAAATATGCTGGGTTCCAGAGAACCTGAGAAATATGGGGCTCGACCGCTTTCTGAAATTGTATCGAACCTGATGCAAGAAGCAGAAAAATTAGGGGTGAAACTGAGCCATTTTCAGTCAAATGCAGAGCATGAACTTATCGATAGAATTCATGCAGCACAAGGTAATGTTGATTACATAATAATCAACCCGGCCGCATTCACGCATACAAGTGTTGCTCTGCGTGATGCGCTATTAGCAGTTTGTATCCCATTTATCGAGATCCATCTGTCTAATATTTATGCTAGAGAACCCTTTCGTCATCACTCCTATTTCTCCGATATGTCTAATGGAGTTATTTGTGGTCTTGGCGCAGATGGTTACAGTTTTGCATTACAAGCCGCGGTTAACCGTGTGCGACTAATTAATTCAATCCAAATATAAGAGTACGGAATCATATCCATGGATATTCGTAAAATTAAAAAGCTGATCGAGCTTGTTGAAGAGTCTGGCATTTCTGAACTGGAAATTTCTGAAGGTGAAGAGTCAGTACGTATCAGTCGTGTATCACCAGCATCTCAAATGATGGCTGCACCTCAACAGTTCTACTCAGCACCAGTTGCTCAACAACCTGCATTAGCTAACGCGGTTGCTCCAGCACAAGAAGCAGCGGCTCCAGCAGCACCTGCGGCAGTTTCTGGTCACCAAGTTCGCTCACCAATGGTTGGTACTTTCTACCGCTCACCAAGCCCAGAAGCAAAACCATTCGTTGAAGTTGGTCAAACAGTCAAAGTTGGCGATCCTCTTTGCATCGTTGAAGCGATGAAAATGATGAACCAAATCGAAGCAGATAAAGCTGGTGTTGTTAAAGCTATTTTGTTGCAAAACGGTGATGCAATAGAATTTGACGAGCCATTAGTTGTCATCGAATAACGAGGCGTTTCCATGCTGGAAAAAATTGTTATCGCAAACCGTGGAGAAATTGCACTGCGTATTCTGCGTGCATGTAAAGAACTCGGCATCAAAACTGTTGCGGTTCACTCCACGGCAGATAGAGATTTAAAACACGTATTGCTGGCAGACGAAACTATTTGTATTGGTCCAGCCGCATCGGCAAAAAGCTACTTGAATATCCCTGCAATCATTGCCGCTGCTGAAATTTCAGGCGCACAGGCGATTCACCCAGGATACGGTTTCCTGTCTGAAAACGCTGACTTTGCAGAGCAAGTAGAACAATCAGGCTTCATTTTTATCGGCCCAAAAGCTGAAACCATCCGCCTAATGGGCGACAAGGTTTCTGCGATTAGCGCGATGAAAAAAGCAGGCGTTCCTTGTGTACCGGGTTCTGACGGTCCACTGGGTAACGACACTGAAAAGAACAAAGCAATTGCTAAACGCATCGGCTTCCCAGTCATCATCAAAGCATCTGGTGGTGGTGGTGGTCGTGGTATGCGTGTGGTTCGTAATGAGAAAGATTTAGAATCTTCCATTAACCTGACCCGTGCAGAAGCAAAAGCCGCATTCAACAACGACATGGTTTACATGGAGAAATTCCTTGAAAACCCACGTCACGTTGAAATCCAAGTGATGGCAGATGGTCAAGGTCATGCTGTTTATTTAGCTGAACGTGACTGTTCAATGCAGCGCCGCCACCAAAAAGTGGTTGAAGAAGCACCAGCACCAGGGATCACCCCAGAAATTCGCCGTAATATCGGTGAACGCTGTGCGAAAGCCTGTATCGAAATCGGCTATCGTGGCGCAGGTACTTTTGAGTTCTTATTTGAAAACGGCGAATTCTATTTCATCGAAATGAACACCCGTATTCAGGTTGAGCACCCAGTGACCGAAATGATCACCGGCGTTGACTTAATCAAAGAACAGCTGCGTGTAGCTTCTGGTTTACCATTATCTGTGACTCAGGATCAGATCAATGTTCACGGTCATGCGATTGAGTGTCGTATCAACGCAGAAGACCCGCACACATTCCTGCCTAGCCCAGGTAAAATCACTCGTTTCCACTCTCCGGGTGGCTTCGGTGTTCGTTGGGAATCTCATATTTACGCAGGCTACTCTGTTCCTCCGTTCTATGACTCAATGATTGGTAAATTAATCACTTACGGTGAAACTCGTGAAATCGCGATTGCTCGTATGAAGAACGCGCTGAACGAACTGATCATCGATGGGATTAAAACCAACATCGAATTACAACAGATGATCATGAATGATGAAAACTTTGCCAAAGGTGGAACCAACATCCACTATTTGGAGAAAAAACTCGGTATTCAAGAATAATCCCCTGAATAATCGACATTTTCGTCATTAAAAACAAATACCGGAAAGTCAATTTCCGGTATTTTTTTGCCTATAAATGGCGGGATTATCGGTTTTATTACGCTATTTTTCACACTCCCCCTTCAGATTGTCGTACAATCCCCGATTATTTTTGTCAACATGAGGAGGAAAAGCGGATGGACAAACGTTTTCTTCAATCAAACAGGGAAGCTCGTTGGGCGCTATATCTGACTATTGCCTACATGATAGGTTGGGTACTTTGTGCTTATCTACCCAGTAACACACTTGGTGTTACCGGATTACCGTTATGGTTTGAATGGTCATGTCTGATTCTCCCTATCATCTTTATTTTGCTATGCATCATGATGGTTAAACTCGTATTCAAAGATATCTCGTTGGAGGAGAAAGATGCAGACTGAAGTTCTTCTGCCCTTAATCGGCTATCTGCTCCTCGTTTTTCTCCTTTCGCTCTACGCTTATAAAAAACGCACGAAAGGCGAATTTCTTAATGAGTATTTTCTAGGTAATCGCTCGATGGGCGGCTTTGTTTTAGCCATGACCATCACCGCAACCTACATCAGCGCCAGCTCCTTCATCGGTGGTCCCGGTGCCGCCTACAAATACGGGTTAGGCTGGGTACTCCTCGCCATGATCCAACTGCCTGCGATCTGGCTCTCCTTAGGCGTACTTGGCAAAAAATTTGCCATCTTAGCTCGCCGCTACAATGCAGTTACCCTTAACGACATGCTCTACGCCCGTTACCAAAGCCGTTTTCTCGTTTGGTTTGCTAGCGTAAGTTTATTAGTGGCTTTCTTTGGGGCAATGACGGTGCAGTTTATCGGTGGCGCGCGACTACTCGAAACGGCGGCCGGCATTCCTTATACCTACGGATTAATAATTTTTGGCGTCTCTATCGCGCTGTATACCGCGATTGGAGGCTTCCGAGCCAGTGTTCTTAACGATGCCTTACAAGGGCTGGTTATGTTGCTTGGCACCGTTATTTTGCTCGTTGCAATTATTTACCATGCAGGTGGTTTACCAGCCGCTGTAGAAAAAATGCACGCCATCGACCCGAAATTAGTCTCCCCTGAAGGTGCGAACGATATCCTAAGCGGGCCATTTATGGCCTCATTCTGGGTGTTAGTCTGTTTTGGGGTTATCGGATTACCGCATACCGCAGTGCGTTGTATTTCCTACAAAGACAGCAAAGCCGTCCATAAAGGTATTATTCTCGGTACCATTGTGATGGCAATCTTGATGTTTGGTATGCACTTCGCGGGCGCCTTAGGTCGTGCCATACTGCCGGATTTAACCATTCCAGACCAAGTGATCCCAACCTTGATGGTTCAGGTTCTTCCGCCATTTGCCGCGGGGATTTTCCTAGCAGCACCAATGGCCGCAATTATGTCCACCATTAACGCCCAGTTACTACAATCTTCGGCGACGATCGTGAAAGATATCTACCTTAACGCCGCACCTGAACAAATTAAAAATGAGAAAAAACTGGCGCGCATTTCCAGCTTCTCAACGTTAATTTTAGGCGCGCTATTATTGATTGCTGCGTGGAACCCTCCACAAATGATTATCTGGCTGAATTTATTAGCTTTTGGTGGATTAGAAGCGGTATTCCTGTGGCCACTGGTTCTCGGATTATATTGGGAAAAAGCCAACGGCACTGGCGCCCTGAGTGGCATGATTGTTGGCGGTGTTTGCTACGCCATCTTCGCCTCATTCAAAATTGAAATTATGGGCTTCCACGCTATTGTGCCATCACTAGTTCTGAGCTTAATTGCCTTTTTGATCGGTAACCTTTTTGGCAAAAATCCAGTACAATCGGCACCAAACGAACAGGTAACTAGCACTCATTGATTTTGGCTTTACCTCATGTAAATGAACAAATGCAATGTTCTCAATATTGACGTGAAACATAGCAAACCATTTTAGTGCTCTAAATAATTCACGTCATAGCTAGGCGGCAAACGAGCTAATCTCAAGGAGCATACACAAGTATGTGACTAGGGTTAGCGAGCGCAGCCAACAACACTATGGCGTGAAGAATGACGAGCATCCTAGAAGAGAAAAAACAATGCCTTGGATACAAATCAAACTAAACTCAAACGCCAAAGACGCAGAAGCCCTTGGCGATGAACTCATGGAAACAGGCTCCGTGTCCGTCACCTTCCAAGACAGCCATGATACCCCTGTTTTCGAGCCGCTTCCGGGAGAAACTCGCCTGTGGGGCGATACTGACGTTATTGGTCTGTATGACGCTGAAACCGATATGAAATGGGTGGTCGCTCAGTTAGAAAATAGCCCATTACTCGGCGCTGGCTTCGTTCATAAAATCGAACAAATCGAAGATAAAGATTGGGAACGTGAATGGATGGATAACTTCCACCCAATGCGCTTTGGCCAACGTTTATGGATCTGCCCTAGCTGGCGCGATGTGCCAGATCCTACCGCGGTTAACGTGATGCTAGATCCTGGCTTAGCATTCGGTACGGGAACCCATCCGACGACGTCATTATGCCTTGAATGGCTCGATGGATTGGATCTTGAAGGCAAGACGGTTATCGACTTTGGTTGCGGATCCGGGATCTTAGCTATCGCAGCATTAAAACTCGGTGCAGCGCAAGCGATCGGGATCGATATCGATCCACAAGCTATCCTCGCGAGCCGTGATAATGCAGAACGTAACGGCGTCTCAGAGCGTCTGTCGCTCTATTTACCCAAAGACCAACCTCAAGACCTTCAAGCCGATGTTGTGGTCGCTAACATCCTTGCAGGCCCACTGCGTGAGCTTGCTCCGATGATCAGTGTGCTGCCGCGTGCCGGTGGTCATTTAGGCTTATCTGGCGTATTAGCCAGCCAAGCTGAAAGTGTTGCTGATGCTTATCGTGCCGACTTCAATATTGACCCTGTTGCAGAGAAAGATGAGTGGTGCCGTATCACTGGTGTCAAGCATTTTTAATGGATTTGCGGTAAAAATCAAAGAATAATTTCTTTGAAATTAATTGCAGAATGGATTATCTTACAGCTCAAATATTGCTCAATAGCTGATGATAATCTGTTCTGCTCGAGAAGTGAGTCTTGGATATTCAAAGTAATCGTTATTTTTAGCGCTTGTTGTTAAAAAACACCTAACAACTTGTTAAATAACACTAATTTTATTATTTTCGAAAAAGCAAGATAAAAAAGTTAGTGATAAATAACCGTTTGCTCAAAGTTTGTCCTTTCATATCTCGTAAAAAATGCGTAATATACGCGCCCTTGCAGTCACAGTATGGCCCCCATTTAGTTATGCGAATCGGACAATATCAGTTGAGAAACTGTCTTATTGCTGCCCCCATGGCAGGCATCACAGATAAACCGTTTAGGTCCCTGTGTTATGCGATGGGTGCTGGAATGACGGTATCGGAGATGCTTTCTTCTAACCCACAAGTTTGGAAGACAGATAAATCGAGACTCAGGATGGTTCACCGCGATGAACTCGGGGTACGTTCCGTTCAAATAGCTGGCAATGATCCCGATGAAATGGCCGCAGCAGCTCAAATTAACGTTGAGAGCGGCGCTCAAATCATTGATATCAATATGGGCTGCCCAGCTAAAAAAGTGAATCGTAAGCTTGCAGGCTCAGCCTTACTGCGTTATCCGGAGATTGTAAAATCAATCCTGGAAACCGTTGTAAACGCTGTGGATGTGCCAGTCACACTGAAAATCCGCACAGGCTGGTCACCTGAAGAGCGTAACTGCATAGAGATTGCCCAATTGGCCGAAGATTGTGGTATTCAAGCCCTGACCATTCATGGCAGAACCAGAGCCTGTCTGTTCAACGGCGAAGCTGAATATGACAACATTCGGGCAGTTAAGCAGACTGTTTCCATTCCGGTTATTGCCAATGGCGACATTACTGACCCGCTAAAAGCCAGGGCTGTTTTAGACTACACAGGGGCGGATGCCTTGATGGTAGGACGAGCAGCTCAGGGAAGACCTTGGATCTTTCGGGAAATCCAACATTATCTGGACACAGGTGAAATATTGCCACCGATGCCTATGGCAGACGTGAAAAGCATTATGTTAGGGCATGTACGGGAACTGCACGACTTTTATGGTCAAGGCAAGGGAGCCCGTATAGCGCGCAAACATGTTTCTTGGTACTTACAAGAACATGCACCTGATGACCAGTTTCGGCGCTCCTTCAACGCCATTGAGGATGCCAGCGAACAGCTGGAGGTGTTGGAAGCATTTTTTGAAAATTTTTGCGTAAATAAAAGATAAGAGCTGACAGAACTATGTTCGAACAACGCGTAAATTCTGACGTACTAACCGTTGCAACTGTAAATTCACAAGATCAAGTAACTCAAAAACCGTTACGTGACTCAGTTAAGCAAGCACTGAAGAACTATTTTGCTCAATTAAATAATCAAGATGTTAACGATTTATATGAGCTGGTATTGGCTGAGGTAGAACAGCCTTTGTTGGACATGGTTATGCAATATACCCGTGGAAATCAGACCCGTGCAGCCCTGATGATGGGTATCAACCGCGGAACTCTGCGTAAGAAACTGAAAAAATACGGCATGAACTAATCCTAGTCGGTTAATGCAGTGTTTTTAGAAGCCCTTTCTGATTTTAGAAAGGGCTTTTTTGTTCTCATCGATTTGCACATCTTGCTATACATTTCAATAATCACTCTTCTTTTTAATACAAAAATTATTGATTTAATAAATAAATCAGCCTCGTTTTAATCTGGCACTTTATTTATGAGCATCATCACAGTTCATAGAATCCTATTTTTTATCTCTTGCCATTTTTTATTTAGCTTTATAAATTCAAAAACCTTTTATTTCTCATCATTCGAAATTAACCATAAAATTTGAAAAGGATTTAAATGACAATGATTGATTTAAGAAGTGATACACTAACGAGGCTAAATAAAGAAGATTTAAATAATATAAATTATAATTATATTAGTGATGATTGTTACAATGAAGATATTTATGTCCAAAAATTAGAGTCCTATATATCTGAACTCTTTAATAAAGAAAGTGCCCTATTTATGCCATCGGGTACCATGAGTAATCAGATTGGCTTAAAAGTTTTATCCTCACTCGGTAATGAAGTGATTACCGAAGTCGGTTACCACATCTGTTTTTTCGAATCTTCACAAACCTCCGCACTGAGCGGATTAATCATTAATAATATTAAAACACGAAATGGTATTTTGACCGAAGACGAGGTTATCCAAGCCATCAACAGTAAAGCTCGTTGGTCCAATCTTTATGCCACCCCACAAGTGATCGCAATAGAAAGTAGCATCAGTACCTACGGAGGAATGGTATTCCCCCTCTTAGAAATAAAAAAGCTCAAAAAATTGTGTCTTGAGAGGGGCATGTCTCTATTTTTAGATGGTGCACGGGTACTCAATACTTGTATTTCTCTCAAACTTTCCCCAGAAGAATACGTCAAAGAGATTGACCTGCTTAATATCTGTCTCTCTAAAGGCATTGGCGCGCCATTTGGCTCCGTATTAGTGGGCAGTAAACACCACATAGAAAACGCTAAACGGTATCGAAAATGGTATGGTGGAGCGCTGCATCAATCGGGATTACTTGCTGCCATTGCGTTAAATAAATTAGAGCATTATGAGTCCCAGCTACGCACGGATCACCAAAATGCGGCTCATCTTGCCTCTATTGCTTCAACCTATTTTCAACTCGCTTACCCTGTTGAAACCAATATTGTCATGATAAAAACACCAGATGCCAGGCGTGTTGTCCAAGCGTTAAAAAACGATGGGATACTGGCTATCGCTTGGACAAGCGATATTGTGCGTTTTGTTACCAGCAGTAATATTACGGAAGCTATGATCAATCAACTTGCCCCTCTATTTAAAAAAATAAAAAATATTTAATATGATAAATAAAATCATGACGACTCGATTTTTATCGGGGATCTCTTTTTACAGTTTTCTACCTTTTTTTTCTTTATATCTGATTAATGAAAAAAATCTCGAAGAGAATGATGTCGCCATTATCATTCTTATATTCCTTTTTATTAGCCGTTCATTTTCTCTTTTCACTCACTTTATTATTGATTTCATTAATTATAAAAGAACACTTTTCTTAAGTTATTTAATTTCTTCATCATTTATTATTTCTATCTATTTCACCTCAAGCTTTTATATCCTTCTGTTATCCTCAGCCTTTATTGGTGCGGGCTTTTCTATTGCCAATGTGGGTACAAGTTTATTTATTGCAGAAAATAGTCATCATTCACAAAGAGCCAAGAATTTTTCAATATTGAATGTCATTGTTAATATTTCGTCAGCTGTAGGAGGTGCAGCAGGGGAATGGTTTTATCATGGTTCATATTCGAGCGTTATTTTTCTTCCTTCAGCCATTATGTGTGTCGCTGCGCTGTACTCATTAACCTTAACGGATAAAAAGCATACCTCGCCAATGCAAGGTCAGCCAACGGAAGCCACCACCCGCTTTTTAGCATGGGGACTTTTTCTCTGTTATAGCTCGATTCCCTTCTTTATGTTGGGATTAGTCTTTCGCAATTTAGCTTACTTATTTGAGCTACATTACCAAGGTGCTCGAAGCTATATCAGTGTTGCTTATTTGTTCGCTTTGAATGCATCTATAATCATTCTTCTGCAAATTAAAGTAACTCAATTCATTGATAAACAGGAAAAATCACACCAGACTATCATCTACAAATGTAGCCTTATTTTGATTGCTATCTTGCTGTTATTTTTAAACTTCAATGCATTAGTCTCGCTCTATTTATTAATCATCCTATTTACCTTTAGCGAGTTGATTTGGAGCCCTTACAACAATAGCCTTGCAATAGAGAAGTGCCCATTTACCCGCAAGAAACTCTCACTGTCTATTTGCCTATTTTTCTGGGGATTAGCTGAGTCCCTTGGTGCCTATGTTGGCATTATTGCAAACGATGTCCAAATGCATACTTATATCCCTATTATCCTATTTTTATTACTTATTTCTTTATTCACTGCTGAATACTCTATCCATTTAAGGCGCTCAGATGAAAACCATCCTATTTCTCGAATGTAATATCTCTGGTACAGGTGTCAAAGCCATTAAGCTGGCTAAAAAAAACGGTTATCACACCGTTTTATTAACCAAAGAACGCAATTATTATGCTCAATTAGCTGACAACCCAACGCTCTATGTTAATGAAATTGTAGAGGTTAATACCGATTCCATTGCAGCTATACTCAGTCATGCTCTCGAGTATAACCCGCAAGGTATCGTGGCTTTTGATGATTATAGGCTCGTCAACGCTGCCGCGGTATCCCATGCCCTCGGTTTACCCTCTCCGAGTTTAATTGCCCTGACGATGTGTCGCTACAAGCACCAAACCAGACAACATTTGCACCAACAGAATGCCAATTGTCGTTACAAAGTTTGCAATATCCATGACAAATTTGACCTTAACAATATGCCATTCCCTGTTGTCATAAAACCCTGTGATGACAGTGGGAGTAGCCAAGTTACTGTGTGTTACTCTGAGGAAGAAGCTCGTGCTGCCGTCCATGCATTAACCGAGTTTAGAGTTAACCAACGCGGATATCTGCTCTCCCCATATTATCTTGTCGAAGAATTTATTGGCGGGGAGGAATACAGCGCTGAAGCTTATTGGGACATGCAATGCGATGAATGGAAAATACTGGGCATCACAAAAAAATACACGACATCTGGGCAATATGCCGTAGAAATCGGTCATGATTTTCCAGATGAATCCCTTGATATCGATGACGTCACGAAAACTATCATTGAGTGGCTCACTGAGGTAGGGTTATCCCACACGGTCGCACATGTTGAATTTAAACTTAATCAGGGTGAAATAAAGCTTATTGAGATTAATCCAAGAGTTGCCGGTGGGATGATCGACACTCTTTGCTATCAATCAACAGAGTTTGATTTAATTGAATGCTATCTTGCGTTACATGTAAAAGGTATGACCTATGCGCCCACATTAACGCTCAACAAACAGTATGCGTCTATTCGATTTTTAACCTCCGAAAAACAAGGAACTATCCTTGATTTCCATGCAAACTCCCACTTAGATCTACCGTTATTGTTTAATTTTGTTCCTACTCCAGTGCATGTCAACACACTAAAAGATAGCTATAGCCGGCTTGGTTATGTGATTACAACAGCACCTACACAACACTTAGCCGCAGAAAAGGCAGAAAATTGGCTCAAGAATATATCCATGAGCTATCAATAAAAAACCCAGTACAAACCTGTGTTTGTACTGGGCTAAATGGATTACCGTTACTTGATAGTTTGCCTCTATTAGGCGGCAACAACCTTGGCGTCGGTGAATGCACTTCCATCGCAGGTTAGCTGGAACTTGCTCACCGATTCTTGTAACTCTTCGGTTTGATGCTCTAACGAACTTGCAGCGGTTGCCACTTGTTCCACCAAAGACGCATTTTGTTGTGTCACACTATCCATTTGAGTAATCGCGACACCCACTTGTTCTATCCCCTTACTCTGCTCTTCAGATGCCGTGGTAATCTGCTTCATAATCGCAGTCACGTCATTGATCCCTTGCAGAATATTACTCATCGTTGAACCCATTTCATGAACCAAATGCGTTCCTTTTTCCACACACGAAGTCGATTCAGCAATGAGCTTTTCAATTTCCATCGCAGCATCAGCACTGTGACTTGCCAGCTTACGTACTTCAGCGGCAACCACCATAAACCCTCGTCCATGCACACCCGCTCTCGCGGCCTCAATAGAGGCATTCAATGCCAAAATATTTGTCTGGAAGCTAATGTCATTCATCATACTGATAATGTCAGAAATTTTCTTGGCGCTCTGAGAAATTTCATCCATTGTGCTCACGACGGATTCAACAATTGCATCCCCTTGATTTGCGACTACAAACGCTTCTGCAGCTAGCTGGTTTGCTTGGTGAGTATTTTCCACATTCAATTGCACTGCTGCGGTAATTTGCTCCATACTCGCTGCGGTCTCCTCCAACGCTGCTGCTTGCTCTTCTGTACGAGAAGAAAGGTCGCTATTGCCGTTAGATATTTCTGTCGCACCGCGATAAATACTTTCGCTACCATTGCGGATCGTCAACACCGCATCACGTAAGCTGTTCTGCATCTCTTCTAATAATGGGAAAAGTTTACCGACACAGTTACGACCAAATGGCTCGATTGGCTGGCTTAAATCCCCCTTCGCAATCTTATCGAAATATTGGCGGATCAGCTCCAGCGGTCGTTGCATCATCTTAGCCAAATAGCGGTCAGTGAAGATCAAAATGAGCAAACCAAAAATGGTCGCGATGATAATCACTACTCGCGTCATATTCATATGCTCATCAACCGCTTCCCGCGTGTGTTCAATCATCACATCCGCAGTTTGGTTAAACTGTGTGATAGCCGCGCCGAATGTACGGCTCAACGCAGGTGTGACATTATGGGCATGAGCCAAATAAGCCGCTTTATCATTCCCCATGGAAATAGCTAATTGTGGTTTCACGCCTTCATCGAGCAGCGCTTGCCAGCTATTTATCACTTGGTCGGAAATGGCTTTATCCATCGGGCCTGGGGAAATTGACTTCATCTCCTCAAGATAACGCTCCATATTCACGAGCGCGTCTTTGACTAAAGCGTAATCCCCTTCTTTGCCCTCATTTTTGGTTTCCATCACGCGGGTTAAGCGAGTAACAAAACGAAAATATTGGTCATTGCCCTGACTCAGTACCGTCATCTGTTTCACCAGTTGTCGATCAACATGGATACCGTCAGAAATGCGCGATAAGGACCAACCGCTATACAGGCTTATGCCCCCAAGGTTTAGGCATAAAATGCCAAGTAGTACGAGCATCACAGCACGTATTGAATAATTTCGAAGTTTCTGCATGGAATTTCTCTTTTGATAAAATAAAATGATCTTTGTTTAATTTATCGGCGGTAAAAGAGAAAAATTTAATTATTTTCAATTGCTTTCTGACTTTCAGATATCAAAAAAAGCGCAAAATAATCCGATTAAAAATTAGCTTAATGATTGATTTCAGAGACATAATGCCTGTTTTTTATCCACGGACGTTCTATTTTCATACAATTACCCTATATTCCAGTTTGTGACTAACCTCCCAAAGTATTGCTCTGTTTCTGTAAGCAAACTCCATCATCAGGTTCTGTAAATATAAGCAAAAATCTGTTTTATCTCTTGAGCTTCCCCCTACGGGAAGCTTTATGGTTCAGAGGTTCCATAAGAACTCGAATAAAAGAAATACAAACCTGCTTAAATTTCGCACCCTTATTTTTTATTTAAATAACAATATCTTATTTTTGGAGTAATACTGACATGAAAAAATTGTTATTCACTGCACTATTGGCAGCGTCATTTTCCTCTGTTGCAGCAAGCCAAGTTGTTGACCTGTACAAAGAAGAAAGTTGCGGTTGCTGTCATCTTTGGGGCGAAGCAGTAAAAGCAGCAGGTTATGACGTGAAAATTCACGATGTCACCTATCAAGAGATCGATAAAATCAATCAAGAAGCCAATTTACCTAACTCATTACGCAGCTGCCATACCGCCAAAATTAATGGCAAATTGGTTGTTGGTCACGTTCCTCTCGATAGCTTAGCGAAAATCAATACACTACCTGATGATGTTGCAGGTATTGCTGTCGGAGGTATGCCAGCAGGCAGTTTAGGAATGGAACAGCCAAGTGGATTTAGTCAGCCTTATTCTGTGGTCAGTTTTAAAAAAGATGGCAGTCAATCCATACTTAAGCGTTATTAATTCCACGAATTCATAAAGCCGATAAGCCAATAAGCCAAAAAAAAGGTACAGCAAACCCTCGCTGTACCTTTGGCAGTGATTACTACATCTTAATTTGAAAAATTAACGGTATATCGGTAATACATTAAACTGCGCTAACAACTGACAAATAATACCAACAACACCAAAGGCTATAACTGCATAGATTAGCCCTTTGCCTCCCCACACTTTAAAGGTCGAGTTAGGGAAACGCTCTCTCACTTTTAATGCCATGACTGCCGGGCAAATAATAGCCCAGATACACGCCGCCATCCCCGCATAAGCAATCGCAATTAAAAAACCATTTGGGAATAACATGCATAAAACTAGAGGAGGTATAAAACATAACAGTGCCGCTTTCATTCTGCCTGAAGAGTTATCATTAAAGTTTAATGACGCCAGAATGTAGTCGAATAAACCAATTGCTACCCCTAAGAATGAACAAAATACAGCGCTAATCGAGAACCATAATAAGAACGTTGCAATATGTGGGCTACTTAATACCGCATACAGTGATTCAATAAATGCGTCGAGGTTTCCGCCTTTATTAATTATGGTGAGGAATTCTGTTCGAGGTAAATTTCCCATGGTACCTAATATCCAAAGGAAATAGAGTATTAAAGCCAGTACACAACCAATCACACAGCTTTTAACCACTTTACGTTCATTTTCATGATACAGCTTATACAAGCTACAAACGTTACCGTGATAACCAAACGAAGTGATGGCATAAGGAATAATAATAAAGACAAATGGCAGTAAAGATAACTGACTATCACCCACTGGAGACGTTAATAATAAGTCAGTTTTGACAATTAAGAATAACCCTGAGAAAGCAAGAATAAATAAAACAATTTTAATAAATAAAAATAATGATGTTAATCGACTTGCCGCAATACCACTCCACCAAATACTTGCACCTAACAGTAAAGTGAAGATAACAAATATCACTCTTAAGTTAACATCAAATCCATATATTGCCGACGCTTCTTTGATAACAGATCCGGCCGCAGAAATATAAGCATATATCAATATATATAAAACAAATATTAATGCTGCATTGGCAATATAACAGGCCCATTTTGGTAATAATTCTTTTGAAATATAAAAATAGTTAGTGCCGGCTCCATATTTGGATATACATTCTAAAATATAGATCCCTGAGTGAAACATAAAGAAACAAACAATCAGTAATATTACTATCGAGTTAATAAACCAAGCTCCAGCCATAATGGTTGGCAAGCTAAACATACCTGCCCCGATCATGGCTCCGCCTAGCACAAAACCCCCTACCATTATGGAGGGTTCTTTCTTGGCTGCCGAATTGTTCATGTTGGTCACCTTAAAAATAAGGGATAAGGTTCCCGCATTGCACGGGAACCCGCAGATCTGACTATTACAGAACTACCTATTATTTAATGGGTTTCAATCTTGCAGTGAAGTGTCTTAATACTGGTGGCTCATATTCGAAATCTAAACCTTTCAGCGTTGCGAATTTATCTTTCAAGCCAATCAGAGCATCTGCAATGTAATCCATATGGTCGTTGGTATAAACACGTCTTGCGATAGTTAAACGCATGAATTCCATATCAGCATGTTTTTGTTTGCCCGTTTCAGGATCACGACCTAATAGGAATGAACCAATTTCAACAGCACGAACACCTGACTCTAAATACAGCGCGTTAATCACAGCTTGCGCAGGGAATTGGTCACCTGGGATCTGTGGAACCAGTTTTTTACAGTCCACGAATACCGCGTGTCCACCGGTAGGATACTGAATTGGAATACCGCCTTCACGTAAGCGGTCCCCCAGATATTTCACCTGACCGATACGATAATGCAGGTAATCTTCCCCAGCCCCTTCTTCTAAGCCTTGTACCATTGCCGCCATATCACGACCCGCTAAACCACCGTAGGTCACGAAGCCTTCCATTGGTACGCAGCGCTGTCTTGCCAACGTAAAGATTTTCTCGTCATTCTTAATACAGACCAGACCACCAATGTTTAACAGTGGGTCTTTTTTCGCTGACATAGTGAGCGCATCAGCGTATTTATACATATCCAGAATGATTTCTTTAATTGTGGAATTTTTATATTTTGGATCACGCTCTTTGATGAAATATGCGTTTTCACAGAAACGTGCAGAGTCCATTACCACAAAGATATTATGCTGTTTCGCGATTTCATAAACTTCCTTCAAGTTATCCATCGCGACTGGCTGACCACCCGCACTGTTACAGGTGATGGTAGAAACAATCGCTACCACGTTTTCAGCACCATGTTTTGCAATATTATCTTTTAATTTTTGAATATCGAAATTACCTTTCCAATCATCATAAGTTTCTGAGTCATAGGCTTTTTCGGTAACAATGTTAATCGCTTTACAACCATTTAATTCAACGTGAGCAGCGGTAGTATCAAAGTGGAAGTTAGAAATAAATACCGGCTTTTTCGCGCCGCCTTGTTCTTGTTTCACTTTCAGTAAAACAGGGAATAACATATTTTCAGCACCACGACCTTGGTGAGCAGGAATAACATAGTCGTAGTCAAACATCTCTTTAACTTTATCTTTTAAATCATAATAGTTACGAGAACCCGCGTACGCTTCATCACCCGTGATCATCGCGGCCCATTGGTGGTCGCTCATTGCGTTAGTACCGGAGTCCGTTAACAGGTCAATATACACCGCGCTACTTGGTAACAAGAATGGGTTATAACCCGCCTCTTTTAATGCTGCTTCGCGTTCTTCTCTTGATGGAATACGGATGTTTTCTACCATTTTAATACGGAACGGTTCTACGATTCTTTTAGCCATGATAATACCTTTAATTTTTCATTAAATAATAAAAACAGAAATTCGAACTTATAAAAATAAGCGAATAGATCTTGAGAGAGAGAAAAAAGAAAGGTTATTTGTGCGGAAAGAAAAAGGCTAAAGAAATATCAATATTGAACCATTTCTTCAAATAGAAGAAGCGCCTCGACATTAACAACTCACTTAAAAGAAACATACTATGGCTCCCATTAGCAAGGAATTAGTACAACCTTGAGTATGGTATATAACAATTCTTAGATAAATATAATATCAATTGTCTATTATTTGTACCTGCATCACAAAAAGCTTTAAATACTACTCCGCACTATGATTAGGGTCACAATATTATTTATTTTAATCACTATTAAATAAACGTTAATAAATTGAGGTCATTTTATAATTAAATAATAGATAGTAATTTAAAACTTAATTTTTTAACGTTAAAAAGCTATTTAAAGTCAAATTTATTTTAATTAAGTAAAGCCTTATACAAAGGCTTTACTTTTGAATATTAATCTAACAATTACTCTGCATCTTTGCCATATTTTGGCGATCTCGGTCCATAGAGAATGCCATTTGGTTTACCTGCGGAGAGGAGTCTGGCACTTGTTATACCCGCAATACCATAACTCTTATCTGTTATAGTATCTGCGATTTGATTAACAACCGCGGAAACCAAAATACCGACAATACCGTTGGATGATGAGTTATTTTCAGTACTAGAAGCGGTTGCTGAGCCACTCCAGAGTAACGTTCCAGTGCGGGCATCAACAAGCTTAGCACTTGCTGTCACGCGAGTGTCACTCGCAATAACCTGATAACTTGTTCCATACTCGGTAATGCTCAAATATAAGATAGCATCATTACCGAATATTTCGCGTAATTTGGCGGCAGGAACGGCTTGAATATCTCCCGCATTCATCAAACCATTTTGTTTGAATGTTTCCTCAACCACCGCCACAGGGAATACATAGTAACCAGCTTCAGCTAATGGCAACATCGTTTGAGATAAAAGCCCGTGACTTGCTTGCACTTCTGTTGTGCTATTTTGAGGCAATAACACAAGAATACTTTTTGGCTTACTTTGTTTAAAAGCACTGTAATCTGTTTTAGTTGGTTGAGCACAACCAGATAACAGCCATACCATAACCAAGCTGCTAATGATCATTAAACGTTTCATTTTATTTTCCCTTTCTTCTTCATTAGAAAATCCATGTAAACAGCAGATTCTGGATATAACGCTTTCTCCGTTTTAAATTCAGCCATCGCTAAATCCACTGCGCCTGTCGTTGCATATAACAACCCTAAATGAGCATGCAATCCAGGTGCAACTGTCAAACCTTTAGCTTTACTTGTTTCAATATTTTTCTTCAGGGTATCAATTTGTTCTTGAGGACTGGTTTCTGTTTGTTGGTAATGTTGATATACCGTTTTCTGATAACCATCCCAGTTATATAATGGCTTAGGCTCATTTGCACAACCATTAAGAAAAATGGCGCCCGCTACAATAAATAATAATTTAACTTTCATCATATTCCCTTACTTTTTTATTATTTTGCAGGCTGCCAAGCACCACTTTCAATGCCGGAAACTAAGTTATTAACAGCTTCTCTAATCGCTAAATCCAAAACTTTGCCATTTAACGTTGAGTCATAACTTGCCGTTCCACCAAAACCTATTACTTCTCTATTTGATAATTCATATTCCCCAGCACCTTGTGAGGAAAATACCACTTCGGAAGTTTGAACATTTACAACATTTAAATTAACTTTGGCATAAGCAACTTGTGTTTTGCCTCTACCTAAAATACCAAATAACTGACGATCACCGACTTCTTTACGTCCAAATTCAGTGACATCACCAGTAATAACATAAGTCGCCCCTTTCAACTGCTGAGTCTGACCTTTAATACCGGCTTCTTCTTTTAATTCCTGCATGTTGGTACGATCTAAAACATTAAATCGACCCGTTTGTTGTAAATGTGTTGTCAAAATAGTTTTTGATTGATTACCTAAACGATCAACACCATCAGAAAAAATTCCATTCATATAACTCGAACGATTATCAAACTTCCCTATTGATATTGGGCTTTTAGGTCCTGAGTAATTCGTATTATACGTAGCAACTTTTTCAACGGCTAATGAGCGAGATGATTCACTAGCACAACCACTTATTAATGCACTTGCAACTAAAAAGGCTGCGATACCAATTCTTGATTTATTCATTTAGCACTCTCAATTAAATTTTTATTTGTATTAATTATTGCGCTTATATTCTGCATCAAGAGTCTTTCTTATTCCAGCACAAATAGCTAAATCAATTTCACCCATAAAATATAGTTAATCCAATAAAGATAACCCGTATAATTTAAAAACAAAAATGTCATTTACCTTACAGATAACAAGATTGATCCTTATTCAATCAAACAATGTATAATTAAGTATGATATTAGTTAACCCCACAATGAAATATATATTTGTTTAGTTAATATAAACTAATATAAAAATCCATAAAGAGAGACTTTATGGATTTTATATTTAGAAAGCTTAATTAGCGATCATTTTCCAAACAGTTTTTGCGTGTACTCTTTGGATACTGCGCTTCGTTTACCATCCGCCTCAAAGTAACGGTCAACATGGCATTTTTGCTCGTTAATATCGCAGAAAATTCCATTGGCAAACGTCATGGCCGTTTTATCAAAATCGCCACCTTGCTCAATTGCTTTCGCGCGTTTATCACCTAAATATTTTTTCGTTAGTGCCACTGAAACGCCCTCTTTGGCGCTAACGCACACATATTTATCGCATAACACATTCTTTTCTGGGGATTTTAACGCTGAAGTCGATTTTGCTGACGCCAACATTGGCAATGCTGCGATCGCAAGCCCTACAAGACACATCGCTTTTAAGTTCATATAACGCCTTTTTTGAGTAATAACACAGCTGCAATATCCCATTAGAGTTGTATTTTGTGGATAAATTCCCACTCGCCATCACTATTTCATGTTTACTGCTAACTCTATCCACTTAGTGCATGATTTTAACTTTTCATTAACACTTTCAATTGTTATTTATTGCAGAAAAGATGAGTGTATAAGCGACAATTTAAATAATAAAAATACCTGCAACTCTACATTCAACCCAATTAAGCACCCCATAAGAGAGTGATGTATGACAACAGAGACAGTCGCGATTAAATCTTTTGGCACCACAAAAACCACCTCGAAAGTGTTATTTATCTGCTGGATGAGCATTCTATTTGAAGGCTATGATGTTGGCGTGATGGGCGCTGTTCTTCCCACTCTTGCAGAATATAAACAGTGGAACCTCACCCCTTTAGAACTTGGCGCTCTTAGCAGCTACGCTTTAGTCGGCATGTTTTTTGGGGCATTTATTATCGGTACGCTGAGTGAACTCTACGGGCGCCGCCGTATGCTTTTAGCCTGCGTCACGCTCTTTTCATTGACGATGCTTGCCGCTGCCCTAGCCCCAACACCTTGGATGTTTGGGTTGATGCGTTTTATTGGTGGTATTGGACTTGGAGGTGTTATTCCCGTCGCAGCCGCGTTAACCATCGAATATTCTCCTGCTGAAAAACGTTCTTTTAACTACGGCATTATGTATTCCGGTTACTCATTGGGGATCCTCAGCGCCGCACTGGTCGCCATGTGGTTACTAGAACAATTTGGATGGCGCAGTGTGATTGGCTTTGGTGCATTACCGCTTTTGTTAATTTGGCCGATGGCACGCATCTTGCCTGAATCCCTTGAATTTCTGACGCACAAAGGACGCCACACCGAAGCACAATCTCTGGCACAGAAATTAGACGTTGAATATCAAGCACCACCCGCACAGCAAAAACAGCAACCTCAACGTTTGAAAGAGATAGTCTCCGTGGTTTTTGCGTGGACACATTTGCGCGCAACCGCATGTTTCTGGATAGCGTTATTCTGCGGCATGTTGCTGGTGTATGGCTTAAATACGTGGCTGCCGTCGATTATGCGCAAAGAAGGCTATAACTTGGGCTCCAGCCTAACCTTCCTTGTGGTGTTTAGCTTAGCATCCGCATTAGGGGGCTTATTCTTAGGAAAAATTGCAGATAAACGCGGCGTTCGCGGCTCGGTTGCCTTTTTCTTCTTGCTCGGCGCAATAGGCATTGGCTGCATGGTTTTCAAACAAAATATCTATATTAACTATTTACTTGTAGCGTTTGCTGGGGTCGGCAGCATTTCCGCAGCGCTGATTTTGACGGGCTACATCGCCAATTACTACCCATCAAAAGCCCGTGCTTCAGCGACCGGCTGGGCATTAAGCTTCTCACGAATTGGCGCCATGACAGGCCCCATGTTTGGGGCGTATATCGCCAGTTTGGGGATAGCGACCAGCTGGAACTTTATCGCTTTCTCGGTCGTGGCGGTGATAGCGGCAACTGCCGTGATTTTACTACCACGAAAACGCCCATAGATAGCGGGTTAGCCAGTAAATTGGCAAATAGGGGCATATCGCCCCTATTTGATTTTGGAATTAATATCTTTATTTTGAAACTAATACGCAAGACGGTAATGCACCGTCTCGCCTGCGGCTAACTCTGGTGAATCACTGTAATTACTTGATAATTCAATAAACCCACGTAATTCAGGAATATATAATTTTTGATACCACTCTAACTCTGAGCGGCGATGCAATTGATTGCTGGCAAAATCGAGGAGCAAACATTTCCGTCCGCTTCTCGCGGACTCCATCACCAACAAGCCATCGCCCCAGATAACCATATCTTGCAGATGGTTATAACCCGCTTCCTTGATCAGCTTAAAATTCCCGTCTTGATACTGATAAAGGGAAAATAATCGGCGAGAAGGCTCTTGAGCCGCTAAATAAATATCCCCTTTCTGATTTTGAACCGCCTCATTAATACGAATAGGCAACCATCGATGGCTCACCACGTTTTTCTGCGCAATGTTCACCACCACTTCAAGAGAGCCCATTTCGTTACCGTAGCTGTACCATACAATCACATTGCCATCATGAACCGCATAAGAAAATGTTGAATTATCTGCGATTTCTTCAGGATAAAAACGCTTCACAAGCTCACGTGGATCCAGCAAATATTGCCATGTAAGCCCTTTATCCGCGCTGGTGAAGATCTTTTGGCTGTCGATCAGGACATAGGGCTCCCCCTGACCACTTTGGTACATTTTTCCGGTAATTGCCGCATAAATGTATTCACCATACCCGTCCTTCCAGGGCGTTAGAGGTGTAATCGAATTGTCCGCTAAATTCACAGTGCGATACCCATCGCGCACCATTAAAAGGCACTGAGACTCTTCACACACCGCGTTATAAAAACTGTCGCTAAATTGTGTAATAAAACGCACGCCATCTTTATTGGCAAATAACACCTGATAGCTGTCTTCCTGTGCAGGCGAAAACAAATCTGAACGATGGTAATAGTAAGATGAGCGACCATTTTTCTGCGCAATAATCAGCGTGCCGTCTTTCGCAGGGTAAGTTTTGGCGTAATCATAATCCGCAATATAAGCATTGCTATCTTGGCTATTCTCTTTCCACTGCCATGGCGTATCATCCCCACCAAATACCAGTATCAATGTTGAGCCTAAACACACCAAGAAAACGGCACCCGTCACCAGAAAGCGCCAACTTAGAAATGGATTCATTAGCGTACCTCCATAACATAAGTATCTTTACCTTGTTGGCGTCGTAATGCGCTCAAGACAGCTTGGGTTTGGTAATAGCCATTACCCCGTTTCGAAAATCGATAATAAGCCGCCATACCAAGGGCAATTAAGAAACAGATACCCAATGTTATCGAGCTAGCAAAACCAATAAATATCAGGTCATTATCGAGCAAATACAGCCAATCCCAATAATCCCAGTGATTTCCCCTGTCAACAATATCGCTAATTGCTGTCGCGCCAAAAATCGCCAAGAATAATGCCAAAATAATGCCCGTGATCCCCCATAACGCCAGATACAACCCGCGTTCTTGCGCCATACCTCGAGCAGACAACGTGTAAGCTAAATTATCTTGGTGGTTATACAGACCAAATACGACGCTATCAGGAAACCCATCTTCGACTTTGGAGTGATAGACTTCGACCTCATCCCCTTGAGCGAGAAAAAAGCTGTGGTTATTAAAGAAGGGTTTTGAGCCATCTAACTTGAGGTTTAAATGGCTTTTATTCACTTGAAGCTCTATTTCATTGCGGATGTATGTTCCCCCACGATAATAATATTCAATCGTCTTGATACTCTTAATATTCACTTTGCCTTTTGTCACCTGTAACGCGGTTTCAGGGATAGGCTTTTGCTTTCGAGAATTTATTTTGAGTGGTTTGGATTTCGGGTTTTTAATTCCTTCAATCTGAATCAGATTTTCGCCAGAAATTACCTGAAACTTGCCCGCTATCACTAAATCTAATGCGCGTAAGATGGTTTTTCGTTTTCGGCTAAAAATAGTGAAGGTTTGTGAAATGCACATAGACAGCAAAACTACCCCCACAAAAGCCGCCATGCCTAATAATGACCCTAACACAATTA
This sequence comes from Providencia sp. PROV202, assembly GCF_028479565.1. Classification (NCBI taxonomy): domain Bacteria; kingdom Pseudomonadati; phylum Pseudomonadota; class Gammaproteobacteria; order Enterobacterales; family Morganellaceae; genus Providencia; species Providencia sp. PROV202. The sequence continues at coordinate 22,437 of NZ_JAMPNV010000014.1, read as the reverse complement.
ACCATGTGCTATCTTCATCATTAAACACGCAAAAAAATGCGGGGATAAAGAGTGCAGCAAGCCCAAAAGATAGCAGGTACTGCTTTACTAACCCTTTGTCAAATTTAAGGTTTCTATCGGGTTCCAAACGGCCATGTTCTGGGTGATACACCCAATTGAGCCAATAGCTCCCATCATTCAGTTGTTCAGCAGAAATAATCAACCTGTCGTCTTTATTCAATCGTTCCAAAAATATTTGGCTGTTTTCAAAATCTTCAGCATTGAAAAAAAACACGTTATCCGAAGTGATTAGTCTCACCATGCCCTCTGGTGAAACCTGTTTATAATCGCACTGAATTAGCTTAGCGTGAAAATATTGAACACCCATCAATGATGCCTATTTGTTATAGTTAATTTAACATTATGATAATAAATAAAGGTATATTGCCCTAGTTAAACTTGCCCTATACTAGAACAATTCAGATAATTACAGGCTCAAGGGCATAATCAGCTAAAAGCTGATAAATGCCTGTTTTACTCTTAAAATGCAACCAGACTCTAGTAAAGGAAATAATTACTGCTAGACTGACGCAAATGAGTTATTTTGAATCCATTACATCCCAAAATACCGTTATTTTATCCCTACCGTTAACAACAAATTTGAATAAATACGATGACATCAAAACCGGCCTACAAACAAATTCAATCTTACATTCTGCGGAGTATTGATTTAGGGATTTTCAAACCCGAAACTCAGATCCCCACTGAACTTGAGTTATGTGCCCAATTTAATGTTAGCCGTATGACGGTGAATAAAGCGATTTCTGAACTCAGCCAGAAAGGCATCTTAAATCGGATTGCAGGAAAAGGGACTTTTGTTGCCACTCAAAAACATGAGCTTCCCGTCACGAAAGCCTTTGATATTTTTGATGAAATTTCAGTTAGTGGGAATAAATATGCCGGCCACCAGCTACAGCTAAAAATCATCCCTGCTACCGCAGAAATTGCCCTACAACTTGGCGTCACAGAAGGTAGTGATATTGGCTACTGCAAATTACTGCATTTTGAAAATGACATTCCACTGATGCTAGAAGAACGCTATGTGAATCATAATATTGCCCCTGAATTTGTTCAGCAGCATTTTGGCAATAGTGAAACTCCAAGCGGCTATTTACAACGCCATTTTCCGGTCAGTGAGATGGAACACACCATAGAGGCAATTTTGGCTACTAAGCCTATCGCTCAAGCCTTATCCATCAAAGAACATGCCCCTTGTTTGCAGCTAAGCCGCCGTACATGGACAGGCAGCACGTTGATCAGCTACGTCAATATGATCAGCGCAGGCTCCCGCTATAAATTGAAATTACATTCCCGCATTGAAAGTTAATCTTTGGTCATAAACATTCATCAAATAAAACACGCATAAAAAATGGGGCACTCTGGCCCCAAAACGACTGATAAACAACGAAAATACCGTTCGATAATCTCCACATCACAGACATTACGTCAGGTATCAACACATCAACATCACAACAAATCATTTTCTCACAACAAAGATAACTACATGCCTTGATAAATAGGTCCTTCTCCCCCTTGCGGTGCTGTCCACGTAATATTTTGCAGAGGGTCTTTAATATCACACGCTTTGCAATGCAGGCAGTTCTGCGCATTTATTTGCAGTTTTTCCTGCATCTGATCACTCACTATTTCGTATACACCCGCAGGGCAATATCGTGTTTCCGGTGAAGCATAAGTGGATAAATTCACGCGAATAGGAATTTCATTATCTTTTAAACGTAAGTGGCAAGGCTGCTCTTCTGCATGGTTCGTATTTGATAAAAACACCGACGAAGGTTTATCAAATGACAACTTGCCATCCGGTTTTGGGTAATGGATCGGCTGAAATTCACTGGCAGGTCTAAGCCCTTGATGGTCATCCAGTTTGAGTTTAAGCGTCCAAGGGCTACGACCCTTTAATAACCATTGCTCTGCACCGAACATCAACGACCCCATCACTAACCCTTTTTTCATATATGGCTTGAAATTGCGGGTCTGATAAAGTTCGTCATACAACCAGCTTTTTTCGAATTTCTGCTGAAACTGGCGGGTAAATTCCGCATAATCGACGCCATTTTCGGCGAACGATTCAAATAAAGCCTCTGCCGCTAATACGCCGCTTTTCACCGCGCAGTGGCTGCCTTTAATGCGTGCTGCATTCAAAAAGCCCGCATCATCACCAATTAATGCGCCGCCGGGGAAGCTTAACTCTGGCAATGCGGGTAAGCCCCCCGCCACCATGGTACGCGCCCCATAACTCACACGCTCGCCGCCTTGCAAAAAAGCACTGAAGGCAGGATGGGTTTTCAAACGCTGGAATTCATCAAATGGAGATAAATAGGGATTTTCATAATTTAGCCCCACTACCAGCCCCACTGCCACCAAGTTTTCTCCATAGTGGTAAGCGAATCCACCCCCATAGGTTTGGTTATCCAACGGCCAGCCGATTGAATGCACCACGAGCCCCGCTTGATGCTGCTCTTTAGGAATTTGCCAAATTTCTTTGAGACCCAGTCCATAAGTCTGTTTACCGCGGTTTGCCGCTAAATCAAAATGAGAAATTAACTGTTTACCTAGTTGCCCTCGGCACCCTTCAGCGAAAAAAGTCATTTTGGCTAATAGGTTCATACCAGCTTGATACATAGCCGTTGGGTTGCCCTGTTTGTCTAGCCCCATGTCGCCAGTGGTGACGCCAATAACCTGCCTCGCATCATCAAAAAGGATTTCGGTAGCCGCAAACCCCGGGAAAATATCGACACCGAGTTGCTCCGCTTCTACTGCAAGTGCTGCGCTGACTTGCCCAAGGCTACCAATCACATTACCGTGGTTTTTCAGGCTAGTAGGTAACAAAGATAATGGCAATTTGCTGGCTTTGTTCTCTTTGAGCCATAAAAAACGATCTTCACTGACGGCAGTGAGTGAGGCTGAAATGGTTTGCTGCCAGTCGGGTAATAACTCATTCAGTCCACGGGGATCGATGACCGCGCCCGATAAAATATGCGCCCCAACTTCGGCGCCTTTATCAATTAAGCAGACGCTAAGCTCCCGACCAGTTTGTAACGAGAGTTGTTTAATGCGAATTGCCGCCGATAATCCTGCGGGCCCACCACCGACAATCAGGACATCAAACTCCATGGATTCTCGCGTACAAGACGCCGAAACATTCGCACTATTGTCGATAGTCATTTTGCTCTCTCCTACGCCAGCGCTTTATCGAATTCAGGTAAGATCTCAAACAGATCCCCCACAATGCCGTAGTCTGCCACTTGGAAAATCGGCGCTTCCGGATCGCTGTTAATCGCCACGATCACTTTGCTCTCTTTCATGCCCGCGATATGTTGAATGGCGCCGGAGATCCCAACCGCAATATACAGATCTGGCGCGACGATCTTGCCCGTTTGTCCGACTTGATAATCATTTGGCACATACCCCGCATCCACTGCCGCACGGGAAGCCCCCACCGCAGCCCCTAATTTGTCGGCAATGGTTTCCAGCAACGCAAAATTCTCACCGGAACTTAAACCGCGCCCCCCTGAAATCACCACTTTGGCAGAGCTTAATTCTGCACGGCTCATCTGGGTTAATGACTGGCTAGTGAGCGCCGAAAGTTGGGTGAACTGCGCAACAGATACAGGTTCGATTCCTACAGGGGACTGGGTTGCAGTCGCTCCTGAAAATGCTGAGCTGCGTACGGTGATCACCACCTGATTGCCATTGTTTTGTACCGTTGCCAACGCATTTCCAGCATAAATTGGGCGGACAAACGTTTGTGCATCCACCACTTGGGTAATATCCGAAATCTGGGAAACACCCAGCGTGGCAGCGACACGAGGGGCAATGTTTTTACCAAATGTAGTCGCAGGAAAAATAATGTGGCTATAGCCCTGCGCCACGGCAACCACCGCGCTCGTCATGGATTCCGCCAGCGCATTTTTGAGCGGTTCGGCATCGATGGTGATTACCTTTTCGACGCCAAGAATGGAAGCCGCAGATTGTGCCACTGCAGCCACTTGGCTTCCCGCCACCAGCACATGTAGGCTTCCACCCTGTGCAATGATTTCGCGTGCCGCCGTTATGCTGTTATAGATTGAAGATTTAATGGTTTGGTTATCGTGCTCAACAACGACTAAAACGGATAATTGGCTCATGTTCAGGCTCCCTGTTAAATCACTTCTTTGGCTTGCAGTTCAGTCACTAACGTGGCGGCATCATTCAACATGGTGCACTGCCCAGAACGCTTTTTCGGTTCAGTCACGTTGACGATTTTTACTTGCCCTAATGGGCTAAAATTCAGTGTCGTAATATCAATGATGTCTAATGGTTTTTTCTTTGCCTTCATGATGTTAGGCAATGTGGCATAGCGAGGTTCATTTAAACGCAAGTCGGTAGTCACAATCGCAGGCAATCCCATGGATAAGGTTTCTAAGCCGCCATCGATTTCACGCGTGACTTGCAGCGTTTCGCCCTCGACCATAATCTGCGACGCAAATGTAGCTTGTGCACAACCCAATAGCGCCGAAAGCATCTGCCCAGTTTGGTTGCAATCATCATCAATAGCTTGCTTGCCGAGCAAAATTAAATCCGGTTGCTCTTGATTCACCACTTGCTGCAAAAGGCGGGCAATATCCAGCGGCTCTAGCGCCATCTCGGCGGTTTTTTGAATCAAAATGGCTCGGTCAGCCCCAATCGCCATTGCACTACGCAGCGTATCTTGCGCCGAGGCTTCGCCGATGGAGACAGCGACGACTTCGGTGGCTTTGCCCGCTTCTTTTAAGCGTACCGCCTCTTCTACCGCAATTTCATCGAATGGGTTCATCGCCATTTTGACATTCGCCAGCTCAACCCCTGAGCCATCGGCTTTAACCCGCACCTTAACGTTATGGTCAATCACCCGTTTTACTGCGACTAAAATTTTCATAACCACTCCTATCGCGCACTTTGTTACTGCTATTTTTGAGTTGAGGGAGCCCATAGCAGTGAATATTTTCACTGCTAGGACGCCATCACTGACTATTTTTATCGTTGGAAAATTAAGATGTTACCTAAGAAATAAACCTTATTTGGTTTCTGGCAATATCAGGCTTGGCGCCACTGACATTGGCCAAATTTTTACCGCGACATAGTAGATAATACTGGTGGCGACTAAACCGACAATCCACGAAATATCCACGCCGCCTAGGCTATCGACCAACGGACCTGTATAGAATCCGGTGGCAATAAATGGCATTTGGATCAATACGCCAACCACGTAGGTGATGATCCCCACTTTGTTCCAGCGACCATAACGGCCATTCGGGTTGGATAATTGCGGAACATCGTAGCGACCTTTCGTCACCCAGTAGTAATCCACTAAGTTAATCGCACTCCATGGCGTAAAGAACGCTAATAAGAACAGCAAGAAAGCCGAGAACAGTTTTAAGAATGAGTGTTGCCCAGCAAGACCTAACGCCGTCGAAAAGCTCACCATGAGGATAATAAAAAACAGGCGCTGACCACGGGATATCTGGTGTTTACCACGGAAACCACACCAAATTGCCGCCATCGACATAAAGCTGCCGTAAGCATTCAGAGCGGTAATCGTCACTTTGCCAAAGAAAATACTGATATACAGCAGCGCTGCAATTAACCCCGTGCTGCCTAAGCCAACAATGTAGGAAACTTCATGACCTGCAAATTGATTACCGGCAAGCGCTGCCGCAAACACCCCTAAGATCATTGAGGCTTGAGTTCCGATCACTGTCCCTGAACCTACAGCTAAAAACGCTTTGATGGTTGGGGTTTTGGTCGGCAAATAGCGGGAATAATCTGCCACATAAGGGCCAAACGCAATTTGCCAAGAAGCCGACAGCGACATGGCTAATAGGAAATTCGTCCAGTCAAAATGACGATTTGATAATAATACCGAGACGTCATTCATATAGAACAGACGGAAGAATAGGTAGAAGAAGGCGATAACACCGACGACACTCGCCACTTTACCGAGAATGTGGATGATGCGGTAGCCGCAGATAGTGATACCGATGATCACAATTCCGAAAATCACGATCCCCATCCAATCACTGACGTTCAGTAATTGCCCCACCGCCTGCCCCGCCAATACTGTCCCACTGGCAGAAAACCCAACGTACATCATACAGACTAATAAAATCGGGATGACCGCACCATAAACCCCAAACTGCACGCGACTGGAGATCATTTGCGGTAGACCCAGCTTCGGCCCTTGTACAGCATGGAGCGCCATCACTGCGCCCCCCAGTAATTGACCGATAAACAAGCCAATCAACGACCAAAAGACATCGCCCCCCAGTACAACAGCGAGGGCACCGGTGACGATTGCGGTGATTTGTAAGTTAGCCCCAAACCACAGCGTGAATTGGCTCGACAACGTCCCGTGTCGTTCAGATTCAGGAATATAGTCAATGGAACGTGCTTCGATAAGCGGAACATTATCTTGGCGAGACTGCTTTTGCCCGATGATATCGTTGGAAACTGTCATGGTAATTCCTCTTTAAGCAAGGCTGGCTTAAAGAATGAACCAATTAGTCGTCAGTAATGAATTCTCTATGTTGTGAGCACAGACATTTGACGTGATGCAGGTATGTTATTGTTTTATCTACCCGTCATTAATAATTGAAATACATTCTTAAACCTGATTGTTGTTGTGTTTTTAAGTCCATGATCCTGTTGTCAGGGTAGTGCTCCTGTTATTGCTTAGATACTCATAGCTGGAAAAACCCCGATAAGTCCTGTCTTACCTATCGGGTCGAACACATCAAAATTAAGCGTCGAGAACGGCGCGCGAAATAATGATTTTTTGAATTTCTGACGTCCCTTCAAAGATACGCAAAATACGGGCATCTCGTACATAGCGCTCTAGGGGTAGATCGCGAATATAACCATACCCCCCATGCAATTGCAGCGCGGCATCCGTCACAAAACCGGCGCATTCCGCCGCAAACAGTTTTGCGGTGGCTGATTGCAAACTAAAACGCTGTCCAGAATCACGCAGTTCCGCTGCGTTCCATGTCAGCATACGCGCGGCTTCCAGTTGTGTGTGCATATCGGCAAGTTTCCATTGCGTTCCTTGATAAGCCGCCAGCGGCTTCTTACCAATCTGACGCTCTTTCACCCAGCCTAATGTACTTTCCATGGCTGCACGGGCGATCCCCAATGACGTTGCCGCCACTTCTACACGACCTTTATCCAACACTTCCATCGCCGTATGGAAACCCTTGCCCTCTTCACCTAGCAATGCCGATTCTGGCAGCCAACAGTTGAGCGCTAATTCATAGATAGTGCTACCACGCAGCCCCATGGTCTTTTCTGGCTGAGAAAATGCGACGCCTTCCGTCCCTTTTGGGATCATAAAAGCACTAATGCCACGAGCGCCTGCTTCGACGTCCGTTTTGGCGTACAGCACGATGAAATCTGCCTCTTTGGCATTGGTAATATAGTGTTTGTTGCCACGAATGCGCCAACCGCCATTTTCACGGGTTGCTGTCGTGCGCATATCCGCGGGGTTTGAACCTGCGGCTGGCTCGGTTAATCCAAATGCGCCAAGTAATTCACCACTTGCTGCTTTTGGTAACCAATAATTTTTTTGCTCTTCTGTTCCGCCAATCAAGATAGAATCTGTCGCTAAGAAATGGGCCGTCAATGCGGAGGATGTGGAGGCACAAGCCGCTGCCACCGCTTCAACAATCATGCTCATGGCAATACTACCAATCCCAAAACCGCCATATTGCTCCGGTAAGTTAATTCCCCAACAGCCCATTTCCCCCAGCGCGGTTAAGCTTTCCGCACAAAAAATTTCTTCTTCATCATAGCGTTGAGCGTTCGCTTGCAGGATATCGCGACACACTTTTTCAACGGCCTCTACAATGGCGTACTCGGTTTCATTAATATCAAAACTCATTGCATCGTCTCCGCGCTTTTTATCGTTGTGGTTGTAGTAGCTGCTGTGGCTGTCGATTTATAGTGTTCATTGCCTTCCCCAAGAACAGGGGCTCTTTGGGTGACCTTCGGTTTCACGCCATTAAAGAAAACAGGCTGAGAAATCAGAGGAGTACCGCCATCATTTAAGTGGGTTAATACTTGGCGAACTTCGGCATGCTCACTTTGCGTCGCTTGCTGTAAATTGTGAATTGGCGAGGCAGGAACGCCAGCATTCAGGAGTAAGTCACACACTTCCTCGACACTTTTTGTTCCTGTCCAGCGCTCAATTTCTTCACGTAGCGCCGCTTGGTTTACCGTACGAGTCGGGTCATTCAAGTAACGCGGGTCTTGGGATAGCTCCGGTTTCCCCATACATTCACAGAAACGTTGGAACAGTTTTTCACTGGCAATCGCAATCACCACCAAACCATCTTTTGCTTGGTAGGTATCAAATGGCGTTGAAACAGGGTGACGATTACCCACTAAACTTGGCGCCTTACCATTGGCAAATAAGTTAGATAACCCAGTGAGCTGCATACTGAGCAGCACATCCACCATGGCAACATCCAGATATTGCGCGCCTTCACCGTGACGTTCGCGAGCAAACAGCGCGCTGCTAATCGCCCATGAGGCAAATACGCCCGCACAGACATCTCCGATGGATTCACCACTGCGTGTAGGGCCTGACTCTGGGGAACCTGTCACGCTCATCAACCCAGACATGGCTTGCGCCACAATGTCATACGCTGGGTAGCTCGCTAGGGGGCTGTTTTGTCCAAACCCTGAAATGCTGGCGTAAATAATGTTGGGATTAAGCTGTTTAACACTGTCGAAATCGATCCCAAGACGCTTGGTGACACCGGGGCGGAAGTTCTCCACCACCACATCACTCTCTTTGATCAATTGAAATAAAATCTGACGATCGCCATCGTCTTTAAGATCTAACTCAATGCTGCGTTTTCCACGATTGATCAGCCCGTAATAAACACTTTCACCGTCAATAAAAGGACCAAGATGACGGCTATCATCACCATGATCAGGCACTTCGATTTTGATCACTTCGGCGCCCAAGTCTGCCATCATGCCAGTGCAGTAAGGCCCTGCTAGCACGCGGCTTAAATCAATTACTTTGATCCCAGCCAGCGGTCCGTGTGGTTTTTGAGTCATTGCCGCATTCATCGTGAATTCCTTATGTGAGGCTAAAAGGTGCCGACTCCATGGAGCCGGCATTCGACATTACTTGACCATTGGCAAGTTAAGGCCTTGCTGCTTCGCACAATTAATGGCGATGTCATAACCGGCATCCGCATGGCGCATGACGCCAGTTGCTGGGTCGTTGTGCAGCACACGAGCAAGACGTTTATCTGCGGCATCGGTGCCATCACACACAATCACCACCCCAGCGTGTTGCGAGAAGCCCATTCCCACGCCGCCGCCGTGATGCAAGCTCACCCACGTCGCGCCGCCTGCGGTGTTCAGCAGCGCATTGAGTAATGGCCAGTCAGAGACGGCATCTGAACCATCTTTCATGGATTCGGTTTCACGATGTGGGCTGGCAACAGAGCCAGAATCAAGATGGTCACGACCGATGACGATAGGGCCTTTTAGCTCCCCGCTTTTCACCATCTCGTTAAACGCGCGCCCCAATCTTTCACGGTCTTTTAGTCCTACCCAACAAATACGCGCTGGTAAACCTTGGAATGCAATACGCTCGCGCGCCATATCCAGCCAGTTATGCAGATGCTTATCATCTGGGATCAGTTCTTTGACTTTTTGGTCTGTTTTGTAGATATCTTCTGGGTCACCCGACAGTGCCACCCAGCGGAATGGACCAATTCCTTCGCAGAACAGTGGACGAATATACGCAGGCACAAATCCTGGGAAATCAAAGGCATTATTCACACCTTCATCTTTGGCCATTTGGCGAATGTTGTTGCCGTAGTCGAACGCGGCTGAGCCACGCTTTTGCATTTGCAGCATGGCATCCACCTGCACCGCCATACTTTTCTTCGCGGCTTTAGTCACTTCGGCTGGCGCAGTTTGTTGCTTGTCACGCCACTGGGATAATGTCCAACCTTGTGGTAGATAACCGTGTACTGGGTCATGGGCGCTGGTTTGGTCAGTGACTGAATCTGGCGTGATATTGCGTTTGACTAACTCGTTATACACATCCGCCGCATTGCCTAATAAGCCCACAGAGACTGGCTTACCGCTCGCTTTGGCTTCTTCGATATAACCCAACGCTTCATCCAGTGAAGTGGCTTTTTTGTCTACGTAACGGGTTCTTAAACGAAAATCGATACGGCTTTCATCGCACTCAACCGCAATCATGCTAAAACCAGCCATAGTAGCCGCTAAAGGCTGCGCCCCCCCCATACCGCCTAGGCCGCCAGTTAGGATCCAACGCCCCGCAGGGTTACCATTAAAATGCTGTTTTGCCAGTGAAACGAAAGTTTCGTAAGTGCCTTGCACTATCCCTTGTGAACCGATGTAGATCCATGAGCCGGCAGTCATCTGCCCGTACATCATCAAGCCTTTGCGATCTAATTCGTTGAAATGATCCCAATTCGCCCAATGAGGAACAATGTTGGAGTTAGCAATTAAAACGCGAGGCGCGTCTACATGGGTTGGGAAAACCCCGACAGGTTTACCGGATTGCACCAGCAATGTTTGGTCGTCTTCGAGGGTTTTTAAGACATCTAAAATTTTGTCGTAACATTCCCAGTCACGGGCTGCACGTCCAATGCCACCATACACCACCAAGCTTTGCGGATGCTCAGCGACATCTGGGTCTAAGTTATTTTGGATCATGCGGTAGACGGCTTCAGTCAGCCAGCTTTTGCAGCTCTTTTGGCTACCGTGCGGGGCACGGATCACGCGCGTTGAATCTGTACGGTTTAACATTCTTTTATCCCCTATCCATCCACTTGTTTTAACGCAAAATTAACAATTTCGGTTATTTATCATTGTTGAGTTAGTGGCTGCCAGATCATTCTCATACCGTAGGAATCTTTTAACTTGGCATTAAAATCAATTAGTTAAATAAAATCAAAGAACGGTTGAGAACAACTCTTTTTGCCCTGTTTGCTTAGTTGATAATTAAATATATATACATTTGATTCACAAAGTATATACATTGAAATTTGAATTTTTGTCGCTACAGTGGAGAAGGGAGATGGAGAAAAGTTAGACAACAATAACTAGGGTGCTGTTTCTACACAAAAACTTGTATATACATTTGATTTTCTATGCAGAAACAAACAAATAACAGAAATGAGAGATACTTCACATTCCGTAAGAATAGAAAAATTAACAGTTAAAACGACTAAAACCTATCTTTATAAGATTATCACCTGCCATTTCATCGCATGATACCTCTGAATAGGTAATATCTATTTATGCAATAATTTATTTTCTCCGTGAGGTAGCCTATCCCAAAATGAAATATACCAATAAGTGAGTTTTCATGACTAAAATTAATCAAAACATACCCTATTCCACCGAAAACCTTCCCTCTATTGAGAGTAAAATATCGAATAAAAATTCATTCTCCAACTTTGTCTGTCGAATAAATAATGCATTAGAATCATTTTGTAATTTATTCAAATCACCAATAAAAAATAGAAAAAGTGAATTAAATATAAAAAATAACATTGCCTTTATTAAAAAAAACTTCAGTATTAATAGTAAATATAAAAAAGAAATTATTCATGATGAAAAATCAACTGCTATTATATTGAGAAAAAAAATAGAAAGATTTAAACCTAACACTAATGATAGTTGCACATCTACTCACCTTGGCCGTACTCATGAATGTAATGGATATACTTTTGATAGAAACCTATCTGATAAATTCAACAAGGATTTCAATAGAACAAACACTCACTTACACACTCCATACCGCCAAGAAAATTCAGTTAAAATTAAAGATGCAAGGGTTCTCACTGCAAAATTTGGATTAAAAAACGCACAATTAATATCGCAAATTGCTCATCAAGGCTTTCTTGCAGATCCCACAATACTTTTACAAAAAATAAATAAAAATGAACATTACTATATAGGGGAAGGGGATATTCAAAAATCTAAAAATAACAGTTCAATTGAGGATATGAAAACCACCTTTAGTATTAAAGAAACAAAAAATGGGGATTGCATTATTACAGCGAATAAAACATTTGAATATATAAATACAAGTGAAGATTTCGGCAGTGCATTACCGGGATTGTCAATTTCAATCGAAAGAAAAACATATCTAACTAAAGACAATGAAAAACATCTTAAACTAAATAATCACAAGGGTATTTTTAACTTTATTAATGATAATAAAGATGATTTTAAAATTACAATCAAAAAAAATAATATGGAAGAATTAATAAGAAATAATTCGCATGATGAGTAAGCGGCTAAGCCCTAGTCACATACACAAGTATATGACTAGGGTTAGCGTTCACGGTCAACACCGAAACAGCTCAAAGTATGACGAAATTTATGACGAAAATACTACCCGCCGAGATAAGCGCTGCGTACCGCTTCATTCGCCAGCAAGGCTTTTCCGCTATCTTCCAGAACAATATGCCCATTTTCTAACACATACCCACGATCAGCGAGTTTCAATGCTTGGTTAGCATTTTGCTCCACCAGAAAGATGGTCATCCCCTCTTCCCGTAGCTGCAAAATAGTGTCAAAAATTTGCATAATGATAATTGGTGCCAGCCCCAATGAAGGTTCATCCAATAACAGTAATTCAGGCTGACTCATCAGCGCCCGTCCAATGGCTAGCATCTGCTGCTCACCACCGGACATGGTTCCTGAACGCTGGCTACGACGTTCATGCAGCCGTGGAAATAACGAATAAACCCGTTCAATACGCTCGTGATATTGATGGCGATCCGCAAAAAAACCGCCCATAGCCAGATTTTCCTCAACAGTCATGCGGGAAAACACCCGCCTCCCTTCCGGCACTAGCGCAATGTCTTTACGCATAATTTGCGGTGTCGGTAGCTGAGTAATATCCGCCCCCCGATAAAGTACCTGACCAGAGGATGCGCGAGGGTCGCCACATAACGTACTGAGTAACGTCGTTTTTCCTGCACCATTGGCACCAATCAGCGTGACAATTTCCCCTTTTTGGATATTTAAGCTGACATCATGCAGCGCCTGAATTTTCCCGTAATGGGTGGAAACTTGTTTAAATTCCAGCATCAGTAAGCTTCTCCCAAGTAGGCTTTGATCACATCCGGATGCTGGCGAATTTCGTTCGGTGTTCCGTTCGCCAGAGGTGTTCCTTGGTTCACCACATAAATGCGGTCAGAAATGCCCATCACCAGTTTCATATCATGTTCTATCAATAAGATAGAGACATTATGATGGGTTCTCAGCTCTGCAATTAGCTCATCCAGATCGTTAGTTTCCTTCGGATTTAACCCTGCCGCTGGCTCATCCAGCATCAAAATTTCAGGTCGCGTCACCATACAGCGGGCAATTTCTAGGCGACGCTGTTGACCATACGCCAGATTCCCCGCTTGACGGTTAGCAAATTCAGAAAGATTGACCCGCTCTAGCCATTTCACCGCGTTATCTACCGCTTCGGCTTCTGCTCGGCGAAATGCAGGCGTTTTCAGTAAGCCTGAGAAAATACCGCTTTTCAGATGTTGGTGCTGAGCCACTAATAAGTTTTCAATCACCGTCATTTCTTTGAATAAGCGAACATGCTGGAACGTACGGATCACCCCAAGGCGAGCAATGGCTTGACCCGGAAGCCCTTCAAGATGCTTATCCCGATAGAGGATCGCCCCGCTCGTTGGCTTATAAAACCCAGTCAAACAGTTAAATATGGTGGTTTTCCCTGCACCATTGGGGCCAATCAGTGAAACGATTTCCCCTTGGTTCAACGTCAGTTCCACGTTGTTGACCGCTAGCAAACCGCCAAAGCGCATGGTTAAGCCACTGACTTGCAATAACGGTACAGCCGAAGGCTGAATAGACGTCGTCATGATCCGCCTCCTTGTGCACTTTTCAATTTCATTTGGCGGCGCTGCATTGGTAACAAGCCTTGTGGACGCCAGATCATCATCAGCACCATCAATGCCCCCAGCAGCAACATGCTGTATTCATTCAGATCGCGCATCATCTCCCTTGATACCACCAAGATGATCGCAGCTAAAATCACCGACGTTTGCGATCCCATTCCACCAAGCACCACAATCGCCAATACAAAGGCAGACTCAGCAAACGTGAAGGATTCAGGGCTGATAAACCCTTGTCGTGCAGCAAATAACGCTCCTGCAAACCCTGCAAATGTTGCACTGATTGTAAAGGCGGTTAATTTAATACGTGTCGGGCTTAAGCCTAATGATCGACACGCAATTTCATCTTCACGTAGCGCTTCCCACGCTCGCCCTAATGGCATCCGTAATAAGCGGTTGATCACGATCAGTGTGATCACCACCAGCAACAAGGCGACAAAATAGAGGAAAATGATCCGGTCGCCGGGGTTGTAATCTAAGCCGAAGAAGTTATGGAATGTGTCCCAACCCTCTTTAGCAGTACGGCTAAACTCTAAGCCAAAGAAGGTCGGCTTTGGCAGCTGGCTGATCCCATTCGGGCCGCCGGTGATCTCCGTATTATTTAATAATAAAATACGTACGATCTCCCCGAACCCAAGAGTGACGATCGCCAAATAGTCACCCCGCAGGCGCAGTACTGGAAAGCCCAACAAGAATCCTGCTAATGCCGCCGTTAAGCCGGCAATCGGTAAGCTTTCCCAGAAACCGAAATCATAATAGTGATTAAGTAAGCCAAAGGTATAGGCGCCGATAGCGTAGAAGCCCGCATAGCCGAGTACCAATAATCCGGATAACCCAACCACCACGTTCAAGCCGAGCCCCAGCATCACGTAGATTAAGGTTAATGTGGCAATATCGACGCTACCGCGAGAGACTAAAAATGGCCATATAATCGCCCCAATAATGATAGCAAGCCCGATAATTTTTTGTCTGAGCGAGCCGCCGTCAAAATCCGGTAACGCCCACGATTTTTTGGGCACGCCCTGCCACACTTTGCTTAACGCGGGGCGAATTAATTGATACACAAAGATAATGGCGATACCGACGAAGATCCAATTCCAACGAACGTCTCCCCCAGATTCCACTATCAACTTAGTGCCATCGAGACCTAATTTTAGCCCCATCATAAATACCGCTAAAATAAAGAAGGTGACGGAAGCAATAATGGCGCTGATCCAATTTTCTTTTCTCATACTTTTTCGACCTCCGGGCGACCCAGAATGCCAGTTGGCATGATCAACAGAACACCAATCAATAAACCAAATGAGACGACATCTTTATATTCCGTGCTTAAATACGCCGAGGTCATGGCTTCCGCCACACCGAGGATCAAGCCGCCCAGCATTGCGCCTGGAATACTGCCGATTCCACCTAATACGGCTGCGGTGAAGGCTTTCATTCCCGCCATAAAGCCAATATACGGGTTAATTACGCCGTAGAATTGCCCTAATAACACGCCTGCAACCGCCGCCATCGTCGCACCGATCACGAAGGTCAAAGAGATCACGCGGTCAGTGTTGATACCCAGCAAACTTGCCATTTTTAAATCTTCCGCACACGCACGGCAGGCGCGCCCCATACGGGAATAACGGATGAATAGCGTGAGTGCCAGCATCGCAAGGAAGGTCACAACCCAGATAGTCAGTTGCATTTTGGTGACAATGGCAGAGAAGCCATCACTTTCACCTAATACCCACTGTCCAGTAATCAGGCTTGGCAATGCCAGATCGCGAGATCCTTGAGACAGACTGACGTAGTTTTGTAAGAAGATGGACATCCCGATCGCCGAGATCAGCGCAATCAGGCGCTTAGAGTGACGAACAGGACGGTAAGCAACGCGCTCGATACTCCAGCCATAGGAGCTTGATACCACAATGGCCGCCACAAACGCCGCCGCAATGAGGATCCAGCCCACATCGATACCGAGCATCATTAAGCCCGCAATGACAATGAACGAAACGTAGCTACCAATCATGTACACTTCACCGTGGGCGAAGTTGATCATCCCGATGATGCCGTACACCATGGTATAGCCGATAGCGATCAGCGCGTAAGTGCTTCCTAACGTTAAGCCATTGAGGAATTGCTGAATAAAATACAGAATTTGGTCTGACATAAGATTATCCTTTCAAACTACTGTCCCTCTATGGAGAGCAGAAGCTGGAAGCCCGTTACCAAGCTTCCAGCTCATCACTGAATACGCATTTCTCAATTATCAATACAAGTGAGAATTACTCTTGTGCAGTAGAGGTTCCGTCTTTGTGCCATTCAAACACTCCGAATTCGAAACCTTTCAGGTCACCATTTGGCTTCCAGCTTAATTGCCCCATAACGGTATCCACAGGGTTAGCTTTCAGATCTTTCGCCAGCACATCAGGTTCCGTGCTGCCTGTACGCTGCATCGCCGTAGTTAAGCCTTGAATTGCTGCGTAAGTTGTCCATACAAATGGTCCTGTTGGATCTTCTTTTTTCTTTTTAATCGCATCGACGATGGATTGGTTAGCTGGAAGTTGGTCATAACGTTTCGGTAATGTCACCAACATACCTTCTGAGGCGTCTCCTGCAATATTCGACAGTGAGGAGTTACCCACACCTTCAGGCCCCATAAAGCGAATGTTCAGACCTGATTGTTTCGCTTGGCGTAAGATTTGCCCCATTTCTGGGTAGTAGCCACCGAAATAGACAAAATCGACGTTCTCTTTTTTCAGTTTAGCGACCAGTGCAGAGAAGTCTTTATCACCCGCAGTGACACCTTCAAACATGACTTCTTTCACGCCAGCTTTGTTTAAGCTTTCACGTACTGAGCGAGCCAAACCTTCGCCGTATTGCTGTTTATCATGGACGACTGCAATGCGCTTCGGTTTAATTTTTTCGATAATGTATTTCGCCGCTGTTGGGCCTTGGTCAGAATCCAAACCTGTTGTGCGCATGATAAGCTGGTAGCCACGCGTGGTTAAATCCGCATTGGTCGCCGCTGGGGTGATCATTAGAACGCCTTCGTCTTCATAAATATCTGAAGCCGGCTGAGTGGAGGAAGAGCAGAGGTGCCCAATGACGTGCTTGATGCCGTCGTTAATCACTTTGTTGGCGACCGCAACTGCTTGTTTTGGGTCACACGCATCGTCGTATTCAACGGCAACCAGTGTATCGCCGTTAATTCCACCCTTCGCATTAATATCCGCAATAGCTTGGCGAGCGCCCGTAAATTCCATATCACCATACTGAGCAACGGGGCCTGACATAGCGCCGACAACTGCGATTTTAATCTCTTTCGCCCATCCAGCTGGACTTAATGCCATTGCGATACAACCCGCTAATAATGCTTTATTAATATTCTTCATTCGTGCGTCCCCGCCATCAATATTGTGTATGATTGTGAGTGTTTGTGATTGATTTATAATCAATTATTATAGGTGACAGGTTCAATGCCTGATATTTCAAAATACGGCCAATAAGGCTATATATTTCAGACCATTAAACAAGAGAATTATGCTAAATAGCAAATGAATGAGACAGCTATTTACATCAATTGCAGAATAAAAAACTAATGATAAAACGTGTATTTTTTGTAAATGCTAGTGTTATATTCCAGTTAAATTTGGCTTAATCCGAGGGAAACTCGGAAAATTCATCAATACCAAATTTTTCTCTTTGAAATTAAAAAATCGGTTACAGATCACTCTGCTGTTAGAATAGCGTGCAACATGCACCATGAAATGGATCAAAACAACATGAGACTTACCATCATCCCTCTGGTCAATCCTACTGAGCAACAATACATCGACTTATCGAAGATCTGGCTAGACCAGAATCGAACACAACTCGAACAACGCCTTGAGTCTGGCGTGCATTTTTATGGAGCGCGTTTTAACGATCGCTTATTGGCAGCTGCTAAAGTGGTTATTTATCAACAACAAGGTACTATCTGTGATTTTAATGTCCGTGAAGTCACTCGCCGTCGCGGTGTGGGATTGTATCTTTTACAGGAAATTTGCCGTCAACAACCTGAAATCCACCATTGGATCTTTGACTTGCAGGGAGTGGAACCGCAAAACAAAATCGCTTTGGAGAAATTTCTTGTTGCCTGTGGTTTTCAACCCACCGAAGAAACCCATCATTGGCAGCTAAACATCGAGCCATCAGTATGAAACTTAATAAAATTCATCACGTTGCTATTATTTGCTCTGATTTTTCTAAGAGTAAGGATTTTTACTGCCAGATCCTTGGATTACAGCTTC
This sequence comes from Providencia sp. PROV202, assembly GCF_028479565.1. Lineage (NCBI taxonomy): Bacteria > Pseudomonadati > Pseudomonadota > Gammaproteobacteria > Enterobacterales > Morganellaceae > Providencia > Providencia sp. PROV202. Next base: position 4,163 of record NZ_JAMPNV010000014.1, on the reverse strand, counting down.
TCGCAGAATATTACCGTCCAGAGAATGACTCATGGAAAGCAGATTTAGCTTTTGGAGAGCATTATCAGATTGAGCTGTTTAGTTTCGCCAATCCGCCCAAAAGACTCAGTTATCCTGAAGCCACTGGGTTACGTCATTTAGCGTTTGAAGTGGATAATATAGAAGAATGGATTGCCTATTTGGCACAAAATCAGGTGGTGTGTGAAGGGGTAAGAATCGACCCGTATACTCAGAAGCGTTTTACCTTCTTTACGGATCCAGATGGACTGCCTTTAGAACTTTATTCCCGTTAATTACTAGGGGAAAGGAATAAGTTATCTGCATCTATTTTCCAATCAGAGGAAATAAATGCAGATAACGTAGACGGGCAAGAAACATTACATCTCGTCGTCTTCATCTTCCATCGCAAGACGCAGCTTTTTCATGGCATTCTTTTCAAGCTGGCGAACACGCTCAGCGGAAACACCATATTTGTCGGCCAGTTCTTGCAGCGTCGTTTTGTTGTCATCATCCAACCAACGAGCACGAATGATATCTTGGCTGCGCTCATCTAATGATGCTAATGCATCTGCTAAGCGATCAGTCGCGTGGCTTTCCCAGTTATCATCTTCAATGGTATTGGCAAAATCAGAAGACTTATCTTGGAGAAAAAGCACCGGCGCAACAGGGCCACCGAAATCACCGCTATCATCGTCGTCAGACATATCAAATGCCATGTCTTGCGCCGCCATACGGGATTCCATTTCCAGCACATCTTTGGTGCTCACGCCTAGCTCTTGTGCAACCATATCCACCTCTTCTTGGTTAAACCAACCAAGGCGTTTTTTATTCTTTCTTAAGTTAAAGAATAACTTACGCTGGGATTTTGTTGTTGCGACTTTGACAATACGCCAGTTACGTAAAACGTATTCATGAATTTCCGCTTTGATCCAATGCACGGCGAAAGACACCAAACGCACACCCACTTCAGGATTAAAGCGACGCACAGCCTTCATCAGGCCGATGTTGCCTTCCTGAATTAAGTCAGCTTGTGGTAAACCATAGCCTGCATAGCTACGCGCGATGTGAATAACAAAGCGCAAATGGGATAAAATCAGTTGCTTAGCAGCTTCGAGGTCACCATCGTAATGCAGCCTTTCTGCCAGTTCCTTTTCTTCCTCTGCGGTCAGCATCGGGTAAGCATTGGCAGCTCGCATATAAGCTTCAATACTTCCTTGTGGAACAAGCGCTAGTGATTGCATGTCTTTGGTCATTAAGATCCTCTATGAATTGTACTGAAATGGGAGAGAGTCGATACAGACAAACCGTAGTCTATCAGCTTAGCCGCGTTAAATAAATTATATACAAGAATAGTTAACCGCAGGTCAATATCTGACACATAATTAGAAAAGAAGTTCGCAGAAATTTATTTTTCCCATCAGTGCCAATAAGTTAGCACCGATGGGAACAACTAAATTATTCTGGTCTGAAATGGCGTAAATGTTGTAATGTTGCCAGCCATGCCGCTACCCAGCCCACAATTGCAGACATTAAAATAATCAACAGAGCCTCTTCCCACAGTAGCCCTTCAATGTGGAATTGCGTACCAAATACGCTTGCTACTTGCGCGACTAAATCGGACAACTGCCACACGAGTAAGAATGTCATAATGAGGGCGATCACCGCACCCAAGGCGCCTAATACCACCCCGCCATTTAAGAATGGGCGCATAATAAAGCCATCAGTAGCACCAATGAGCTTCATCACATTGATGGTATCGCGACGAGCAAAAATATTTAGCCGCACACTATTACCAATCACTAAGAACAATGAAACAATCATCAAAATGCCAATCACCGATGCCACTTGCCCTACCAACCGAGTTAATGCAGCTAGGCGTGAGAACCAGCTATCATCCATTCGAACTTCTTCAATGCCGTTAACTTGGCTAACACGGTCGCGCAATGTTGCTAAGGCATTCGAACCTTCAAAATCCAGTTTCGGGGTGATAATTGCCACTGCTGGTAGAGGATTCTCTTCTAGCATATCTAATGCGGTACTAAAGCCAGACCAGCTACGGAATTCCGATATCGCTTGGTCGCGAGATAAGTAATTCACATGGGCAACGCCATCAAGGGCTTCAAGCTGGGTCACCACATTTTGTCCCCCTTGCTCATCGAGAGACTTATCCAGATAGACCGTCAACTGAGGCGTCGGATACCACTGCTCAGCCGCTTGAGAAACATTCTTCCAAACGATATAACACAGACTTGGTAGCGCTAATGAAATGGCAATAACCATCACAGTTAAAAAGGTTGCCAGCGGTTGACGTAGCATATCAGCCAGCGCATTTAACCAAGAGTAGCGCCACTGCTCACGCCAGCCACCTTTGAGTGCTTTGCTTTTTGATTGCATGGCACGTTCTGGCTTCGCTTTGCGGACATTCTTAGCCATGTTGACCTCCAAGCATCCGACCTTCGCTTAAGGTCAATACACGCAAATTACGGCGTTCAATCAACGCAATATCGTGGGTTGCCATTAATACCGTCACCCCCACACGGTTAAATTCTTCAAATAAACGCATAATGCCTTCAGATAACTCGTTATCAAGGTTACCTGTCGGCTCATCCGCGAGAAGCATCGTTGGCTTATTCACTACTGCGCGTGCAATACCCACGCGCTGCTGTTCACCACCAGACAGTTGGATTGGGAAGTTTTTCGCTTTATCCAACAAACCGACTTTATCCAATGCAGCGCTCACGCGTCGGCGAATATCTTCGCTACTTGCACCAGAAATAATTAGTGGCATCGCCACGTTGTCATAAACAGTGCGGTCAAATAACAGATGGTGATCTTGGAAAATCATGCCGATCTGTCTGCGCAGAAAAGGGATCTCTCTGTCTTTTAGTCGGCTGATATCGTGACCATTAAACAGAATATGACCCGCACTTGGGCGCTCAATACCACAAATCAGTTTAAGTAATGTACTTTTACCTGCGCCTGAGTGACCCGTTAAAAATGCCATTTCCCCAGGGCGTAGATGGAAATCTACCCCTTGGAGCGCTTGGCGGCCACCGCGATAAGCTTTACTCACATGTTCAAAGCGGATCATCGAAAATTATTCCTCTCGGGCAAATAGAGCCTCGATAAAGTCATCGGCTTTAAATGGGCGTAAATCTTCAATACCTTCACCAATCCCGATATAACGAATTGGAATACCGAACTGATCGGCGATTGAAAAGATTACGCCACCTTTTGCTGTACCATCGAGTTTTGTCAGTGTAATACCGGTTAAACCTACGGCGTCATTGAAAATTTTAGCCTGACTAACCGCATTTTGTCCGGTGCTCGCATCGAGGGTCAACATAATTTCATGAGGGGCTGACTCATCAAGCTTCTTCATCACGCGGACAATTTTCTTCAATTCTTCCATTAAGTGCGCTTTATTTTGTAAGCGCCCTGCGGTGTCGGCGATCAACACATCGACACCTTTTGCTTGAGCAGATTGAATCGCATCAAAAATCACGGAAGCTGGATCAGCACCAGTATGCTGAGCGACAACTGAAATATTGTTACGATCGCCCCACACTTGCAGTTGTTCAACTGCCGCGGCACGGAATGTATCACCCGCCGCCAACATGACGGACTTACCTTCTGATTGATACTGACGTGCTAATTTACCAATCGTTGTAGTTTTACCCACACCGTTAACACCAACCATCAGAATAACATAAGGTTTTTTACCTTCGATCTCTAATGGTTTGTCTACGGTGGCTAAAATATCAGACATTTCTTCACGCAGCTTACCGTACAACGCTTCGGCATCTTTTAGCTCTTTACGGGAAGCGTGCTGCGTTAAGTTATCAATGATTTTACGGGTAGTTTCAACACCGACATCCGCAATTAATAACTGCTCTTCTAGCTCTTCAAAAAGGTCGTCATCGATTTTTTTGCCCTTGAATAGACCAAGGAAACCAGAACCTAAATTTTGACGAGTTTTTAATAAGCCTTTCTTCAGACGGCTGAAAAAGCCTTCTTTTTTCGGTTTTTCCTGCTCAACTGGCTGAGTTTTCGCAGCGTCTTCTTCCGCTTGCTTTTGTGCTTCTTCCTCGGCTAAACGTGCCGCCTCGGCCCCTTCTTCTGCAATACGAGCTGCTTCTTCTTCCGCTAATCGAGCTGCTTCT